>CAYZVB010000007.1:1895-16603 GCA_964481315.1 uncultured Granulosicoccaceae bacterium
CCGGAGCTGAATGGCAGGGCTATGCCGGAGACATCTCGCGAACATTTCCGGTTAACGGTCGCTTCTCTGATGCACAGCGCGAAATTTACCAGATTGTGCTCGACGCGAATCTTGCTGCGATAGAAAAAACCGTTGTCGGCAACAACTGGAACGACCCGCATGAAGCAGCGGTGCGAGTCATTACCAAAGGCCTGGTCAAGCTCGGCATTTTAAAAGGCGATGTTCGCAAGCTGATAAAAGATGAAGAATACCGGCGCTTCTTTATGCATCGCACCGGCCACTGGCTGGGGCTTGATGTGCATGATGTTGGTGACTACAAAGTTGACAACAAATGGCGTGCGCTTGAGCCCGGTATGGTGCTGACTATCGAACCCGGTTTGTACTTGTCGGAAGCCTCCGGTGTGCCGAAGCGCTATAGAAACATTGGTATCCGTGTCGAAGATAATGTCATCGTCACTGAAGACGGACCCGAGATCATTACTTCATCGGTACCAAAAAGTATCGATGAAATCGAAGCGCTAATGGCGGAAGGCTGATGTGACTAACAGTCCGAAGTCTGCCGTAGTCGCGGGTGCCGGCATCGTCGGCAGTGTGCAGGCACTGCTGCTGGCGCGCTGCGGATTTGAAGTGACTCTGGTCGACGCCGCCGACCCGGCCACCGGTGCACCGGAAAACCCGTTGTCAGTGCGCAGCGTTGCCGTTTCCTACCGGTCGCAACAGTTGCTTGCATCTGCGGGGTTGTGGGCTGAACTCGGTTGTCCGATTCACTCTGTACTGGTTAACCAACAGGGTAAGTTCGGGGCGGTGCGTTTTAATGCCGGTGAATTTTCCATTCCGGCGCTCGGTTACGTGGTGAAAAATCATCTGCTTGAAAATCATCTGGCAGACATGATCCGAAGCGAGCCGAATATCCGCAGCCTGCAGTCGTCACGCGTACAACTCAATGGCGAACCAGGTAATCCGCTGTCGCTGCAAATTCATTCGGCAGGAGCCGGGCAATCATGTGAGACGCAACTACTGGTGGCGGCAGACGGTACCGCTTCATCATTGCGGCAACAGCTTGGGATTGATGTAAAAACCACCGACTATGAGCAGCTGGCCGTGGTTGCCAATGTGGTTTGTCAGCGCGACCACAATCACGTTGCGTTCGAACGTTTTACCGATACCGGCCCGCTGGCTTTGCTGCCGCTTGACCAGCAACAAATGGCGTTGGTGTATACCGTGCCGGCCGATCGCGCCGACGAGATCCGGGCGCTGACTGATCAGCAGCTAATTGCCGAAATTCAGCAACGCTTCGGTGGCAGGCTCGGGCAGATCCGGGATATCGGGCCGCGTGCCGTGCTGCCGCTCAAATTAACCGAAGCGGCACTCCAGACTGTCGGTTGCAGTGTGTTAATCGGCAATGCCGCCAGAACACTGCATCCGGTGGCGGGGCAGGGCCTGAATCTCGCGCTGCGCGATGTGTTCGAGCTTGCCGGGCAACTTGCTGCCCATCCCGATATCGAAACTGCGCTGGAAAAATTCACCACCGCCCGGCGCTCCGATCAGCAGTTTGTTGTGCGCCAGACAGACACACTGGCCCGGGTGTTTCGCAGGCACCGCTGGCCACTGTCGGCTTCGCTGGGGTTAGCGCGTCAGTCGTCCATGTTACTGCTCGATACCGTCAAGCCGCTGCGTGGACAATTCGGTCGCAGAAATGCCGGAATGGGTATTCCGCTGACACCATTCGGGCATTGAATCCCGACTGCATCGCAGTAATCTGGTATTCTGTGAAATGCCTTGATATGAAGTTCGATTGGCGCTGAAGTTGTTGAAGCATCCCGGTCCTGTGGAGCGCTCACGCGTTTGTTGCGGGCAAATGGACCCATCAAGTCATCACTGCGCAAATTGCCCCGAACCTGACGCAATCGTCACCGCGAATATTTCTGCGACGCTTGAAATCTGGTATTTTGTCCTGACATATTAGCAGTACGGCGTTTGCCACTTACCGATGGAAACGGATCTATGAACTACCCAGCTAACTCCGCCGATGTAAACGAAGCGGAGTTTCTGCCAGCCCGACAAGGCACTCAGACTGCCCCGGACGTCTCCGGCTTGTTTCCGGATGGCGTGCTGACTCTGGTTGAGCACCGCGACAGCTGGCCTACTGAGCTGGTGCCTGCTGAAGAAGCTCAACTGGGTGATGTCTGCGGCAAGCGACTGGCCGAGTTCGCGGCCGGGCGCGATCAGGCCCGACGACTAATTGCAGCCCTCACCGGTACCGCCCAGCCGTTGCTTATTGGCGACTACCGTCAGCCGTTGTGGCCCGATGGCGTTATTGGCAGCATTAGTCACAGTGACGACTTCTGCGCTGTCGCCGTGGCGTCAACTCAGTCTATTTCTGATCTTGGAATCGATGTTGAAACACTCGAGGCGTTAAACCCCGAAGTCGAAGACGTGGTGCTGACAGAGGCAGAGCTACACGCCACCGAGTCAACGGAAGGCTGGGTGCGAAAACTGATCTTCTCGATTAAAGAGTCAAACTACAAATGCTGCTACCACATGGTGAAAGCGTTTATCGACTTCAAGCAATGTGAAGTTGTTCTCGATATGGATCGCCAGGCATATCAATCCAGGATTATCTGTAACAATCATCTGGGCAAAGAGCTGCGTATCAGTGTGCAGGGCCGCTGGATGCTTGAGTCCGGACATATCTTTACCTCTGCCATTATCCAGTAAGCAGCTGTGCGGTGATGAGAACATCGCATTCTGATTTGGTACAGCGTCGTTCCGTCGCTTAAAGTAAAAGATTCCGAAAACCATTTAAGTAATCCGATGCAGCGCCGTCGACAGTCTATGGCGTGCGCAATCTTCATCGTGACACGCTCCAGTTAAACTGCACAGGCACCGCCACAGGCGGCAATGTTGTTGGTCATGAGTAAAACTGTTCGGGGTTGCTCACCGGATATTGAAAATCTGCTGAGAGCCTACAATCTGCTGGTTGCCACCCGCGACGATCAACGCGCGCTGATCGGTGTGGTTTCCCGACAGTGGCTGAAATGTGAAAGCGAACAGTTAATAAACATTGCAGATTTACCTGACGGTGTGTTGCGTACTGTACGCGGGCGTCAAATTGTTTGCGATGCACTAACACCTGACTTTGATGCCAACGCCGAACAACTCCCGTTCGATTCACAGCTGCATCAGTTAAAAGCCAGAGGCAAGGCTATCAGTAGTAATTGTCTTGCCAAGCTCGAACCGAGTATTGCCGCTGATGTGCTGCTCGGTGCCATGCTGGTCGGTGTGCAGAAATACGGCAACCGGCGTCGCGGTTCTTCGACCATAGACAATAATCTTATTATTGCGGCGATGATTAGAGACACTCCCGGCTGTACTGATCGTTACTCTGCGGTGCTGCCGGGCAATCGCACAACCGTCGATCTTGCAGTGATTAGTGCGCTGTTCGGCAGAGATATCTGCGAGCATCTGGTGGCGCTAAAAAAATCTCATGAAGCGTTTTGCAGTGCCTATCTGGCGGGGCAGTGTCATCGCCTTAAGCTGTCGCGACCGCACGCCAATGTAATTGCCGCTATTGAAGCCAGTCAGTTAAGGCTGGTGGCAAGAGCTGCAGGTGATGAGGTGCTTGGCAATCTCGATGCAGACAAACAGGCAGAGCTGGCACGTCACGGCATTGACTGCAGCGGTGAATTTCCCGAACGCCCTTATCTGAGTGTCTATTACCACAGAACCAAAGCCGCACTCAGCATTCACGGGGTTGACTACGGGGCACTGGCGGAGCCGATTGAACAGACGTTAATGATGGCAGTTAGCGATGTACTGGAAGACTCGCGCAAAAAACGGCGGCTGGTTGGAAGGCGTGGCAAAGCAGTACAGGATGTTCACAACAACCTGCCGCTGGTAGAGCTCTTTAACGCTGCTGACAATTATAACTCGCTGGGTACTATACATCTGGCGGCGCTGGAAATGATGCAATATCTGGAAAAAGGCAGACGTAAATCTGCCGGCACCATGATAGGTCATTCGTTGCGAATCGCTGCAGTTGCCGAGCAGATTTTTGGTCCGACTCTGGAACCTTCTGTCGCAACTGTAGCGATTCTGCACGATGTGGTCGAAGACGGCTCCCGACCGGTAGCAGGTTATGATCAGTCACTAAACAAAATTAAAAACCGTTTTGGCGGACCGCTGGCGGCGATGGTATCGGAACTTACCGATGCAGAGTCGAGCGTGGCCGCCGCAGAGAAGGCGCGTGCGACGCTTGAATGTGAAGGGCTGATTCTGCCGCAGCAGCAGTACAATTTTGATCGCTTCACGGAAATGACCTTACAGGCAACAGCTACCTACGAACCCTATACGCTGTGTGGCATTGTCACCAAACTGATCGACACGGCTATTAGTGAAGAAGAAGGTATACGCGACCCCGATGTCATGAACGGCTGGTGGAAACACAGTGGTGTCAGAATTTACTGGTCATGCCGGTTGCGTGGCAATGTTGTGCGGCCGCTGCTGGTTAAGCTGGTGCGTGAAATAGAAAAGCATCAGAACACTGGCTCGTTCGCCGGCGATATAGCAGCGTCGAAAGCTGCATTGCCCGATGATCTGATTGAATCACTGCGGCGCCTGGTTGCGTATTCGATACAATCATCTGATCGCTATGCAGTGCAGAATCTGGCCATTCTGGCAGATGAATACGGGCTAAGCTGCGCCGAGCGCAGTCGCCTGATTACAGAGTTTTTTGATCCGGATATCGACCAGCACGGCTTTCTCGAACATACCGTGACGAGCCTGCTGCTCGATGCCAAGTTGCAGCAACGCATCGATTCTGGTCATGTGCCATCGCGCTGCTATGTCACGCTGTATAGCAAGGACACCGACAACAATCCGGAATTCAATCCTTCCACATTTCTCGAATACCGCGCTGCTGCGTTGCAGCGCCAGCAGCTGACGCGACGTCTGGCGCTGGCCGAAGTGTCGCTGACCGGAGTCAGTTATCCGGTCGATGAGATTATCTCGCTGTACGATCTGCGCAAGGCTGCCTGACACATCCTCCGGTGACTTCACTGGTCCCTTCTTCCAGCCGGACATTCGGTTATTTTCGCCAGCCGCCGCCGGCTGCGGTGACTACCGGCTGCGGCACTTGCACCGCGTTTTTTACGTTCAGAGTCTGTTCGGTATTGTGAGTGCCTGATTAAGCTGTCATCTGATGTTCACTGAATCCGGCACGACTTGTGTGGGTGGCCTCGATACCGGCAGGTTAACAGTTGCGAATCATGCAATTAGCAGCTATTGCTGTATCATAGGCGGGCTGGGAGCCTGATTTATCAGTCGTCGCGACTGTTCGTCACGGTAAAACTATTCACCTACTCCTGATATTCGATACATGCAAGAAGTCTACGACAACAGTGCGGTAGAGAAATCTGCGCAAGCCTACTGGAACGATAACCGGTGCTTCGAAGTGACGGAAGATCCGTCGCGCGAGAAATACTACTGCCTGTCTATGTTTCCGTACCCGAGCGGCAAGCTGCACATGGGCCATGTGCGCAACTACAGCATTGGCGACGTGATTTCCCGCTTCCAGCGTATGCTCGGTAAAAATGTACTGCAGCCGATGGGTTGGGATGCGTTCGGTTTACCAGCCGAAAATGCGGCCATTAAAAATCAGGTGCCGGCGGCGGCGTGGACCTACGAAAACATCGCATACATGAAAGAGCAGCTGCAGAGCCTTGGCTTTGCGTACGACTGGTCGCGTGAGCTTGCTACCTGCACGCCGGAGTATTACCGGTGGGAACAGTGGTTCTTTACCAAACTGATTGAAAAGGGTCTGGCTTATAAAAAAATGGCCGTGGTCAACTGGGACCCGGAAGAACAGACCGTGCTCGCCAACGAACAAGTGGTAGACGGTCGCGGCTGGCGTTCAGGTGCGCTGGTCGAACGTCGTGAAATACCGCAGTGGTTTATTCGCATTACCGACTACGCCGAAGAACTGTTAAACGATATCGACAAACTCGACGGCTGGCCTGATTCAGTTCGCACCATGCAACGTAACTGGATAGGCCGTTCCGAAGGGCTTGAATTCGAATTCGATGTCGACGACGGCAGTAAGCTCGCGGTTTATACCACTCGCCCCGACACTATTTACGGCGTGACGTATGCGGCAGTGGCAGCCGAACATCCACTGGCAAAAAAGGTTGCTGAAAGTAACCCTGAGATTGCTGCGTTCCTTGAAGAATGCAAAGTCACTGATACGTCCGAAGCCAATATGGAAACGATGGAAAAGAAAGGTATGCCGCTGGGCGTGCATCTTATCCATCCGCTGACCGGTCAGAAAATACAGGTATGGGTCGCCAATTTTGTACTGATGGGCTATGGCACCGGTGCGGTGATGGCAGTGCCGGCACACGATCAGCGTGACTGGGAGTTTGCTGAAAAATACGGTATTGAAAAGCGTGTCGTGATTTGCGACAGGAACGATCAGCCGGCAGATATCACCGAAGCGGCTATGGTGGCGCACGGCAGGTTATGCAACTCCGAACAATTCGACGGGCTTACGTTCGAAGAAGCGGTCGATGGAATCTGCAGCAAGTTCGAAGCAGACAACATTGGTAAACGCAAAGTGAATTACCGGCTGCGCGACTGGGGTGTGTCGCGGCAACGCTACTGGGGCTGCCCGATTCCGGTGGTTTACGACAAAGACGGCAACATGCAACCGGTACCCGAACAGGATTTACCTGTAGTGCTGCCTGAAGATGTTGAATTCTCCGGTGTAAATTCACCAATCAAGTCAGACCCCGGGTTTTATGAAACTACTTTTCCTGGCACTGATCAGCCCGGCACTCGCGAAACAGACACGTTTGACACGTTCTTCGAATCATCGTGGTACTACGCGCGTTACTGCTGTGTTGATGCCAACTCCATGCTCGACGAGCGCGCCAACTACTGGCTGCCGGTCGATCAGTATATCGGTGGAATTGAACACGCAGTACTGCACCTGCTGTACGCGCGCTTCTTCCACAAGCTCATGCGCGATGTAGGACTGGTAACGTCAGATGAACCGTTCACGCGGTTGTTAACGCAGGGTATGGTGGTTGCCGAAACCTACTTCACTGAAGATGAGCGCGGTCGCAAGGAATACGTGACACCTGCAGAGGTCGAAGTTCAGAAAGACGACAAAGGCAAAGTGGTTGCGGCGTCGCGGACTTCAGATGGTTCTGCTGTTGCAGTCGGTGGCATGGAAAAAATGTCCAAGTCAAAGGGCAATGGCGTAGACCCGCAGGCACTGATTGATGAATATGGTGCCGACACCGTCAGGTTCTTCTCAATGTTTGCATCGCCACCGGATCAGTCACTTGAATGGAGTGATGCAGGTGTAGAAGGCGCCAATCGATTTATTCGCCGCCTGTGGAAAACAGTTTACGGCCATGTATCTGGCCATGTATCCGGCAATACCGGTGCAGCGGCTGTGGATTTGTCTGCAAGTGTTGGCGAATTTAACGAGGTACAGCTCGGACTGCGGCGTAAAACCCACGAAACCATTAAAAAAGTCAGTGACGATATGCGCCGTCGCTACACCTTCAACACCGCGCTTGCAGCGATCATGGAATTACTTAATGAAGTGAATCGTTATGAAATTAACAGTGATCATGATCGCGCCATTGTTGCTGAGGCAATTGAATCGGCTCTGCTGATGCTGTCGCCGGTTATCCCGCACGTCTGTCATTCGTTGTGGCAGGCGCTTGGTAAATCGACGGCAATTGTTGACGAACGCTGGCCGCAGCTTGATGAGGCTGCGCTGGCTCGCAGTGAGCTTGAGCTGGTGGTACAGGTAAACGGTAAGCTTCGCAGTAAAATAACCGTCGCCAGTGGCAGCACACGTGAACAATGCGAGTCTCTGGCACTGGCCGATGAAAACGTAGCACGCCACACCGAAGGCAAGACCATTCGCAAGGTTATTGTTGTCCCCGAAAAACTGGTTAACATTGTCGCCTCATGATTATTCGACGGTTATTCATACTGGCACTGATCGCCTCGCTTAGCGCGTGTGGTTTCAACATGCGTGGCAGCCAGCAATTTGGCAGTGAACTGGTTGGTGAGCTGTATCTGGTGGAAGAGGGCAGCGTGAGTGTGCTGCAGCCACTGCGCAATGCGCTAACAGCGCAGCAAGTTCGTTTCGCACCGTTTCGTGAAGAGGCAGATACTGTCGTCATTGTTAGCGACGAGGTCATTTCCAGGCGCGTTGCATCAGTCAGTGCGTCGGGTAAAGTGAGCGAGTACGAACTGCTGCACTCGGTGGGTTTACGTACGGTGCGTTCTGTCGATGGGGTAAAGGCCGGAACCATCGAGCAAAATGTCGAAAGCCAGCCAAAGCTGCAGACTGTTTCGGTGGCGCGTGACTACACCTACGATGAAACCGATGTGCTTGCAAAAGACGATGAAGAACGAATTTTGCGCAGCGAAATGTCTGACGAGTTGGTTAGGCACCTGGTGCTGGTGATCTTTTCCGGCCTCAGATAAGAAACGCCAGCGGATTTTCCTGTTTGTTTTTCTGTAGATACGCGGCAGCCCGCAAATTCAAGTCAATAGTCGAGCGGTTTGTCCTGAAAATTCCTCAACGCCTGTACAGCTGGTAAACTTGACCGGTTCAGTGCGCTACGCACGTCCGGATTGCCTATGGGTGATAACAGCAAACAGCGAATAACCAGAATCTGCGAAGTGCTGCAGCATGCTGCGCGCAAAACACGTGTGCTGAGTCATCTTGCGTGGGACGGTTCGGTCAGGCGTTCGTTCTTTGACTCCGGTGCCATGTCGTTACCTGAGGTGACCTATCCATCGTACGATGCTTCACCGGTAATGGAGGCGCTCACTGAAGCACGGCGTATGATGCAGAGTTCTGCTATCGATGACTGGCTGGAGCGGCAGGCAACGGCCATTGAACACAGCGCTAACATGATGCTCAGTTGCGGCACACCCGCCTTCTACGATCACTCCAGTGCGCTCTACGGTGCGCCCGGTGACTATCTCATTGATCAGTCGAGCACAGCATTAACGCTCGCCAGCGACTTTGAAGACGCGCTGGCTCAACTTGACGGTTTGAACGAAAAATATTTAGCGCAGGAAACAGTCAGCAGTGAAGCGCTGGCCGCGCAAATAGAAGAGGCCGTCGGCGCGATGTTTGGTGAAGACGCACCGCAGGTCTATCTGGTTGACGAGTTATCCGCCAATGCGCTGGCCGGTCGTGAGCGTATCCGTATTCGCAGGGATGCAAAGTTTAACGACAAAGACATCGCCCAGCTGATTCACCACGAAGCCGGTGTACACGTGGCCACATCGCTTAACGGCATGTACCAGACACACCTTCCAATACTGGGATCGAGTCATGCCGGTACCACGCGCACCCAGGAAGGGCTGGCGGTGTTTTCAGAGTTTATTACCGGTTCGATGGATCTCGACCGGTTGCGGCGTCTGGCGGATCGCACGCTGGCCATTCAAATGGCGGCCGATGGTGCTGATTTTCTGGAGGTTTATCACTACTTTCTCGAGCGTACTGATTCACAAAACCAGTCATTTGAAAACGCCCGGCGCGTATTTCGCGGTGGTGTGCTAAGTGGCGGCGCTCCGTTTACCAAAGACATTGTTTATCTTGATGGTTTGATTCGTGTACACAACTTTTTGCGCGCACTGGTCGCTAACGGTAGAACGGATTGTATGTTGCTGTTGTTTTGCGGCAAGCTCGATCTTGAAGACATTCCGGTACTTTGCGAGCTCTCCAGCATCGGGCTGTGTAAAGCACCGAAGTATTTGCCCGAGTGGGCGAGCGACATGAGATTTCTGCTCAGTTACCTCGCTTATTCAGGTTTTTTAAACACAATAAATCTGCGGCAGGTTAGCGCACACTACGAAAACTTGCTTCGAAGCGCTCCTCTTGTTGAAATGGACGGTTGATGACTAGTAAGGCTCACCAATGAGCACGGCCAATTTGCCTACAGAAGTACCCGATTCGTTCAACCCGTTTGGCAAGGACGCGCTGTTGCGTGCCTGTGCGATTGAGTTCGATGAAGCGACGTTTGCGCGCGCGCGCGAGTATGCCGATCAGGGGCGCGTTACTGACCTGGAATTCGACGGCGTGAAAACCGTTACTGCAACGGTTAACGGTACCGCAGACAATACCTATGAGTTGCGACTGGTGATTACACGCGGTCGTGAAAATCTCAGCCTGCGCGGCACCTGCAGTTGCCCGGTACGGCTTAACTGCAAGCATGTGGCTGCCACCATACTGAGCTGGATTGATCACAACGATCAGCCGGACACGTCGGCCGATGCCATTGCGCTGTGGCGGGATGCATTGAACAAGCAGGCGGAAAGCGACGACTTGTCAGTGACAGACGAAGCAGTTGTGGTGCTTTACCGCATTCGCCAGATTTTATTGCGACAGGATGTCCGCTTTGAGGTTGCAGCATACTCTGCGCGCAAGTTACGCAGCGGCGGTCTGGGTAAGTCGTCACCACTGGCGCTCGATCGGCGTCACTTTGACGCAACTGATCTCAGCAGCCATGACGCACGCATCTGTAACGCACTGATCGGCCTTAAAGACAGTCCCACCGGACTCAACCTCAGTGGTGAGCACGGTTACATGGTGTTCCGCTGGATGGTCGAGACCGGTTCGTGTTACTTCGAAGCCTTCGACAGCGAGCCGCTGTCGTTCGGTCAGAACCTGCCGGTCAGAGCCGACTGGACCTCGCGCGGCAATGGCTACCGGCAGCTCGACGTTACGCTGGTGGGCAGTGATGAAGAATTTGTCAGTCTGCCAACCGAACCGCCATGGTATATCCAGACTCGCACTGCCCGCTGCGGTGTTATTGAAACCGACGTGCCATCCAGGTTTCTGGCCTGCGTGCCGCACCTGCCGCCGATTGCACAGGCCGATGCCATGCGTATCTCGGAGCTAATGGTCGAATCGATGGAATCGGTTGATCTACCGTTGCCGGCTGATTTAAATATCCGGCAGATTTCAGGCGTGGAGCCAAGAGGCGTGGTAGTGCTCACGGCGCGGAAAGACAGTGCCGGTACGCATCGCTACGCTGAAGTGCTGGTTGACTACGACGGCGCGCGCTTGCCACACATGATGGCAATCTCGGATCAAAAAGAATTTTTGCATCGCCAGTCTGATGGTCAGTTTGTACGTGTAATTCGCATGGCCGACCGTGAGCTTTCACTGATTAACCAGCTCACCAGTTCTGATCTGCCAGACTGGGTTAACCGTTTGCATGTCGATGGTTCAATTCAACTGACGGTGAATGCTAAAACATCCAAAGACATGGTGTTATGGCAGGACCTGATTGACGGCAAGCTTGCCGACCTGCGTCGTGATGGCTGGATAATCGAGCGTACCCCGGAGTTTGAATTCAAGATCATTACTTCCAAAGAGTGGCAGATGAATGTTAATCATTCAGCTGATAACCACTGGTTTGATCTTGATCTGAATTTCTTTATTGACGGTCAGCCTATTGCGCTGATACCGGTGCTGGCCAGTTTTCTGGAGCGGGTCGGTTCTGATCTGCCGCGTTACCTGAATGACCCCGAGTCTTCTGCCACTGTATGGCTAGACGAAGACACGCTGATTGAATTTCCAATTAAACACATTCGCCCGGTGCTTGAAGTGCTGGTTGAGATGCATGAGCACGAAGACGGCAAGCTGCGCTTTTCAGACCTGCAGTCTACTGTTATTAACGATATTGCTGACGGCATTATTTCTATTGGCGAGATTGATCTTGAATGGGAAGTGCCGGCTAAACTTGCAGAACTGCTTGATCGTTTAAAGTCATTCAAGGGAATAGAATCGGTCGAGGTACCGAATTCACTCACGGCCGATCTACGAGACTACCAGCGTGAAGGCTTAAGCTGGCTGCAGTTCCTGAGAGAGTTTGGCTTTGGCGGTATTCTTGCCGATGACATGGGGCTTGGTAAAACCGTACAGGCACTTGCCACCGTTCTTGCCGAGAAAGAAAGTGGTCGCAGCACGGTGCCGTCGCTGGTGGTTGCTCCGACCAGTCTGATGGGTAACTGGCGGCGTGAGGCAGAGAAGTTTGCACCGTCATTAAAAGTAGCGGTGCTGCACGGTGTCGATCGTATTGAGTACTTCGATAAAATTGCCGACTACGATCTGTTGCTAACGACTTATGCGTTGTTATCGAGAGACCTCGATGTGCATCAGAATCAGAACTATCACTATCTGATTCTCGATGAAGCTCAGGCAATTAAAAACCCGTCGACCAAGCAGGCCAAAGCCGTCTGTGCCGTGAATGCAGAACACAAACTGTGTCTGACCGGTACGCCACTTGAAAATCACCTGGGAGAGGTCTGGTCACAGTTCCGCTTTCTGATGCCGGGCTTTTTTGGTGATCAAAAGCATTTTAATAAAACCTTCCGTACCCCTATCGAAAAAAATGCCGACAAACTGCCGGCGGTTGCTTTAACCAAACGCTTAAAGCCTTTTGTGTTGCGACGCAGCAAAGATGCTGTAGCGTCCGAGCTGCCATCGAAAACTGAGATAATTCAACGGATATCGCTTTATCCTGAACAGGCAGTGCTTTACGAAGGTATCAGAGCATCGATGGAAAGCCGGGTGCGTCGTGCGCTGGCAGAAAGCGGTCTTGGACAAAGTCACATCACGGTGCTCGATGCGCTGCTGAGAATGCGTCAGACCTGTCTTGATCCGCGGCTGGTTAAAATGAGCCAGGCACAAAGTGTTACCCAGTCTGCCAAGCTCGATGCACTAATGGAAATGCTGCCAACCTTCGTCGAAGAAGGCCGTAAGGTTTTACTGTTCTCGCAGTTCACTGAAATGTTGTCGTTAATAGAAGCGCAAATAGAGTCGGCCGGCATTAGCTATACCAAACTGACCGGTAAAACCCGCAAGCGTGATGAGGCGGTCGATACTTTTCAGGCCGGTGATGCAGATGTGTTTTTAATTTCACTCAAGGCCGGTGGTACCGGGCTTAACCTTACCCGCGCTGATACCGTCATTCTGTACGACCCGTGGTGGAATCCGGCGGTGGAAAATCAGGCTATTGATCGTGCGCATCGAATCGGACAGGACAAACCGGTGTTCGTCTATCGGATGATCACTGAACAGACCGTGGAAGAGAAAATTCTCGACTTGCAGCGCCGTAAAAAAGAGCTCGCCGATATAGTCGTCGAAAACCGTGAAGAGGTGGTGCGCGGACTGGCAGCCGACGATATTCTCGAACTGTTTTCAGCCTAACGGACAGTACCGCTGGTGTCCGCCCGTTCGATCATTTTAGGCACAGTAGCGTTGCTGCTTGCAGTGGTGTTCGGACTCAGGGCACTTGGCGGGTCGGCCCCCGCCGCAGCTGGTTGGTGGCAACCGGCGGCGTCAGACAATCTGCGCTGGCAATTGCAGTTGCAGGGTGATCTGCAGCTTGTTGAAGGTGTAAATGTCTACGCTGTGGATTCGGCAGCCTCACAGGCGTCGCTTAATGCTGCCAAAGCACGTGGCGCACGGTTGATGTGTTACATCAGTGCCGGCAGTGCAGAAAACTGGCGTGACGACTTTAGTCAGTTTCCGGATGCCGTGGTCGGGAACGAATACTACGGCTGGCCGGGTGAGTGGTGGCTCGATATTCGTCAGATTGAATTGTTAGCCCCCATCATGCGTGCACGAATGGACGTCTGTCGCGATAAAGGATTTGATGTACTCGATGCTGATAACATCAACGGCTATGAAAATGATACCGGCTTCACAATTTCCAGCGCAGATGCAGTTGCCTACGTGCGCTGGCTGGCGGCAGAAGCGCACAGTCGGGGAATGGCTTTTTCGCTAAAAAACGGCGAGGCACTGCTCGATGAAGTCGCCCTCGATGTCGACATGATGCAAAGCGAGTCGTGTTATCGCTATGGCAACTGCAAGTGGGTTGCGAAAATGACTGCGTTAAATAAGCCTGTGTTTTCAGTGGAATACGAAGATTTGATTGACGAAGGCGCGTTTCGTACACGAGCCTGCGAGACAGCCCGTCAGTATCAGTTTTCAATGATTTACCGTGACACAGAACTGCTTCCAGCCGGTATTTATCGGTCGTGTCACTAGTTAGCGCCCCGCGTGATCCGCAAGTTCTCTGTTTGACCGCGGGAAAATAAACAAAATCAAGCAGTTGCCGGTTATATCCGGAATTTTAGTCAATATTCACGTAGCCGATACAACCCATTAGTGCAGGTGTCTAATAACTGCTGGGTTCCAGGGCTTGAAGAAAAGGCGTAACAGTACAGTTGCTTCGGTAGATCGAAGGCAAGCCTGTGTAGAGGTGCTCGAGCCAAGAGTTCTGTTTTCCGCAGACATTATGCCTGGCCTCGCACCTGGTGAAGATCCTGCAGATACTTCAAGCGACCATGTGCTTTCTCGCGATGACCTGTCGCCGCCCGGTTTGCTCGCAATTCCTGAAGTGAAAGTTCCCGCATCATCAGGGAATGCAGAGAGTGAGCTGGCACCTTCTGATTCTCCTCATGCGCTTGAATCCTCTCTGGCGGAAGACTCACTAACAACGCAACCAACGGCAGCCCAGCCAGAGCCGGTCGCGGATTCTTCGTCGTCTAATACGTCAGCCGGTAGTGCGGATGTGATCGAAGTCGCACCTTCATCGGTTATTGAATCCACTGAAGTTATTGAGGTGGTCTATATCGATAGTCGCGTTGAAGACTAT
>CAYZVB010000007.1:16613-18407 GCA_964481315.1 uncultured Granulosicoccaceae bacterium
CCGTCTTCTTGGTTTCTTGGTGTACTTCTCCTAGCAAACTTAGATGGCTTACACAAGGTATCGGAAACTCTTGAAACTTTGGGTCACGTCAATGCGATACACCTGATTTCTCACGGCAGCGATGACAGTGTGCAACTGGGTGCCACAACACTGAACGCGGATTTGCTTGAGGTTCGTGGAGATGAACTTGTTGACTGGTCCGATTTCTTATCGGCCGGTGCTGATTTCCTTATCTACGGTTGTGACCTGGCTGCGACGGACGCCGGTATAGACCTTATCGAGCAGCTTGCTGAGCTGTGCCAGTGTGATGTTGCTGCCAGCGATGATAAAACCGGCAGCACCGCGCTGGGGGCGGACTGGACACTTGAATACGTAAGCGGGAATGTCGAGACTGATATCGCCATCAGCCCACTGGCTCAGCAACAATGGCAACACCGGTTGAATATTACCAGCAATCTGGTGGCGCACTATGAGTTCGAGGAAGGGACAGCAACTGCGGCAGCAGACTCGTCGGTTACCAATAACGATGGCTGGTTGAGTAGCCCTACCTTGTGGACCAGCGATACTGCTGTTGGTAATTATGCGTTGGATTTTACCGTTGACGGCTCAGGCAACAACATGTGGCTCTTTGCCAATGATAATGTCGCATATGATTTTGGCTCAAGTGACTTTACTGTTTCGTTCTGGATGAAATCGAGTGATGTACCCGCTGCACCGACCCATGTAGTTAGTCAGTCAAGCGGTGGTCCGGATGGTTTTCGCTTTTATCCAGATAACTCCGGGTCTATGAACTTTGCAGTGAATGGGGGATCTGTCGGTGTCTCGGGTGCGCTCGATGGTAGCTGGCGCCTCGTGACAGGGGTTAAAACGGCCGGCATGCTGGAGCTTTACATTAATGATATTCGAAGGGGCGTTGGCAGTACGTCAGGCGGGGTTGGCAGCTCTCAACCACTACTGGTTGGTGCGACTGGTAACAACTCGGATGACTTTGAGGGTCTGATAGACGATCTTCGTATTTATAATCGCGCACTTTCGGCTGCCGATGTAGCTGAACTGTACGGCGCGCCCGTTGCTGCGAACACTTCACCGACATTGAGCGGCCTGGACAATACGCCACTCTATGTAGAGAAAGATTTGGCTGTTATTGTTGACCCCACTGTGCAGGTCGCGGATGCTGAACTCGATGCGTTGAATGGCGGATTGGGAAATTACAGTGGTGCGTCGTTGTCACTTGCACGTGCCAGTGGTGAAATCAATGAGGATCGCTTTTGGTTTACAGATGGCAGTGGGCTGTCGACCACTTCTACTACAAATCTTCTGAAAAATGGGTCTTTGATCGGTGCTTTAGACTGGAGCGATGGGCACATCGATGTAGTGTTTACAGATGCCAGTGGCGAGATACCGGCAACGGCTGATGTACAGAATTTCATACAGCAAATACGCTACACGAACACTTCAGACGCGCCACCCGCCAGTGTCGATTTACAATGGACGCTTAGCGACGGCAATGGCGGCGCGCAGGGCAGCGGCGGCGAGTTGTCAGTTAGTGAAACCATCACCGTTAACATCGACGCCGTTAATGATGCTCCTGTGTACGATGTATTGGGCGATACCTTTCTAACACCCGTGGTTGAGAATTCGGTAAACAACAACGGCAACACTGTTGCAGAAATTATTGCCAGCAACGGTGGCGATCGGGTAACCGATCTTGATGCCGCTGCAGTTGAAGGTATTGCTATTGTTGGTTCGAGCGACAGTAGCGCGTGGGAATACTCTATCGATGGCGGTGTTAAC
>CAYZVB010000007.1:18417-31418 GCA_964481315.1 uncultured Granulosicoccaceae bacterium
GTGTTAACTGGCTGCAGGTTGGTTCAGTTTCCAGCAGCAACGCCCTGTTGCTTGGCGAGGCAGACCGGATTCGTTTTGAACCACCTACTGGTTTTTCCGGTACTGCAATAATGGCGGTTAGTGCCTGGGATCAAACATCGGGTTCTGCCGGTTCCTATGGCGATGCGTCCATAAGGGGAAACACAACAGCATTCAGTGCTGAGCTTGAAGCGGTAGAGATTGATGTTATACAGGTGACCGAAGTGGCGGTTTCGCCGCTTGCGGTGAGTGTTGATGAAGACTCGGAGTTCTTTTTTACAGGCGCTGATGCTCTAACAGTTGATGATGGCACATCAGCTAATGAGTTGATGAGAGTATCGCTTGCTGTTGCGAACGGCAAACTAACGCTTGATTCCACTATTGGTCTGAGCTTTATATCAGGCAGCTGGAATAACGAACGTATGGTGTTCGAGGGAACCGAAAGTGATATTAATAACGCACTAGACGGTATGCGATATCAGCCCGACAACAACTACAATGGATCTGAGTTGCTGGAGTTCTCTGCAACACTTGCGGGTACCAGCGCAGTTTATTCGTTTGAAAATAGAACAGCGGATGATGTCAGCGAAGGGTCTGCCAATAGTGGACTGTTGCGAAACGGTGCTGACGTAGTGACAGATACCATACGTGGAGAGGTACTGGAGCTCAACGGTTTACTAGATCAGGATGTACTAATACCGGGCACATTCGGGTCACCTGCAAGTATCACTGCTGCGGGCTGGGTTAATCCAACAGGGGGTAACACTGAACTAATATCCGTTGGTGAGGGTGTCTTTGATATTCGTATCGATGATCCGAATAAAAATGGAAAAGTGGTTGCGTTCTATTTTGACGGGTCACAGTATCATGTGGCCGTGTCGTCGCAATCTATAATCAATACGGGGTGGCATCATGTTGCGGCAAGCTTTGACGATGCGACCAAAGAGATCACGCTGTATATTGACGGAGTGGCAGCGGCCAGCACCACTGGCGTCGGGTCCATTGCGTACTCCGGCAATAGTTATATCGGATCCAACAGTGGAGCCACACTTCACTATAATGGTCGCATTGATGATGTTCGGGTGTTTGACAGAGCGCTGACGCCGGAGCAAATTGCCGGTCTGGCATCAGACAGCGCTGAAGATCATCAGAGTATTACCATCAACGTGATACCGGTTAATGATTCACCGCGAATAGTCGATTTGCACAGCGATCTTTTGCAGGTTGAAAATGATGGTACATCAAAAACAATAGATGTCGCTGTTCCCGTAGCAATTGCTGACATCGACAATGCCGATTTTGACAATGGCTTTTTGCGCATTACTGGTGGGGGATTTGATACGTCAGATCAACTGGAAATAGTGCCGGGTCCGGTTACCCTGTCATCCGGTGTTGCAGATGGTTCTGTTGTCTCTGTTTCCGGTGTTGCGATTGGTTCGATAAGCGGTGTCAGTCAAGTTTCATTTCAGGTTGATTTTAACTCCGACGCTAGAGTTGCGCGTGTAGAAGCATTGTTGAATGCCGCTGCGATAAGCAGTACGTCCACCGATTACGGATACCGCACGGTTAACTTTATACTTAATGACGGAGATGGTGGCAATGATTCTGCCACCGCAGATGTCGTAGTTGTTTCCTCGATACCCGGTACCATCACGACTCAGGAAGACGTTGACTACGTTTTTTCTGCTGCTGATTTCAGTATTGCCGGCGCTGTGGGTAGTGATCTGCGGGAAGTTACATTTGCCGTGTTGCCATTGGCCGGTACGTTATCAATTTCAGGAGTCCCTGTTGCTCTAAATCAGTCCGTCAGCAAATCCAGCATTGATGCCGGTGAGCTGATTTATCGTCCGGCGGCAAACGATAATGGTTCAGCAATTTCAGATATCCGGTTTTTTGTTAATTCCGGTAAGCATGCCATTACTGTATTAGCCGGAAGTCCGAACGAATTCACTGTCGGTATGTCTTCTCTGTCCGGGACAAATGAAATTCTGGGCGACATCTCGAACTTCGGATCAGGTGGCAGCTATCCTGTTCGTGTTCTAACAGGGGAGACTGAGAACAATATAGATACCACCTACCTTGCCGGTGGTGATGTAATGTTTAACGGCTTTGTTCTTGATGTAGCGCTTGATGCTGCCGAATTGGCCGAGATAGATTCGTGGGTGCGCAGCGGAGGCGTGGTGATCTCCACCGCAGACGCTGACTATGCAGACCCTCTCTCTGACTATTATGGTCTGCCAATCGCATCAACCGGTGTTAGCGCATGGAGCATTGTTAATGACTCGCATCCCGTGATTGATGGTCCGTATGGTGTTGTGGGTAGTATTAATGATCCAATTCAGGCGGCCGGTTCGATCGGGAATTTTAGTCGCCTCGACCTTATGCCCGGTGATATTGAGCTTGTAAATGATTCGATCTCCGGTGAGCCAACCGTAGTCGTGCGACAGGTTGGTGATGGCTGGATATTGTTTGTTGCAGATGAGGGTGTTTTTCGTCAGGATATAACTGGCAGTGGTGTATTACTTACCCCTAATGATCTTTTTGTTGCCAATGTCTTTGCATGGGCAGCCGATGCTGTCGCACCGCAAGAATATCAACTTGATATTGATGTACTTGCAGTAAATGATGCGCCTGTGTTTTCTGCACTGCCAGTACATCAGGTTTCGTCCGGCGCACTCTCTAGTGGCCAGTTTTCGTTTACCACTATCGCTGATGTTGATGCGGATGGACACGGTGATCTGATAGCCATTGATTCGGGGAGCGGGGAAGTTGTCGTTTATCAGGGTGATGGGAGTATCGAATTTTCCGGGAAGACGGTGGTGGGCGGTGGTTTTGTTGATCCAAATGAAATTGCGACAGCAGATCTTGACAATGACGGCGACATTGATCTTGTTGTTGCAGACTACAGCAACGCACAGGATAACCTGATCATTCTGGAAAACTCAGGTACCGGAACTTTTACTTCTTCTGTATTGGAATCTTCGACTGACGGGGTGGTGCGGGTAGATACTGCCGATCTGGATAATGACGGTGATGTAGATATTGTCGCCAATTTCTGGTTCTCCGGAGAACTGGTTTGGTATGAAAATCTTGGCTCCGGGACCTTTAATCGCTCAGTCATAGACACACAGTCCGGCGGTACTGCGGTACAGGCAGTCGATGTTAATGATGACGGTTTTATTGATTTGGTAGCTGGTTACCGGAACAGTAACGCTGTGGTTTACTATGAGAACGACGGTGCAGCCGGTTTTGTTTCGCAGCTATATACTGTATCCAACGCCTACGATGTTGCAGTGGCAGATCTCGACGGAGACGGCGCAAAAGATATTGCCTATGTTGGTCTCACAGGCGCTGCCGGCTGGCTGCAAAGTAATGGCGCGGTCACTCCTGCTTTTAGTGATAACGCGTTCTCTGCTGTGGGGCGTACTGTGCAAATTACCACGGCTGATGTCGATGGTGATGGCGATACTGATCTCCTCACCACGCGGGATACAAACGATGAATTTGGCCTGTATGAAAACGACGGCGCCGGCAACTTTACACAGCAGGTTTTTGCCACCGGGACGTCACCTGCTCACATTGCAGTGGCGGATCTTGACGGTGACGGTGATGTTGAAATAGTCACAGCTGATCAGGGAGCAACCGGCACTCGTATTTTTGAGAATCACGGTGCAGGTGAGTTCACCCGGTACACCACTGCTGAAGAAGTAGCGGTCACGCTATCGCCCATTGCCATTGACGATATCGATGCTGGCGCATCGCAAATTCAGATAGACGTGCTGGTAAGTGGTGGCACGATTGACCTGAGTAGTACTGCAGGTTTGAATTTTTTACTTGGTGATGGTGCTAACGATAATATCTTACGGTTCAGCGGTAGCCTTGCAAGCATTAACTCCGCTGTAAACAGCCTTGTGTTTCTGCCGCAGGCCAATTTCAATGGCACGGCGTCTATACAGATTACTGTCAATGATCTTGGCAATACCGATACCGGTGGTGCAAAGATTGTTCAGGAAGCCTTATATGTTGAAGTGCTTCCCTTTAACGATGCGCCGCTACTAACCGGAGTAGAGGCAGGGACTCTTACCTACAACGAAAACAGTGGGGCTCAGGTAGTCACCGCGAGTATTCAGGTGTCTGATGTCGATGACACGTTGATTGAATCGGCGACGGTAACGATATCGGCAAACTACACCGCAGAGGATACTCTTTCGTTCACGAATTTCTCGAACATTACAGGTGTCTGGGATGCGCTGACCGGTACTCTGACATTGAGCGGTTCTGATACCGCTGCCAACTATCAGGCTGCACTGCGAAGCGTCACGTATGAAAATAACAGTGAACTGCCATCCACGTTACCTCGTTCAATCACCTTTTCGGTGAATGATGGTGAGCTGGATTCTGCGCAACAGACCCGCACAGTTAATGTCGTTTCAGTAAACGATGCACCGGTAATCTCGGGGGTAGAGGCCACTGACTTCGATTACATTGAAAACGTCGGTGCTGTTGCTGTTTCTTCTTCACTGTCGATATCGGATGCAGATGATACATTGCTTGAATCCGCATCCGTCAGAGTAACTTCAGGTACTTATATTGAAGGCGAGGACATACTGGCATTTGTCGATACCCCTAATATCACCGGTAGCTGGAACGCCGGTAGCGGTCGATTGACACTGACGGGTACTGATACCGTTGCCAACTATCAGGCGGCGCTGCGAAGTGTTACATACGAGAACACCCTGGAGGATCCTTCCGAGGGTACACTTGATGTCAAGTATTTTGTCAATGATGGTGACTCAGACTCAAATAAACCTACTCGAACAGTAGAAATATCTGCGGTCAATGATGTGCCGGTTTCCAGTAACCTGGAAACTACAGCGGCAGTTTTTATCGAAAACAATCCACCACTGTCAATATCCGGTGCCGTTGAGTTTTCCGATGCTGACAACGATGAGTTTGTTGGGGCAGTAATTAAAATAGAGACTAACTATGTAGCAGGAGAAGATCTGCTCGGGTTTACAAATACAGGGAATATAACGGCGGTCTGGGATGCAGTTGACGGGGAGCTGACACTGAGCGGCTCCGACTCCATCGCAAACTATGAAGCTGCTGTTCGTGCGGTTACCTATCAGAATATCAGTGAGAACCCGCAAAGCACTCCCCGACTTGTCAGCACTACAGTTGATGACGGAAATGCTACTTCTGTGTTGGTTACCCGGGAAATCGTGGTTCAGCCTGTGAATGACCCGCCGGTGACTGAAAATGTAGAAAGTAACTCGTTCACTTATATTGAAGGCGACGGTCCGGTAATAGTCACCGATACAATTTCGGTTGGCGATGTTGATGATGTAAATATTGAAACGGCAGAAATCGCGATTGCCGATAACTACCGCAGTGGTGAAGATGTTTTGTCTTTTTCGAATACAGGTTCAATTACCGGGGTATGGAATTCCCTAACGGGTGTATTAACGCTGAGTGGTACTGACACCGTTGCCAACTATGAGTTGGCGTTGCGTTCGGTGACTTACGAGAATACCAGCTCATTGCCATCTGAAGCCGCAAGAAGAATCGACTTTATTGTCTCTGACGGTGATTCCGACTCTATTGCAGGTTCGCGACAAGTCGATGTTGTGTCGTCTAATAGTGCACCTGTTATTGCTTCTGTTGAGACTTCTCCGGTTTCGTATATTGAGAACGACGGTGTGTCGGCGGTGACATCGCTGGTAACGCTTAGTGACAACGACGATTCACACCTCGAGAGCGCGCAGGTACGAATTACCGGTAACTATAACGCAGCTGAAGATATTCTGAGGTTCACAGACACAGTCAATATCAGCTCCGGCTGGGACAGCACTGCAGGGATTCTAACGCTTTCCGGCACAGATACCGTTGCAGCGTATCAGACTGCGTTACGCAATGTGGTGTATGAAAACATAAGTGATGCTCCATCGGTTTCAGCGCGTGCTATGGAAATAACCGTTTTTGACGGTGAAAAACATTCAAACATTACAAGCCGGCTGTTCGATATCACCGCTGTTAATGATTCTCCGGTGTTAGCGAACTTAGAGCCTGCGGCACTAAGCGCAATCGAAAACGCAGCCCCTGTCACTGTAAGCGATACGATCACGGTAACAGATCTCGACTCCACTTCAATTAGTTCATCAGTTGTGCGCTTCGCTTCCGGGTATATGCCCGGAGAAGATATCCTGTCTTTTGCAGGTACCGCCACTATCAGCGGCAGCTGGGATGTTGCCACCGGTACCTTATCGCTGTCTGGAACAGATACGCCTGCAGCGTACCAGGCAGCGCTTCGAAGCGTTACCTATGAAAATCTGAGTGAAAATCCTACTCAGTCAAATCGTCAGGTGGAGTTCACGGTAAATGACGGGCAGGGTAGTTCGAACGGGGTGATTCGGGAAATTTCTATTACCCCGGTGAATGATCCACCTCTGTTGAGTGCGGTCGAGTCTGCCTCGCTTGCCTATACCGAAAACGATGGTGCTGTGCCAGTTAGCACCGGTATTGTCGTCAGTGACATAGACAACGTCAGCATTCAGTCTGCAGTGGTGAGCATTGCAGGCGGGTACAACCCCGCGCAAGACAGGCTAACGTATTCCGGTGGCGGAACAATTACTGGCGTCTGGGACAGTGCCAGTGGCACACTGCAGCTCAGCGGCTCAGCAGATGCGACAGATTATCAGGCTGCCCTTCGCAGCGTGGAATTTGAAAACAACAGCGAAAACCCAACCAACACATCTCGCCGTATAGACTTTGTGATTAACGACGGCACTGACGATTCCAATGTTCAGTCGAGAAACATTGATCTTACAGCAATCAATGACGCCCCTGTCACCGGTACGGTCGAAGCGGATCCTCTGATTTATATCGAAAACAGTGGGGCGCTGACAATAACATCGACGCTTACGGTTGATGATGTCGATGACAGTCACCTTGAGTCGGCACTTGTTGCGTTTACTGCAGGTTACATCGCGGGTGAGGATCAGCTGGAGTTTACCAATACTGCGACCATCAGCGGTACGTGGGATGCGGTGTCAGGAAAGCTGACACTCACTGGTTCTGACACGGTTGCCAACTATCAGGGAGCGCTTCGAAGTGTAAGCTATCAAAACAATAGCGAATTCCCGACATCTGTGCCTCGAACAGTTGATTTCAGTGTCAATGATGGCGGTGCCGGTTCTATCATCGACTCCCGTGTGATCAGTGTGGTTCCGGTAAATGATGCTCCCCTGATTGAATCCGTTGAACCTGATCCGCTGCCGTATGCCGAGAATAGCCCTGCCTCTGCAATATCATCTTCACTTACGGTGAGTGATGTCGACAATGCTGTACTGCAGTCTGCGCGGGTCAGTATTGCCGGCAGTTATATCGCCGGTGAAGATGCTCTGCAGTTCTCGGACACCGCAAATATTACCGGCCAGTGGGATGCAGCATCCGGTGTGCTGACACTTACAGGCACCGATACGGTAGCTAATTACCAGGCTGCATTGCGCTCGGTGTCATACGCGAATGCGAATGACAATCCGTCACCAGTCACCCGCACGGTTAGCTTTCAGGTTAGTGACACCACAGATGTTTCTTTGGCTGAAAGCCGAACCATTGAGCTTACCGGTATCAATGATGCGCCAGCTGCTGCAGCGATCGAGCCCGACGCACTGATCTATACAGAGAACGATGGTGCTGCAGCAGTCACTGAGACACTGACTATCTCTGACGCAGACGACACTCTCCTGGAATTTGCTGTCATTAGTATTAACAGTGGCTACCTTGCCTCTGAAGACCGGTTGTTGTTTACCGACACGCCGGCGCTTACCGGTAACTGGGACTCAGCGAGTGGCACGCTGACGATTGTCGGTCAGGATACCGTTCAGAAATATCAGGCCGCGCTCAGAAGTGTATTCTACGAGAATAGTAGTGAGGCGCCTGCGTCTTCTGATCGCACTGTTTCGTTTGTGGTTAGTGACGGACAATTTAACTCCATTGCGCTGGACAGAAACATCAATATTGTTTCGGTTAACGATGCCCCGGTAGTTTTGGCAGTAGAATCGAGTTTGCTCACTGTTGTTGAGAACAGTGCTCCGATAGTGGTTAGTCCGGCAATTGAGCTGACTGATGATTCAGGCATGCTCAGTTCCGCCACCGTACGTGTGGCCGGCAACTACAGTGCCGCTGAGGATCTGCTTATTTACACAGGCACGTCGTCGTTAAGTAGTCAGTGGGACAGTGCTAATGGTGTTCTAACGCTGTCCGGTGCTGAGTCGGTGGCGGTTTATCAGGCAGCCATGCGACAGGTGGCTTATCAAAATCTAAGTGAGAATCCTTCGACGCTTGGCCGGGTGATTGAATTTACTGTTAATGACGGTGAGGCAGACTCGGTGTCACTGCAAAGGTCGTTAAGCGTGGTCGCTGCCAATGATGCTCCGGTGGTCGCCTCTGTTGAAACTACTCCTGTAGATTATATTGAAAACAGCACGGTTGCAGTAACCTCAGATGTGAGTCTCAGTGATCTGGACAACAGTGCGCTGCAATATGCGACAGTGACAATTTCAGGTAACTACGTTACCGGGGAAGATTTACTTGGTTTTGAAAATACGCCTGCCATCAGCGGTAGTTGGGATGCGGTCAGCGGGACCTTAACTTTAACCGGCGAAGATTCCATAGAGAACTATCAGGCAGCGATACGCTCGGTTACCTATGAAAATTTGTCTGATGCCCCGTCCGAAGCACTGCGTACGCTAACAATTGAAGTTAGTGACGGTGAGTCAGCTTCTATTGCCCGGTCGCGTGAAGTAATTGTTGAACCTGTTAATGACGGGCCGCAGCTGACAGGTATGGAACCAGACCCGGTGCTTTACACAGAGGGTGGTACTGCAGTTGGAATTACCAGCCTTCTTGAAGTGACAGACGTAGATAACAGCACTTTACAGCATGCGACCATAACCATCAGCGACAACTATGTCGTCGGTGAAGATGTGCTGGAGTTTAATGGAATTGCGGGGATCAGCGGCTTTTGGGATGGGGCCGGCGGTCAGCTGAATCTGACCGGTAACGCTTCGGTAGCAGACTATGAAAATGCGCTTCGCTCGATAACCTATCGTAATTTAAGCGAAAACCCTTCAACTGAGGTTCGTAATGTCACAGTGACATTATCCGATGGCGATCTTGAATCTGCTCTGGTTTCTCGCGCACTGACGGTAGCTTCAGTCAACGATGCGCCGGTTGTTTCTTTAAATTCTTCTACGCCGATAGTCTATGTAGAAAACGACAGCGGCATGCCTGTATTGTCTGCCGTTGTAATCACAGATGTTGACCACGCTGAAATTCAATCTGCGACAGTGCAGGTTGTAAGTGGTTATGTTCCCGGTGAAGATTACCTGCAGCTTGTAGCAATCGACGGCATTAGCGCCGTCTGGGACCCTCAGACCGGGGTGCTGCAGTTGTCCGGTGCTGCATCTGTTGCAGACTATGAGCGGGCGCTACAATCTGTGGTTTATGTAAATGCCAGTGAAAATCCCGATACCAAAGGGCGTTTGATCGGTGTTACCGTCAGTGACGGTACAGCAGCTTCCAGCAGTGCACAGCAGCAGATTAGCATTGTTGCCGTTAACGATGCGCCTGTCGGTCGCAACGCTGCAATTAATACTGCCGAAGATACGCTTTATACGTTTTCTATTGCAGATTTTCAGTTCAGTGACATCCCCGAAGGTCATCAGTTTACTGCGGTGCACATTACCGCCGACCCGGTAGCAGGCAGCCTGTTGCTGAATAACCAAAGCGTTGATGCCGGCACCTTTGTCAGTACCGCCGATATTTCTTCCGAGGCACTGACCTACCTGCCACCATCAAATGTCAACGGACAGGCGGCGGACACGCTGTTTTTTAAAGTGCAGGATAGCGGTGGAACCAATAACAACGGGTTTGATACCGATGTTGTAGCAAGGCAAATGGTATTTAACATCGATGCTTTGAACGATGCACCGTTTGGTACTGACAACACAGTGACGGGGATTGAAGATACACCGGTTGTTATCACCATAGCCGATCTGGGTTTCACTGATCCGTCAGACGGCCATGAGCTGGATGGCATTAGGTTGTCTACATTGCCGGCACGCGGCGAATTGTATTTATCCGGTGTGCCTGTGCAGCAGAATGCGATAGTGTCGGTTTCCGATATCGCCAGTGGTGATTTTGTCTATGTGCCTGCGCCGGATGGATTCGGCAGTGGGTATGCGTCGGTTGAGTTCTCAGTGATAGACGATGGCGGCACATCGAACGGCGGGCAGAATACGGCAGCCGCAACAAACACATTAATCATAGATTTGACGGCGGTAAACGATGCGCCGGTGCTGGTAACGCGCACTCTTGTTTTGCTTGAGGGTTCCGAGCAGGTACTGGATACCGATGCTCTCAACGGTATTGATGTCGACAACCTGCAGCCGCTTGAGTTGAATTTTACTCTGACCGGTGCGCCGCAAAACGGACTATTGCTGTTGGCGGGTGAAGCACTTGCGCCGCAGCAATCATTTTCACTGGCAGACATTATCAATGGCAGCGTCAGTTATCGCCATGACGGATCAGAGACATCCTCAGACACCGTTGGTTTGTCCCTGACTGATTCCGGTGCAGACGGCACTCTTGCGGTACCGGGAATTCTGGCCGTCGTTGTGCAGGAAGTCATCGACGCTGCTCCGGTGGTTGAAAACGATTCATTGCAGCTGTCGTTTGGTGAAGTTTTTGCGTCGTCTGCCGGTGATGTGATGTCGTCCGGTCTGTCCACCGTTGGTGGCAGTGATTTACAAAACAGTGGCACGACCTTAACCCTGGAACAGGGGCCGCGAAACGGGACGCTGGAACTGTCTGCAGATGGCACCTTCCTGTACCGCCACAACGGGTCGGCCGTGTTGACCGATGAATTCAGCTATCGTGTTACTAATGACGATGGCGTGTTTTCCATTGCCACTGTAGAAATATTGATTGAACCGCCGATAGCCAGCGCGTTTGCACCGGAGACTATTGCAGAGATTGTTATCCCGCAGGTAGAAAAGGCAGGCAGCGAACCTGAAGCTTCAGAGGTGGTTGAGAATGAAACGGCAGAGTCTTCATCAGAGACCGAAACCGATCTGACCGATGCCATCGCCTATAGTGTTTCGCCGTTTGATGCAGAAGCCGATGAGTTAACCGATGATGAAGCATTGCGCCCGGTCGTCACACTCGATGCGGTTGAAGTTGAAGCCGGCAGTTTTTCGCTGGCGCCCGGGTTAATTGAAGTGAAACAACATAACGAGACGGCGGCACCTTTAACTTTCGTCAATTCAGGTGCCGGTATCATTGATTCACTGGAGTTTGAAATTGACCTTGGCGACAACCGCTACGGCATTTCGAATCCCACCTTCCTTGAAGGGCTGGTTCAGCTTGAGTCTGACCTGGGCGATGCGGTATCAGAGTCTGATAACAGAATCCAGCTTGCCAATGAGGCCGTGTTTGGAATCACGATAAGTGCTACTGCCGGTGTGGTGGCGTGGATAATCCGTGGCGGGGCGTTGTTTGCCAGCGTCATGGCGGTTACGCCGCTGTGGGCGAGCATGGACCCGGGCAAGTTGTTGGGAGCCGGTGGCAGGTCTTCCGAAGATGAAATGTCTGAAGAAGTAGAGCGATACTTCGAAACCAGTTAGAAGTCTGTGCCAAAAATCTTGAGTGATCTCATTAGTGAAGGATTTGCCGCGAGATATTTAAGCGCGGGTAAATAATCCGATAGCTGGCATGAAATATACAGGAGTGTTGTTTTTCGATCGTTGAACAACAAAAGAAGGCTCTTGAATGCGCTTTTTAGTCCCGTTATTTACCGCCGCTCTGGTATTTCTTGCAAGCGCCGGCGTCAATGCTCAGTCTATCCCGCCCGAACAGTTTGTCAATTTCGAGTCGGCCCATGTGCATCCACTGGAACTTACGCCGGATGGGTCAACGCTATTAGCCGTTAACACCGCTAACAACACGCTTGAAGTATTCTCCATTGCTGCTGATGGTGCGTTGGGATACGAGACCAGTATCGCGGTCGGTCATGACCCGGTCTCGGTAAGGGCTCGAAGCAACACGGAAGTCTGGGTAGCAAACGTCATATCCGACTCTGTCAGTATTGTCGATCTGACTCGTGGTGTTGTAGTGCAAACTCTTGCCACAGAAAACGAACCTTCTGACATAGCGTTTGCCGGTTCGCCGCTCAGGGCGTTTGTCAGCCTGGCCGAGCGTGAAAGTGTTCAGGTGTTTGATCCTGATAACCTCAGCGCTGCACCGCAGGAAATTCTTTTAATTGGTGAGCAGCCCCGCGCTCTTGCGGTTAGTAACGATGGCAGTACCGTTTACGCGGCATTTTTCGAATCAGGTAATCAGACTACGGTAGTACCGGGTAACGATTTTATCGCCAATGGTGGGCTCGAGGCACCGTTTTCAGGGACCACCATAGTCACCAACGATGTGCGCAACCCGGCCGGCCCGTACGGCGGTGCGGTACCGGTACCGAATAACGGCACCGACTTTGATCCGCCGCTAAATCCGAACTTGCCCAACAAGGTAGACACGCAGAGTCTGGTCGTTAAAAAGCAGCCCGATGGTACCTGGCGTGATGACAACAATCAGGACTGGACCAGTATTGTCACCGGCGGTGTTGGTATGCGTACGCAGGGCTGGGATCTGAAAGACCGTGATGTGGCAATGATCAATGCAAACTCGCTGCAGGTGAGCTATCAGCAGAACCTCGGTAACATTCTCATGGCCATGTCGGTAAACCCGGCCAACGATGAAGTGTTTGTTGTCGGTACCAATTCAAATAACCACATTCGCTTTGAGCCAAATCTCAATGGTGCGTATTGGGGCCGGTGTTTCGAATTTTCGAAGATCGGCAATTGCCGCCTCTCGCGCTTCCTGAGTGCCGTGAATATTGCAGCCTGCGGCAACCGTGTAGGACGGCAGGT
>CAYZVB010000007.1:31428-37876 GCA_964481315.1 uncultured Granulosicoccaceae bacterium
TCTCAATGGTGCGTTTATGCGCCATAACTTGTCGCGTTTCACAGCCGGCGGTTCGACGGCGACTGTTACCGATCTCAATCAACACCTCGATTACTCAACGTCGTTTGCTACTAACCCCGAAAAGCTACAATCCATTGGTGATCCGCGGGCAGTAGAATGGCTGAACGATGGAAGTATTGCCTATGTCAGTGGTATGGGCAGCAATAATGTTGTGCGTATTAATAACGTCGGTGATCGTGTCGATACACAACCAATTGCGGTTGGCGAAGGGCCTACCGGCATTGCCGTGCAGGAGACAGTCGGTAAAGTGTATGTGCTGAATAAGTTCAGTGGCAGTATTTCCACGATCGACATCACTTCTAATCAGGTGATCAATGAAACTTTTTACTTTGATCCAACACCTGAAGTAATCAAACGCGGACGTCCCCATCTTTACAATACTTTTACCGGTTCAGGTAACGGCACAATTTCCTGTGCGTCGTGCCATGTTGACGGCAAGACAGACCGACTCGGCTGGGACCTGGGTAATCCGGCCGGTGAAATGGAAACTATCGATGGTATCGAGTTCCATCCGTTAAAAGGTTTAAAGACTACCCAAACCCTGATCGATATCATCACGCCGGGCTTACCATTGCACTGGCGCGGCGACCGGCTTGAATTCCGCGACTTCCATCTGGCGTTTGAAAACCTGAAAGGGCGTGAGCCGGTATCGGAAGAGTCAATGCAGGAGTTTGAAGACTTTCTGGCCGAGACTTACCATCCGCCAAACCCTTATCGCGAAGCTATTGCAGACAATCGATTTCTCGATGGAAGAATCCGCGGGCCGGGAACCAGTTTTCAGCAGTTTAACCTGCGTTTTACGCAACCCAGCACTATTGGCGCATGGCACGAGGCGTGTGGAGGCTGCCACACCAACAACAGTGGTAAAGGGCCGTCGGGACAATCTTTTCGCTCTGCACAGTACATTGGAAACGACAATATCGCTGCAGACTTACGTACCTTCTATCGCAAGCTTGGCTTTTACTACGACTCCGATGAAAGTACCGTAGGGTTCGGGTTATTTTCAGACGGCATTGGCCGCACAACCGAACAGCCCCGAACCGGTTACTGGTTTGACTACCACGCGTTATTGTTTGGTTACGCAGGTGGTGGTACTACCTGGGACCCGCGCGGCCTGATGCGCGATGCTCATCCCACGCAAGACTCTCACTATGCAACCGGTCGACAGGCAACGCTAAACGGCACCATTGGCAGCACTGGTGACGTAACTTCAATATTAGCGCTTGCCAACAATCCGAACACACTGCTGCAAATGAATCAGCGTCAGCTGGGTCTGGTAGTGCACGGTATTTATCAGGGTGAAGAGCGCGGATTTGTATACACAGGCAATAACACCTATCAGAGTGATGAGGACGGCGTTACCGTAACGCACAATCAACTGGTTTCTGCCGCAACCACAGACAACAATGAACCACTCACCTGGACACTGGTTCATGAACAGGTAGCAAACCGTCTGGGCGTGGACCGTGATGCCGATGGCATACTCAATAGCGATGATACAGAAGACCTTGACGGCGACGGAGTCACTGACAGTGAAGATGCGTTTCCGGCAGACTCGACCGAAAGTGTCGATACCGACGGCGATGGCATTGGTAACAACGCTGACACCGATGACGACAACGACGGCACACCTGACACTGAAGACCAAATGCCGTTCGACGACACTGAAACACTGGACACTGACAGTGACGGTATAGGAAACAACGCCGATACCGACGACGACGGCGATGGCGTTGCCGATACGGAAGATACGTTTCCACTCGACTTTACCGAGTCTGCCGACAGCGATGGTGACGGTGTTGGTGACAACGCAGATATCGATAGTGATAACGACGGAATAGCCACGCTGGCTGAAGCGGGCGGCTCGAATTTCAACATGACCACTGAAGATGTCATCGGTGGTGTACAGGGTACAAGCCAGACTACTTCAGTCAGTCTGGCAGCGCAGGGTGCTGTTATCGGTCAGACCATTAATATCAATAACCTGCAGGCAGTGGGGGATCTTAACGGTAACAATGAAGGGATCACGGTTGACATTAACAACGGTGAAACCACCACGGCAGTGGTGCGCACTGGCTCTTCAAATTGTTCGGTGCTTCGCGATGTATTTCCTGCGGTCAGCACCACAGCCACTGTGATTGATATTGGTGGTGGTGAACCGGGTATCAGTGTAACTGTTACAGGTACTGCCACTACCGACAACAGATGTAGCGGTCCCCGGGTACAGTTCCAGGTTGGCGGTACTGCCTCATTCGTTGCAGACGTCGACGCGGATGGTATTCCGAATCAATCCGATCTTGACTCCGACAATGATGCAATACCCGATGTGGTGGAAGCAGGTCTGGTCGATGCCGATGGTAACTACCTTGTCGACAGTCTCGCCGCACAGGGCTCTGTTACTACACTGCCCGATTCAGACAACGATGGTATTGCAGATGTTTTCGACCGCGAAAGCAACAATCCACTGAATGACGGCACCGCATTCGACATAGCGACCACCACGTTTGCAAACTACGATACCGATGCCGATGGTCGCGTTGACGGAGGTACCGACGATAACAACAACGGTGTGGATGATCGTATTGAAAACGGTACTCCACCTGATCCGGTGGACCCGCCGGCACCTGCGCTGGACGCGGTAACCAATGCCGGTGTAGCAATACTGGTTGATGGCAATACCACCGACTGGGATGGCTTAACAGCGTTTCCGGTTGACCCGGATGATGTGTCAGGCACCAACAACACTCTGGACATTGCCGGTGCCTGGATAGCCGACGATGCCGACAATATTTACGTTCGCATCGACACCCATGACCCCACGGTGCTGAGCTGGGGCCTGAGTCTGCATATTGATGCGGATAACAATCCCGCTACCGGATTCCGCGGCTTTGCCTCTGAGTTCCCAATTGGCGTTGACTACATGATCGAAGCGCAAACACTGCATCGTTACACCGGTGCCGGCACCGACTTCAGCTGGGACGCCGGAACCTTTCTAACCTATGCGATCGGTGCTAACGCGATTGAGTTGGCGGTACCGAGAACATTGCTTGGCAATCCGGCTCGTATGCCTGTGTTCTTCTATGCCAACAATACTGCAGTAAACGGCACTGCCACTGATTATCATCCGGACACGGTGGCAAACACTGCTGTTGCCACTGCGACCAGACACTTCCTGTATATACCGGGTGACGGCACCGAGCCGGTAGACCCGCCGTCACCTGTTACACCGCCTCCAGCGGTAATAGTATCCAATGCAGCAAGCATTGTGGTTGACGGTAACATTGGTGAATGGGCAGCGCTTACTTCCTTTGGCGCAGACCCCGATGATGCACAGGGTGCCAACAATACGCTCGACTGGCTGGAAGGCTGGCTGGCTCACGATGACAACAGTTACTACATTGCATGGCGCAATGATGGTGCAGCGCAATTGTCGTGGGGTAATGGTGTCATGATCGATGCCGACCGCAATCCTGCTACCGGCTTTCGCGGCTTTTCATCAGAGCTGCCACTGGGAGTCGATTTCCTGTACGAAGCAGACACTCTGCATCAATATACCGGTTCAGGTACTGACTGGAGCTGGAATACAGCGGCGACTATTTTACCGGTCATTTCCGGTGATACAGTTGAAGTCCAAATAGATCGTGCAGTGCTTGGTAACACTGAGGCAATGGATCTTTTCTTCTATGCTAACAACGAAGCAGTGCAGGGTTCCGCCCGCGATTTCTACCCTGACGGTGCCAGTGATCGTTCTGCGCCGCAGTCTGAAAGGGTCTTTACCTATGCGGTCAACGCCGACACGACAACGCCGCCACCGGCAACACCTGACACCATTATTGTCGATGGTGATATCAGTGAATGGCCGGCCGAGTCACTACTCGGTGGTGAAGACGCCGATGACATGACCCCGCCGGATACCATTGACTGGAAGTCGCTGCGGGTAACTGCCGATGCGACAAACATCTACTTAGCCTATGAATCGTTTGATCCGGTGCAATTGTCGTGGGGTTACGGGGTGTTGTTTGATACCGATAACAACCCTGCCACCGGCTTCCGTGGCTTTGCCGGTGAATTTCCACTGGGCGCTGAATACTTTCTTGAAGCCAACGAGTTAAACCGCTACACCGGCGCGACACAGACTGAATGGTCTTGGGTGAGTGAAGGTACACAGAATCTGGTGATTAACGGCAATGTTGCTGAAGTTTCACTGCCACGCAGTGTGCTGGGTAATCCGGCCGCCATGCAACTGTTGCTTAAAGGTGAAAACGTAGCGGTCGGTGGCAGCGGTATTGATCTGCATCCGGACAATGGTGTACTTGACTATCAGGTGCCGGCGGCTGTGCAAAATGATCAGCCGGTGCTTGCTGCAGCTCAGGATGCGGGTAGCGAATCGGGTGGCGGCAGCTTTGGTCTGCTGGCGTTGTTGTTTGCGCCGCTTTATATGCTGCGCCGCCGGCTGAGCCAAGTGTTAATGCTGGTTGCAGTAGGTACATTGCTGACCGCATGTGGCGATACCACAAAAGTCAGTGATCCGGCCGGTGCGACACCACTGCCCGGTGGTGGTACAACCCAACCGGGCACTGGTACGCCGCAACCCGGTGAAAGCACACCTAGCAATAATCCGTCGTTTGCGTCACTGCCATCTGCCGAGCTGCCAAACGCAAATGCATCGTTTACCGTGCAGGTGGCGGCCTCTCTCGATGGTACGCAGGTGGTGCCGATAGCAGAGTCCGGTCACAGCGGTACCGCAACCGTGACACTCAATAAGCATACGGGTGACCTTCAGGGGTCGGTACACCACGGTGTAACGGATGCAACTAATGCCGTGATCTATCAGGCCGCAGCAGGACGCAATGGTCCGGCGGTTGTCGTGTTGGGTAAAACCACAGACCAGGTGTTTTCGGTTCCGGCCGGTACGCGCCTGACGCAGGAACAGATTGCCGCGTTAAACAATGGCGAAATGTACATCACCATTCACTCGGCATCTTATCCAGGTGGCGCGATACGCGCCCAGCTGTCTGAGTAACACAGCTCCTGCCGCAAACGGCTGCTGCAGTGCAGCAGCCATTTGCATTGACCGTTTGCATTGATTAGTGCAGTGATTTTGAAGAAGTGTTTTCGTAATCTACAGCGTGTCGTCAATCGCCGTAACAGCAGTAATTAAGTGCGCGACGAAATGCCGTTAGCTTAGCCCCGGAAGCCACAGTGCCAGCGCCGGAAACATTGTCAGAAGTGCAACCAGCAGCAGTGAACAAATAATAAACGGAATCGCTGCAACATAGATATCCCGCATTGTTGTATCGGGCGGTGACACGCCTTTCATCACAAAAAGCAGCAGGCCAAACGGTTCAGTGTGCCGGTGCTGAGCTAATCAATCGGTGCACTTCGCAGCGCCTGTGAAGCTACCGGTATAGACATTATCTGTAATCGCCGTGCAAGTGTGCTGCACTATGAAGGCAAACACATTCACGGTGTCAGTGTAGAGAATACGGAAGACAGCGCTAACTGACTGCTTTTATTGGTTAGCGCGCAGCGCTCTAATCGGTAACCCGACAACTCTCCTGTCGAAATGCATTCCAGCCCCAGCCGTCACTGCGCCAGCCACGACATTCATCGGCCGGTGTATAGCCAGTGCCTGCTATAGGCGGGCAGGATTGTCCGGTCACCGTGTTGTAACCGAAACCGTTGTTTGAACCAACAGTTGCCTGACTGTAATCGCAATTCGGATCGATGGCCTGAACCTGACAGTTCTCGCGTCCGTTCCAGCCAATGCCGTCACCATCGTAATCAACGCAATAACCCGACGCACGAAGTGGTTCGGATTCGTCTCGCAGGTAACAGTGACTGAAGTGTGTGGCGTATCTTCTGTTGTTGCGGGAATCTTCGCGGGTATCATGAACGAAGATATAGCCCTGCTCAGTAAGAAGTTCCCAATCGTTGAAACTAATCAGCACGCCTCTCAACTGTCCTACCGCGCCAATCCGCCAGCCGCTCGTATAAACATGTGCTGTCGTGTCCGGAAGCTCCGCGATTGAGGGGTCGATTACCGGGTTGGACGGGTCGAGGAAGGTGATGTCGTAGGTATTCGTTTCATAGCCCGAGTCAGCCCGGTAGTTTCGTGAGAAGACATCGCACCGAACTGTCTTGTCGAGCAGGTCAGATTGAGTCCATGTAGTATTTTCTCCGTTGACATCTCCGCTGGACATACTTAATGGCTGACTGGCGTTATAAAACCAGATATCTGATGGCAGACATGACTGCTCGCCGTCCCATCCGTAGTGCGGGTCTGAACCCATAACGCACTCTCCGCTGACTAGTGGCGTTGGCAGAGGTGCTTCAATGAAATTTTGTGCGTTTGCGATATTGCAGGCGGTTAAGGCCAGTGCAAACA
>CAYZVB010000008.1:0-17269 GCA_964481315.1 uncultured Granulosicoccaceae bacterium
GAGTAAAGAGGGTTTGTAGTACCACCAACGACGAAGGCGACAACTAACAACCAGATGAACGTGCCTTTGACCAGCACCGCAAGCAGACACGTCAGTGCGCAGATGCCCGCGGTTAATATGATCAGTATTCGTCGGTCCATACGATCAGAGAACCATCCGATCGGATATTGCAGTATGAGTCCACCGCAATAAATCGCTGTAACGAAATACGAAGTTTGCGCGATGGTCAGCCCGCTCTGGTTGGCATAGATTGCTGCCATACCAAACAGTGCAGCAAATACACCTCCCAACATAAACATACCGAAGCATCCCAATGGAGAAGCAACGACTAACTCCTTCAATGACATGGGACGGGAAAGCTCGAACATCGGCGCCCGGGACGACGACAGTAATATAGGTGCAAATGAAATAGAGACGAGAACGGTAATTAAAACAAAAAGCTCATAACCACCTGGATCGGCAATGTTAAGCAGCAGCTGACCGGCTACAATCCCTGCCATTTGTACAATCAAATACAGTGACAGTGCCTGTCCTCGGGTTTCATTGTCGGATGAATCGTTCAGCCAGCTTTCAGCAACGATGTAAATTCCGCAAAAACAGAACCCGACAATAATACGCAATATCATCCAGAACCACGGATCAACCCATACCGGGAACAGAATAAACGCTGCTGAAACCACCGAGCCAAGTGCTGCGAAAACGCGCACGTGTCCAACGCGTTTCAACAGATAAGGCGTAAGTTTAGAACTGGCCAGGAATCCGACAAAGTAACCGGACATCACATAACCAAGCCACTCGGGACTGATATTTTCAATTGAGCCGCGAACACCCAGCAGCGTACCCTGAAGTCCGTTTCCCAACATTAGCAGTAGCATGCCGAGCATCAAAGCCCAGGAGTTCTTGAGAACCGGAAACATAAAAAACCTGCCTGATCGCAGTAGTGTTGAGTCGGTCGACTGTGGAAGGTGTTTTACAGGGTTTTTACTGGTTTAAGCAATGGAGAATTTGCTTACAACCGTGATACTTTCGCAATGCTCTGCGGCGTTGCTTATGGTGTTACGGTGACAGCCGGGATAAGTCAGTTTAGAAGTAAAAATAGCAGGCACTTCGCACCTCGGTTAGAAGAGCAAACGTAACCTGAAAGCACAAACCGAACTTGTTGATTGTGAATAGATTTCATAGCTCCTCGCGTCCGCTTGTGCGGTGAGACACAGCAACTATCATGACGCTTTGCGAGGAGCGAGTAATTAATACAATGGAAACACAAACACTTAGTTCAAACATAAACTATCAGGACGTCGAAGTAGCATGGTTGCCGTCCATGCCACTGATAAACAAACGCAGGGTACCTTCTATTGCGGGGATTGGCATTCTGTATTCAGAAGAATTTGATCAGGTATTCGATGTATTTGAAACAGCTAACCTGGCAAGTTCGTTGCGGAACAGCAGCCGCAGACAATCGATGGCACTGGCTAATGACCCAAATTGCCGTATCTGTTGGATAGAATTTACAGATTCAGATTCACGACTTGAGTTGCTGGACCTTCTGACACAGAAAATCGACCCCGGTAAAAAGGTAGTGGCGCTTCGTTAGACTGTTCGCGTCGCAGTGACAGTTGTAAAAACTTTGCGTAATTTGCCTAAAACGGGGCAGATAGCTTATCCTTCGTGTGTCGTACACTATTGAGAGTATTGCAATCTCAGTAGTGACAAAAATTACGAACGCACACGGGTTGCCTTGTAGCTAAATGTGAGTTTGAATTTTCAAAGCTGTACCACCATATAGCTGTCGGTTGTAGGTTAATCGGTGAAGCGGATGGAAGCGCTTATGTCGGAACTTCCAACCACTTCCTCCAGTCGAAAATCCAGGTAACAGGCAAGGTAGTCAGATTTGAGTAATAGAAAACAGGGAACCGTTAAATGGTTCAACACCGAGAAGGGATATGGATTTATCCTCAGTCCGGAAGGTGAAGACGTCTTCGTCCACTATCGTGCGATATTGGTCGATGGCTTCAAGAACCTGCGGGAAGGGCAGGAAGTCAGTTACCTTCAGGTGAAAAGCGAAAAAGGTTGGCAGGCTGCTGAGGTAGAGCTCCTGGATGCACCGGATGTCGAAGACGATTACATCGAGGAAGGTATTCCTGACGATGAATATGAAGAAGACGAAGGTGACAACATCGGCAACCGTTAGCACCTCGTTTTTGTGGTGCTTCCTGGGTCAGCAATAGCCTTTTAGCATTGCAAAGAACGCTGTGCGCCATCGGAAATTCGACGTTGGTCGCACGTCCATAGTTTGTGCACATTTCGCTCTGCAACGTTTGATCGGCTCCGTAATTCAATGACTTATGCGGGATGGTTGCAACTATCCGGCAATCAGCGGAAAAAAATCCAAATAGACGTGGACCTCACCGCGGTACTTTCATTACCATAACGCCATGTCGAATCTAGGCGGCATGACGGGTCGGGTTTGAGCCTTACCCTGGTTAATGTGGATGGTGAGAATGATTAGAAAAAAGCTACTGATCGGGCTGTTGGCCGGTACTTCGTTGTCGTGGCAGGGCACCGCCAGCGCTAACAACTGCGGCTGGCCTCAGCAGGACGCTCTGGAAACTGTGGTACGGGTGATGAGCGACGATGGCAGCCACGCCAGCGGTGTTGTTGTCGGGCATGGCACTGTGCTGACTGCAGCGCACGCGCTCGACGAGCAATTCCAGTCCTATGTGCTGATCAACGGGCAACGAAACCCGGCAAATCTTATTCTGATCGACAGAGACAAAGACCTGGCGATTCTGGAGGTTGATACCGGGACCATCGGGCCGATAAAACTTGGACACCAAAACCTCGATGCCAGTGCCAAGGTTTGGGCGGTAGGCTTTCCCCGCGCCGAGTCAAAAACAACTTCGTCAGGCTCATTTAAGGTTCGTGCTGCCACAGACGGCGCACTTCATACCACTGCACCCATCGACTCCGGGCAATCAGGTGGCGGGCTAATTAGCTGTGAGGAAGGGCAGCATGTGCTGGCCGGGATGCTGCGCGGGTTTGCAGCGTACGTTAGCGGCGACAGCTACGTGAAAATCAAGAATCACTCGGTATCAGTAGCTTCTGCCGATATCCGAAGCTTTATCGAAGTAATCGGTAAGCAAAACTAAGCAAACCATGCAGGTGTTCTTTACAGGAGAGCCTGCGCGGGTTTTTAAGGCTAGTCACTGAGTATGGTGACAGCCAGCCAGTTGCGCGCACCACCGGCGAACTGATCTGTCGCTGAGAGCGTGCACACACCTTCAGCAATACCCGTAATTGTCACGGTATTTCCTGCGCCAGGTTCCATCAGGCAACTGGCACTTTCGTTTGCCAGTTCCCACAGATAGTCAGTGTCCGGAGTGGGTCCCCAGCGAGTAACAGCCCGAAACGTGGCCGCCTGCTGAATTTCCATCTGTTGCGGACCGGCGATAACTACTTCAGCGCTCACGTTGGTAAATTCGGCAGAATTAAACGTGTCGATGATTTTTCCGGAAGAGCTTCGATTGGCATTGTCGACAACCGACAGTTCAATGCGATGGTTGCTGTTACTTTCAGACCCTTCGGCGCGCCTTTTCGGCGAAGCGTAGTGCAGGTAGTAAAAGCTGTTGGCAGTGTCTTTTACCTGCTGTGCCACGGTTTGCATGGTGACTGACAGCTGGTCAAAATTTCGCAGCGCGTAGGTGCCTGAGGTGCCAAGCTCTGACATGACGTCGGGTGATAGTTCGTTGCCAACACCAATTGTGTACACCGACTTTCCTTTAACGGCATTAACCGCTTCCTGATAGCGATGTCGGGAAGCTGTGTCGGTACCGTCGGTAATGACAATCAAGCTACCCTGAGTGATCGTGGAAAGATCAAAGTGATCATCCCATCGACTGGTGCCTTCAATCAGAGCGCCATAGAAGTTTGTCGGTGTAATAGCCTGCGCAGGTTCAATCGCGTCAATGGCGTCCGCCAGACTGTCTGCATTGGAAGAAAAGTCTTTAACCAGAGTTACTGTATCGTCGAAGGTGTACAGCGCAATCTGTTGCTGCGCCAATAGCGTTGAGTTGCCGTTGGCATCTACTACCAAAGGCTTTATCGCCGCTTTTATCCGGTCGAGATCGGCAGGCAGTATGCTGCTGCTATTGTCGACCATAATGACGGTTTTAAGTGAAAACGGCAGTTCTTCATGTGCAACGATGGAAAGTGATGTTTCTGTTTCCGAAACCGGTTCGTTGTCTTCGAGTACTTTGAAATCTGAAGTTTGCAGACCCGAGATAGCGTTGCCGTACTGATCTGAAGCCTGAAACAACACGCTGATAACCGAGGGAAGTTGTGCCTCGAAGTTAAGCTTGTTCAGCAACACGTAGCGGTTTGGACCCTGGTTGCTGATGGTGCTGGGGAAGTCGCGGGTGGCCGAAGAATTGACGTTGCCGCGCTCGACCTGTTCTGCCTCAGGTATACGATCAATGCCTTCACCACCGCATGCGCCAAGCAATAGCGACAAGGCTAGCAGCGCGCTTGTTACAGGCGGGGGCAGGCAGGCTGTTCTTATTGAATTCATCATGCTTGTGCAGGCTCGAATTATTGTCTTAGACGCAAAGGCCGGCTTTCTTATACTTCGGATAGTATATATCAACGAGCATGGTTAACTGGCCAGACCGGTATTAACAAACAGATAGCCCGGCACGGTCTACTGAACAAACGTGCAGGATCTACTCCAGTTTCAACTGCGCACAACTGTGCTGTAATAGTTGTAGACCAAAACAATGTAACTCGCTGTTAATTCGCCGGAACGAGTGCGCCGGTATCTGTGCGTCAGGCAACCAGCTGATTCAATTCGAAAATCGGCAAAAGAATCGCCAGGACAATCAACATGACCATGCCAGCCATAATCAGAATGATTAATGGTTCGAGCAGCGCCAGAAAAACAGCAAGAATCGAGTTGAGCTCACGCTCCTGGTGTGTGGCGGCTTTTTCAAGCATGGTTTCAAGCCGGCCCGACGCCTCGCCACTTGCGATCAGGTGCAGCATCATTGGCGGGAAATACTGGGTTCTTTCCAGTGCCCGGCTCAGTGAGCTGCCTTCGCGTACTTCGCCTGCTGCTTTTTTGGTGGCAACCCGCATGGGTCGATTTGTCAGTACCAGTGAAGCGATGCCCAGTGCGTCGAGTACCGGTACCCCGGAGGCGGCGAGAATGCTCAGTGTTCTGGCAAACTGCGACGCATTGGAACCGCGAATTATTTTCGACAGCAGCGGTATGCGCAGCATAAAAGCATGCACGCGCAGTTTGACTGATTCGTTTTGCAAAATGCGCCGCCACAAAATAAATAAGGCGACAAAAGCTATAAAAACAATTAAGCCCCAGTCTTTAACGAATTCAGATAACGAAATCATGATGCGCGTCAGCAGTGGAAGTTCCTGTCCCATACTGTCGAACACCTGCACAACCTTTGGTACCACGTAGGCCAGCAGGAAAGTCACAATGCCAAACGCAATACACACCAGACCAATCGGGTAGTAAAGCGCTTTACTTATAATTGCTTTGGTTGATTGTTTGTCTTCGGTGTAGTCCGCCAGTCGTTCAAGAACCGAGTCGAGGTGTCCGGACTGCTCACCGGCTGCGACGGTTGCCTGAAATATTTCGGGAAATACTTTGGGGTATTCGCCAAGTGCACTGGCGAGCGTTCTGCCTTCAAGCACCCGACCTCTGACAGAAAGAATCAACGATTTTATACGCTGTTTTTCAGTTTGTTTTGCCACCGCCCCGAGTGCTTCTTCGATTGGGGTACCTGAATTGGCAAGCGTTGCGATCTGACGGGTAATCAGTGCCAGATCGTTAGAGCTGATAGCACCGCGGAATTTGGTGCTGGTTTTGGTTTTGCCAACCTTGGCGCTGCCTTCAGTGACATCCAGTGGAGTGAGCTTTTGTTCCCTGAGTTGCTGGCGAATCTGTCTGGTGTTGTCTCCTTCGAGTACGCCTTTTTTCTCCGTGCCGGAAGGGTCGATCGCAACATATTCAAACGCTGGCATTACATCTCTCTTGTGACTCTGAGTACTTCCTCGAGTGAAGTTTTCCCATCCAGCACAAGACGCATGCCATCTTGAGAGATGCCCGCATACTGGGTTCTGGCGTAGGATTCTATTTCATGCTCGGCGCTGCCGTCGTGAATCATGTTGCGCATGGTTTCATCGACCAGCACAACTTCGTAGATACCGGTTCGTCCGACGTAGCCGCTGTGATTGCACTGATTGCAACCGTGCGGCAGGTACACCGTGGCAGCAGCCTGATCGGTAATGCCCAGTGTTTTACGCTCGGCCGGCGTCGGTTCATGCGGGGTTTTGCAGTCGTCGCACAGAATCCGTACCAGTCGCTGTGCCACCAGTCCGATCAGACTCGACGACAGCAGAAACGGTTCAACACCCATATCGCGCAGTCGGGTTACCGAGCCGATGGCCGTATTGGTGTGTAGTGTCGACAGTACCAGGTGACCGGTTAAACTCGCCTGTACAGCGATTTCGGCGGTTTCCAGATCGCGAATCTCACCAACCATCACAATGTCCGGATCCTGTCGCAGTATGGCGCGCAGGCCGCGTGCGAAAGTCAGGTCGACTTTGGTGTTGACCTGCGTCTGTCCGATGCCATCGAGGTAGTATTCAATCGGGTCTTCAACCGTCAGAATGGTTGTTCTTGCGCTGTTAAGTCGTGTAAGTGCCGCGTACAGGCTGGTGGTTTTACCGGACCCGGTGGGGCCGGTAACCAGAATAATCCCGTGCGGCATTTTTAGCACCGCTTCGAGGTTCTCTGCCGACTCATCAGACATGCCGAGGTGTTCAAGATCGAGTCTGCCTGCCTGTTTGTCGAGCAGTCGCAGTACCACGCGTTCTCCGTGCCCGGAAGGCAGCGTTGACACACGAACGTCTACCGGCCGGCCGGCAACCCGCAGTGAAATTCGCCCGTCCTGTGGCAGGCGCTTTTCAGCAATGTCGAGCTTCGCCATGACTTTAATACGAGAAATAACCTGTGCTGCGGCCTGCTGAGGTGGCTCGAGCAGTTTGTTCATGACACCGTCAACGCGGTAGCGAACAGACAGGCGCTTTTCAAACGGTTCGATGTGAATGTCCGACGCGCCTTTGCGGATAGCCTCAGTCAGCATGGCGTTGATTAGCTTGATGACCGGCGCGTCGTCCTGGGATTCCATCAGATCTTCAGGTTCCAGCGATTCGGCCATGCGCTCGAGATCGAGATCGTCACCGAAATCGTCCATGATATTCATGGCATCGCCGGTGTCGCCCTCGTAGGCGCGTGTCAGCATCAGGTCGAATTCGTCTTCGCTGACTGCCTGAGCGCTTACCGGCCGTCCGGCAATGCGCCGGGCCTCCAGCAAAGAGGCATTTGAGACATTTGGGCGGTGCACCAGTGTAGGGGTATCGTCATTCAGCCCGTCAATCAGCACGCCGTGCCGTTTGGCGAACGAGTAGGGCAGACTGGCACGACGTGGTGCCGTGACCTCGGGCTGGTCTTCCAGGGAATCTATCGGTTGAGAGGCCATCAGTGGTTACGTCTGCTCTTTTGTTAAGTGCCGCTTGATCGTGTCAGTACAATCAATGTGCCGTTAAAGCGGCAAATTGCAACAGATTAACTATTCTGACTCAAGCTCACTATATTCGGTTCCGTCATCCCGCACGACTACAATCGAGGTAATTTCTACTTCGGAATGTAATTCATTGTGAGCTTCCGGATAAAAATCGCCTCCGGCATCGCCATCGGTGTACCCGGCCTCGTCAACGTATAGCGGATCGACTTCCGGTACGTTCGGCAGTTCGGGCGTGTCGGTGTTGAGCACTTCAAATTGTGGCGTTTCGCGGACTTCGGTTTCCTGGAACAGCGGCAGAACGCGTTCCGGCTTGCCGTTGCCGACTGCGACAGCGCTGATTTCGACAATCTCGCGGTCGTGATTGGCATCAATTGAAGCCTGAATGCTGCGGTCGATAGGTTTGGTGCGCTTGCCGAGAATAACCGCGCTGCCGTCACCGGCACTAATAGCGCCTTTCAGTAAATCCCCACCGGCTTCATCGGTGCTGTCAGCGTTGACAGTGGAATCTACCGACTGCTGTGTAGAGGTTTCCGTGCTGAAACCTTCAACCGGCTTCGGCGGAAATGTCTGCAGTGGTATGACATCGGCGGTGACAGTCGTTTCCGGCAAATCACCGGTAACTTCCGCTTTCGTCAGGTCAACCACGTTTTCGGATGTCGTGTTGTCAATCGCGGCTACCACGCGCTCAGCGTCTGCCAAAGGCGGCAGTTCAGGTATCGACTCGGCGATCGGCAGATCGGCGTCTTCTTCATCAGTTGGTGCGTCGGCCGCATCCATCGCGCGCGCAAGGCTTGCGGCAGGTGTTTCATTTTTTTCAAAGCTGGTAAGAGGACTGTCGATTTCCTGTCCTTCAAAAAACAGTTTCAGCTCTGGCAGCGAAGGCTTGTCTTTTTGCAGCGCACGGTCTTTTTCCTGACGATAAATCGTCTGCTGCGAACGCAGGAAGTTGTACTTTGAATTGCTGTACTGGTTGGCCGTGTCGCTGTCGCGCATGATCACAGGGTGCAGGAAAATCAGCAGGTTTTGCTTCGATTTCTGGGTGCTGCGATAGCGGAACAGGTTGCCAAGTACCGGAATATCGCCAAGCAGCGGTACTTTTTCTTCAACGTCGGTAATCTGATCGTCAATGAGTCCGCCCAGCACCAGCGTTTGTCCGTCTTCTACCAATACGGTTGTTTTTATTGAACGCTTGCTGGTGATAATGTCAGCAGCACCAGTCAGGGAAGTGGTGTTTACGTCCGAGACTTCCTGTTCCAGTTCCATCTTGATGGTGTTGCCTTCATTGATTTGCGGCTTCACTTTCAGGGTTAATCCAATGTCCTGACGTTCAATGGTTTGAAACGGGTTGTCGTTGTTGGCCGACAATTGTTGGCCGGTAACAAAGGGTACGTTCGAGCCAACGACAATCTCGGCTTCTTCATTGTCGAGTGTCATCAGGCTTGGTGTGGACAATATGTTGTTGTCCGCATCGGAGGCGATGGCTCTGACCAGAAAGCCAAAATCGATTTCACCGCTGCCAAACCGCCCAAGCGCCAGTGATATGCCCGAACCGAGCGACGATGGCAGACTGCCGTTGCTAACCGCCGCACCAATACCAAGAGCGCCTTCGGTAGCACCGCCAAGATTCGAATAACCCACCGGTACATCTTTGGCCGAGCCGTCAATCAGGAAGTTAATGCCAAATTCACGGGTGTTATCTTCACTGATTTCGGCAATCACCGCTTCAACCAGCACCTGCGCACGGCGAATGTCGAGCTGACGTATCACTGCGAGGATATTCTGCATCTCATCTGCCGGTGCGGTGATGATGAGCGAGTTGGTGTTGGCATCTGCCTGAATGTCGACGTTGGAAGTGCCAAGATCAGTGGAGCTTCTGGCTCTTACAGCGTTTTGCGTGGCGAGGTTCTGTGCCGCAGTGGCTGCTGCATTCGGGTTCTGCTGCACCGCTGCCTGCTGAGCAGCCGGTGTCACTGGTTGTGGTGTTGTTGTGGTTACACCGCCAACGGCGTCGGCAGTGGTTGCGCCAACTTTGGCCTGACCCTGCGAAACACCCTGAAGAATAGACACCATGTCTTCGGCGTTGGCATATTTAAGGTAAACAACGCGCGTGTTGCCACCGGATTCTATCGGCGTGTCGAGGTGCGCAATCAAACCACGGATTCGAACGCGCGCTGCGCGGTCGCCACTGATCAGTACGCTATTGGTTCGATCATCAGCCACCAGCTGCACCGCACCCGGTCCCTGTGCACCGCCGAGGTTGTTACGCTGCAGCGAAGTGAGGGTGCCGACAATTTCAGCGGCAGCGGCATGGTTCAGTCGAACCACTTCAATTTCTTCGTTATCAGGCACATCAATGCGATCAATGATCGCCGTTAGACGCTGTATATTCGACGACCGGTCGGTGATGATCAGTGAGTTAGTGGCGGCATAGGCGGCGAGGTGGCCCTGCTGAGGCACCATTGGACGTAAAATCGGCACCAGCTGCGCTGCCGGCACGTTAATCACTTTAACAACCTGGGTAACCAGCTGATCGCTTGAGTCTTCATCGTCGCCAAGAATTGGCACCGGGCCCTGCTTGGCGGTTACGTCCGGTACAATTTTGATCAGGTCGCCTGCCGGAACCGCTGAGTATCCATGCACCTGCAGCACTGACAGAAATACTTCGTAAAGCCCTTCTGCGCTGACCGGATCGGTAGAGATAACAGTGACTTTGGCTTTAACCCTTGGGTCAACCACAAAATTGCGTCCGGTCTGCTTAGAGACGGTGGCAATTAAAGACTGGATATCTGTGTTTTTGAGGTTAAGGGTAAAAGTGTTGTCCGGGCCGACTTCTTGCGCGGCCGCGTTGTTGCACATTAGATACAGTGCAGTAGAAACACCTGTCGCCGTCTTTTTCCAACGAAAATTATTATTATATTTCAACGTCTTACTCGTTAGTTAGCGCTGTTTTTAAGGGGGCATTATCCGTTATTCTGTCTATATTAACGCATGAGAATAACCAAGTTGTAAAGGTTTTAGTGCAGTTACTCCAATGGGATGCTAATAGGCAGCTCAACGCCATCACGCAGAATTGTTAAATCAACTGATGTTGCTTTGACTAGTTTCCGCAGTGCTCTGATGCCGTTTTTCTGGTTCGCCAGGGCAATGCCGTTTACCCGTGTGACGACGTCGCCGGGCAAAATTCCGTTGGTTTCCAGCAAGCCGCCACTTTGTTTTGGTGTGAGCCGGTAGCCGAGGATCCGGCCGTTTTCCCGGTACGGTACTGCGCTGACCAGTTTGTTGAGCATGGCCGGGTTGCGAGCCAGTGTGTCGCGAATTTCTCTTGGTGACTCAGGCAATTCAATTGGGGCGCCGTTTTGAACCTGTGCGGTTTGGTTTTGCACAGCGGCCCCCGGCAGATTCTCGAGTCCGGTAGAGCTACCGGTAGAGGCGACTTTTTCGGGAAGTTTGACAATTTCGCGTCTGCCACCGTTGTCGATAACAATTTCCGTGGGCAGAACTTCCAGCAATTTGGCGCTGCCGGTGATGGTGTCGCCTATGCGGAACACTTCTTCAGGTTTACCGTTGGCGCTAACAATCGCCAGTGCGGTGTCCATCGGCTGCGCGGAATACACCCCCAGCAGTGATAAATTTAAACGGGTGACCTGCGCCACCGGAGTTTTATCAATCACCGGTTTTGGTTTACTGCCGGCCAGCCCGAATATGTGCTGTTTGGCCGCATCGCGCGAGATTTCTTCGATCGACGGGCTGCCGACCGCCTCAATGACCTGCGGGGGCACGTCAATGCTCGCCATTATCGGTCTTTCGTCAACAGGCACAAAGCGAAGCGCAATGGTCGCTGCGACGTAGCCGATCAGAATGATAAGCGCCCGGCTTACCCAAGCTGCCAATTTCGCCATTACCTTTTCTCGTACATATCGTTTGCTGGTTGTGATTTTGACTAATCACAAACTATGACAACCATCATAGTGATTCGATCGCTCGATTTCACTAGGCAGCGGGCGTCAGGCAGGTTTTGTGGCGGTATTGCGGGTGACGGGATGGATATGAACCGCGTGAGGGAGGAGTACTACAAACACAACCGGGCAGGGTTTCTGCCCGGTTGCCGGAATCAGTCTGCTGATCAGACCATTTCTTTCAGTGACTTCAGTGGTGCAATCTTGACCACTTTGCGCGCCGGCTTCGCTTTGAACATCATTTCTTCGCCAGTGAACGGGTTGATACCCTTGCGCGCCTTAACAGCTGGCTTTTTGTTGACTTTGATTTTCATCAGACCAGGCAGGTTGAAGTAACCCGGGCCGCGTGAACCGATGTTTTTGCTGATCAGTGTGGTCAGCGACTCCAGCACTGCTGCTACTTCTTTTTTGCTCAGTTCGGTGTCATCAGCAATGGCGCTGAGGATCTCTGACTTAGTAGGTGGCTTCTTGCCGGAGGCGGCGGCTTTTTTAGAAGCTTTCTTCTTTTTACCCATTACCTTTTTCTTGGCAACGACCTTCTTCTTCTTCCCCATTACCTTCTTTTTCTTAGCGGACGCTTTTTTCTTCGCCATTGTATAGACACCTGTTTGGTTGATTAGCGTGAAATCATTTAACTCGAAAACTGCCGGTCGTTCGTTTGTGTTCGACGTACCTGAAGATTGATGCTCCAGGTGATGTGTTTAACGAACACTGTTGCTTGCCGGGATCAATGTAGTTTTCTGTTTTGACTGATAAAAGTTAGCGCGACAGCGCGGGGCGATGATACAGCATCTTTGACAGATTCCAACAGCTGTTTTGTGTTTTTTTACGGTTAAAATAGGGTTTTTTTGCTCGAAGGGCGTTTTTTGCCTATAAATACAGCGTTTTTGTAATGTTTGAGCGGCGTGTCCGGCACCGGTTGCTGTGTTTATTGCGCAGAAATTTCAAACAGCGCAGTTTCACTGAACAGGTTCGGAAAGCACAGTGCAGGGATATTGCGGCGATGGTTGTCATTGACTGCAGCACGCCGTTCAATCTTTATTTGCAGTGTTTTACACAGATTTTCAAAATCCCTGAGTGTGCACAAATGTGTATTCGGCGTATCGTGCCACTGATAGGGCAGTGACTCGGTGACAGGCATTTTTCCTTTGAAAGCGATATGAGCGCGTGCCCGCCAATATCCCATATTAGGAAAAGAAACAATTCCCCGAATGCCTACCCGCACCATTTCTTCCAGCAGCTGTGCCGGATTGTTTAACGTCTGTATAGAGTGTGTGGTCAGTACATAGTCAAACGTTTTATCGTCAAAAACAGATAATCCGAGTTCAATATCCCGATGAATAACGTTAAGCCCGCGGCTCAGGCAGATATTGATGTCGGCCGGTGATATCTCCATGCCGTATCCGCTGGTGTTTTTGCTGTCGCGCAGGGTGGATAGCAGGGTGCCGTCGCCGCACCCCAGATCGAGTATCCGGCTGCCGGGTGCAACCCAGTCCTGTATAACCCGCAGGTCCTGACGCAGTTCAGACGGGATGTGATTGGTTATTGTCATCGCAGCGTTATGTGGTTTAACCAGCTTTTTATGCTCATAACGTAGTCTTCTATTGGTAGCAGAAACGAGTCATGGCCCTGGTTGGCTTCAATAATCGCCGAGCTGACATCACAATTCGCCAGCATCATCGCGTCGACAATTTCTTCTGAACGTTGCGTAGAAAAGCGCCAGTCCGAAGTAAACGAAATAACCATCGCTTTTGCCTTAATGCGCTTGAAAGCTGCGACCAGATCGTTGCCGTAGTCGGCTGCAGGATCGAAGTAGTCAAGAGCCTTTGTCATCAGCAAATAGGTGTTGGCATCGAACCGGTTGACGAAACTTTCACCCTGGTAGCGCAGGTAACTCTCTACCTGGAACTCGACGCCGTAATTAAAATTCAATTTATCACTGCGCAACTCACGGCCGAACTTTTCACTCATGGCATCTTCAGATAAATAGGTGATGTGGCCGAGCATACGCGCCAGCATCAGGCCCCGCTCAGGGACTTTATTGTGCAGGTAATATCGTCCGTCATAAAAGTGCGGGTCGGTACGAATTGCCTGACGCGCCACCTCGTTAAACGCAGTATTTTGTGCGGTTAGCTTGGCAGCCGATGCCACCAGCAGGATGTGATCAACCAGCTCCGGAAAGTCGATTGCCCACTGCATGGCCTGCATTGCACCAAGACTGCCACCCACCACTGCAGCCCAGTGATCAATACCCAGATGTTCCATTAACATCTTCTGGCTCTGCACCCAGTCTTTGCAGGTAACCATCGGAAAGTCGGGGCCGAAAGGCTCGCCGGTGTCTGGATTGATAGTCATTGGCCCGGAACTGCCCCGGCACCCGCCAAGGTTGTTCGAGCTGACAATAAAGTAGCGATCTGAATCTATTGCCTTGCCGGGGCCAATACAGCTGTGCCACCAGCCGTACTTTTTATCGTCTGCCTGATGTTTGCCTGCCGCGTGATGATCACCGGACAGTGCGTGGCAAACCAGAATGGCGTTGCTGCGGTCGGCGTTGAGCTCACCATAGGTTTCATAAACCAGCTCATGACGCGGCAGTGTTTGCCCGCATTGCAACAGCAGTGGCGAGTCTAGTTGAGCCGTTTGTGGAGTGACGATGCCAACGGATCGATCGTCAGAGGTGTCAGACATAAACGTCTTTGCGGGTAATCGAAGAAATGTACGGGGTTTAGTGTGTACGATTCGGGCGCAGGGCGCCAGTACCTGCCGCACGATTCACCCTGCTGTGGAGTGAACCGTTCCCATGTCAACCCGATTACCGCGTTGTGTTACTGCTAAACGCGAAAAACAATGCGTATGAACTGGATCGCAAGCAACGCCACCAGTGGCGATAAATCAAAACCACCCATCGGCGGCACAACCTTCTGTATCGGGCCGAGAATAGGCGAGGTGATGCTGCGCAGCAGACCGGATATCGGGTTGCCGCCGGGTGATACCCAGCTCAGGATAACCATTGCCAGAATAGAGAAGAAAAATACATCGAGTAACACACCGATTAAACCGACTTCGCGATGTGCACCGATAATAGCCGCAACCACGCTGCCACCGATGCCGGCAACCGCAGCACCGCCAATCGCCTGCAGCAGTATGAATTTCACCAGCAGCACCAGAAAGCACAAGACTATCGCAGCAATGTCGTAGCCACCAAAGCCGGGAATAAATCGTCTCAGTGGTTTTAGCAGTGGATCGGTGGCTTTAACCACAAACTGTGAAACCGGGTTGTAGTAATCCGCACGAGTGAGCTGCATCAGAAACCGCAACATCACCACAAAGGCGTAGAGATCGAAAATTGTCGAGATCAGGAAATTAAATCCTGCACCTGCGTTACCCATGGTCTGCTCCGAGTTCTTTGCCGAGTTCCTGCGCCCGACTTTCAGCGGCCTTCATTGCCCGATTAACGATGTCACCGAAGTTGTCCGAGGTGAAGCTGTTGATTGCCGCTTCAGTGGTGCCTGCAGGTGAGGTGACATTGCGACGCAATTGCGCCGGTGAGGTGTCACCCTCGCTTGCCATGCGTGCCGCACCCAGCGCCGTTTGAATGGCAAACTGCGTGGCGACAGGTTCGGGGATTCCCATTTTTTCGGCGCTGTTGATCATTGATTCAATCATCTGAAAAAAATATGCCGGACCGGAGCCGGACAACGCTGTTATTGCATCTAGCTGTGCTTCAGTATCAAGCCATGCACTTATACCGGCGGCAGCAAGAATTACCTCTGCCTGTTGTTTCTGTGCCGGTTGAACGGCATCGTTGGCATACAGCCCGGTAGCGCCGCAGCCAAGCAGAGCCGGTGTGTTGGGCATGCAGCGAACCACTGCGGTATCTGCTTTGCCGGACCACCTGACAATGTCTGAAAGCAGCACACCTGCAGCCACAGAGATCACCAGTTTGCCCTCAAACTTGCCGCTCAGCTCACTGACCACAAGACGCATTTGCTGTGGCTTGATAGCCAGTACCACGACACCGGCATTGCTGATTGCAGCGGCGTTATCACCGCCGGTAACAATCCCGAAGTCAGCGTTAAGATGCTGTTGAATTTCGGCCATCGGGTCCGAGACGGTGATATTGCCCGGTTTGGTGCCGGCTTCAATCAGGCCGCCAATCAGGCTGCGGGCCATATTGCCGCCGCCAATAAAGGTTATATGCATCAGAAAATGAATCCGTTGTATGCGACTTGCAAAGTGCGGTGTTACGCCGCCTTAATGGCGCTGGATTTGGTTTCAATGGCTTCCAGCAGTCTTTCGAATGCAGTGGCAAATGAAGCAATGCCATCGGCTTCCAGCTGATCAGTGATCGCACCCAGGTCTACACCAAGCGCTGGCAGCTGATCGAGCAATGCCTGAGATTCTGCCACCGGTGACTGCAATCGGTTTTCTACCACACCATGATCGCGAAACGCGTCCATGGTTTTTGGCGGTACCGTGTTGACGGTGTCGGGACCCATTAGCTCTTCTACGTAGTAAACGTCGCTGTATTCCGGGTTTTTCGTCGCCGTGCTGGCCCACAGCAGGCGTTGCGGTAATGCACCGGCTGCCGCCAGCTTTTCGAACTGGGGGCTTGCAAAAATATTCTGGTAGTAACCGTATGCCACCTTGGCATTGGCAATGGCAATGTTGCCGAGCAAATCTTTCGTCGCGTTCTGATCACTCAGTTGTGAAAGCGCATCGTCTACCGCAACGTCAACGCGGCTGACGAAGAAGCTGGCAACCGAGGCAACCTTGCTAATGTCCTGCGAGTTTTGCAGACGGGTGGTAAGGCCCTTCAGATAAGCTTGTACTATTTCTTTGTAACGCTCAACGGAAAACAACAGAGTAACGTTGACGCTGATGCCATCTGCTGTCAGCGTTTCAAATGCCTCAACGCCGGCTTTGGTGCCGGGTACTTTGATCATGACATTGGGCTTGTTGATTGCTGCGTGCAGCTCTCTGGCTTCTGCCACGGTCGCTGCAGCATCGTGTGCCAGTGTCGGCGACACCTCCAGGCTCACCATGCCGTCATCACCGCGACTCGACCGGTAGGTTTCATCGAAACTGTCTGCGGCATCGCAGATGTCTTTGATGGCCAGCCCCTTGAATATTTCAGTGGCAGAGGCTGCAGGAGTAGCGCCCAGTACCTGGCGGATCTGCTCGTCGTATTCGTCGGTGTTGGCAATGGCGTTTTCAAAGATCGACGGGTTCGAGGTAATGCCTTTTATTTTGTCGTCGGTGATCAGGCTGTGGAGATCTCCGTTGGAAATCATGCTGCGCTGAATGTAGTCGAGCCACAGGCTCTGGCCGGCGGCTCCGGCGGCGACCAACGGATTGGAAGAGGACATGGAAAAACGCTCCGGTTAGCAGAATGGTCAAATCATACGGATAAAGTATAGAAGGTGGTACCGCAGTGGTCAGGATACCAGTGTTAAAAACCTGTGTACGTTGCCACTGATTTAAACCCCTGCGCGAAGATGCTGGCACAAGTGGATGCAAGGTGCTGCTGCTAAGGGTATGTCAGTCACGACTGCCAAATATGGCGGTGCCTATTCTGACCATTGTCGCGCCCTCTGCAATCGCCGCCTCCATGTCACCGGACATGCCCATCGATAAGGTGTCCACCTGCGCATAGCGCGACTGCAGAGACTGGAACAGCGCTTTAAGCTTTGCAAACACAGCGCGTTGAGC
>CAYZVB010000008.1:17279-37197 GCA_964481315.1 uncultured Granulosicoccaceae bacterium
CTGTTTGCGGTGCCGGAATGGCCATAATGCCGCGCAGCGTGATATTCGGTTTGTCTTCTGCCAGTGCGGCGAGTTCTGCCAGTTGTTCCGGCTGACAACCGGATTTGCTTTCCTCGCCATCAATATTGACCTGCAGGCAAATGTTCAGGGGCGGCAGGTGATCCGGCCGGTGCTGTGACAGGCGCTCCAGAATTTTTGCCCGTTCAACACTCTGCACCCAGTCGTAGTGCGCTGCGATCAGGCGGGTTTTATTCGACTGAATATGGCCAATGTAGTGCCAGTCGATTGCCGCATTGCCAATGGCGAGAATTTTCTCTACCCCTTCATCGGCATAGTTTTCGCCAAACGAGGTTTGACCGGCACTGATTGCCTGTTTAATGTCTTCGACCGGTTTTTTCTTGCTGACTGCAAGCAGCGTGACGTCACCGGGTGTGCGCTGGTGCGCATTTTCCAGCGCACTGATTTCCGCGCGGACCTTTTCAAGGTTGTCGCTGATCATACTTTTCTGTGTGTTGTGAATTGCGTTGCCGTGCTGGAACACAGCGCCCGTCAGGTAATTAATTAATTTCAGATCTCGGTCGTTAGCAAGTAGAGGCCCCGCCGCTGCCCAGCGGCGCCAACCATCAATTTTACACCGGGATTGCTAATGGATATCTCACAGCTTTTAACCTTCAGCGTGAAAAACGGCGCTTCCGATCTGCATTTATCGGCAGAGCTGCCACCGATGATTCGTGTCGATGGTGACATACGTCGCGTTAACGTGCCAGAACTGGATGCAGGGCTGGTTCAGTCAATGGTGTACGACGTCATGAACGACAAGCAGCGCAAAGAGTTTGAAGAGAAGCTGGAAGTGGATTTCTCGTTCGAACTGCCGGAAGTGGCGCGTTTTCGTGTCAATGCGTTCAACCACGCTCGCGGTACCGGTGCGGTATTCAGAACCATTCCCAGTGAAGTTCTGACGCTTGAGCAAATCGGTGCACCACCGATTTTTCAGGAAATCTCTGAATTTCCGCGCGGTATTGTACTGGTGACAGGCCCGACCGGTTCCGGTAAGTCGACAACGCTCGCGGCGATGATGGACTACAAAAACGAAACTGAACTCGGTCATATTCTGACCATTGAAGACCCGATCGAATTTGTTCACCAGAGTAAAAAATGTCTGGTAAACCAGCGCGAAGTGCATCGTGACACGCACGGCTTTAACGAAGCACTGCGTTCAGCATTGCGTGAAGACCCGGACATCATTCTGGTTGGTGAGATGCGTGATCAGGAAACCATCAGTCTGGCACTGACCGCGGCGGAAACCGGTCACCTGGTATTTGGCACACTGCACACCAGTTCGGCGGCTAAAACTATCGACAGAATCATCGACGTATTTCCCGCCGGTGAAAAGCCTATGGTTCGGTCCATGTTGTCTGAATCACTGCGCGCAGTAATTTCACAAACGCTGTTGAAGAAGGTGGGTGGCGGTCGTGTCGCTGCACACGAAATCATGATGGGTACACCTGCGATCAGAAACCTGATTCGTGAAGACAAAGTTGCACAGATGTATTCAGCGATTCAAACAGGTCAGGCAGCAGGCATGCAGACGCTTGATCAGAACCTGAAGGAGCTTTTAGCAAAAGGAAAGGTGTCGCTTGAAGACGCACGTCGTAAGGCTGCGAACCCTGACACATTAAACTAATCGCTTATATCGCATACCCTAATTGAGGCATATCAGTGGAAAACGACTCGGCTAAAAAGTACCTCTACGGCCTGCTTTCAAAAATGCAGGAACAGGGCGGCTCTGACTTGTTTATTACTGCCGGTGCGCCGCCGAGTATGCGGCTGCACGGCAAGATAACGCCTATTACCGATAAAAATCTCACCCCGCAGCAGACAATGGCGCTGTCGGTATCGGTAATGGAAGACAAAGAGCAAACCGAGTTTCAGTCAACTCGTGAATGTAACTTCGCGATCAGCGTGCCCGATGTTGCGCGCTTTCGTGTTAACGCGTTTGTGCAGCGTGGCAGTGCCGGTATGGTTATTCGTATCATTGGCTTTGAAGTGCCGTCGTTTGAAAAACTCAACCTGCCTGAAGTGCTGAAAGACGTGGCAATGACAACACGTGGCCTGGTGATTTTTGTTGGTGGTACCGGTTCCGGTAAGTCGACAAGTCTTGCGGCACTGATCGACTACCGCAACGAAAACAGCAAGGGTCACATTATCACGATTGAAGATCCGGTTGAATTTGTACACAAGCACAAAGGTTGTCTGGTAACACAGCGTGAAGTTGGTACCGATACCGAAACCTTCGAAATAGCGCTTAAAAATACATTGCGACAGGCGCCGGATGTGATTCTGATCGGGGAGATCCGTGATGAACATACCATGGAGCACGCCATTGCATTTGCCGAAACCGGCCACCTGTGTCTTGCTACGTTGCACGCCAACAACACTAACCAGGCGATGGATCGGATTATTAACTTCTTCCCTGAAGAACGTCGCAACCAGTTATTGCTCGACCTTTCACTGAATCTCAAGGCGGTTATTTCACAGCGCCTGCTGGCAACGCCAGGTGGCGATGGCAGACGCGCCGCTGTCGAAATTCTGCTCAATACACCGCTGATGGGTGAATTGATCAAGAAAGGTGAGATTCACGAAATGAAAGAGCTCGTTAAGAAGTCGCGCGAGCAGGGCATGATCACCTTCGATGAAGCAATCTTTGAACTGATTAAGTCAGGTCAGGTAACGATGGAAGAAGGTATGCGTAATGCTGATTCTGTTAACGACCTGAGACTGCGGATCAAGCTTGATGAAGGTGGTGCAGCGTTGCAAGATGATGCAGAGAGCGGCGGTCTGGAACTTAAAGACGCCGATGATGACTCTTACAAGCTTGCATCATAAGCATTCAATAAGCTGATAAGTGTGTAGTAAGGCCGTCTGTGAAGACGGCCTTTTTGCGTTTAGCGATGCAAATCCAGTGGCCTGCCATCAACAAACACAGCACTTGGACTGGCCTGAAAAGCCCATCCTTCATAGGGGCTGTTTTTCCCCTGACTGTGCATGTTATCGACAGTAAATTCCCAGTCGGTTTCACTGTCAATAATGGCTGCATCAGCGGGTCTGCCGGCCTCGAGCCTGCCGTGATTAAGAGCAAAACAATCTGCTGGTCCTGACGTCGCTCTGGCAATTACGGTGGCAAGCGGTATGCTGGTTTCGTCGGCAAGTTTTATTAATAACCCCAGAAAACTGTCGAGTGATGAAGTGCCCGGGCTGCTTTCCGGAAAAGGTGTCAGCTTGCTGTCTGTTTCATGCGGTGCATGGTTTGAGCAAATCGCATCAATTACACCTGTCGCTATACCTTCGCGCAGCGCGTTGAGGTCAGCGCGTGATCTGAACGGCGGTGAGGTATGACTCATGCTGTTGAAGTCGCTGGTATCCATTTCGGTGAGAAACAGATGATCTATACCGACATCAGCGGTGACTTTGATGTTGTCTTTCTTTGCCTGGCTTACCAGCTGTACGCCGCGGTGCGAAGACAATCTTGAAAAATGCACATCGGCGCCGGTCTGATAACAAAGCTCAATCAACTGTGACAATGCCACAGTTTCTGCTGCCGCCGGTATTGCTCTGAAACCCAGTCGGGTTGCCACACTGCCTTCGTGGGCGACGCCATCAGACAACCACGGATCCTGAGGTGCGATAATAAGTTTTAAACCAAAGCCTGAGCTGTATTCCATCAGGCGGCGCATCACCTGGGTATTGGTAATTGCATGGTCACCATTGCTGAAAGCAACACAACCACTGTCGGCCAGTGTGCGCAGCTCGCCTAGTTGTTCGCCCTGTTGGCCAATGGTTGCCGCACCTATCGGCAGTACCCGAATACCGGCGGCAGCTGCAGCGCGGCGTTTTATCAGTTCGACTATTGCCGGTTCATCGGTTACCGGGTCGGTGTCCGGTGAACACATGATGGTAGTGATAGCACTGTGTTTTGCCGCGTTGGTTTCCGTGGCAATAGTGGCAAGCTTTTCATAGCCCGGCTCGCGCAGTCTGGCGTAGCAGTCGATAAGGCCGGGTATTACCATGCTGCCGCCGGCGTCTACGGTGTTTGACGGCTCTGTCGATGGCGCATCACCGGTATGGGTAATCACTCCGTCTGCAAAACCCACAGAGCCTTCGCAGAAGCTGCCGGAGGCTGAATCGAGATACCGGCAGTTTTTAATCAGGGTATCCATGTCAGTTCACCTGCTCGGCATCGTTGCGGGTGGTGGCCAGTGATCTTTCCACGTTACCCATGGCAATAGACATGATGGCCATGCGTGTGGCAATACCGCCTGTCACCTGTTCAAGAATAATCGATTGCGGTCCGTCGGCAACGCTTGCGGCAATTTCAACACCGCGGTTGGTGGGTCCCGGATGCATGACAATCGCATCGGCTTTGGCTAGTTTTATACGCGCTTCTGTGAGGCCGTAGCTGCGGTAGTATTCATCTTCAGTCGAAAGCAGTGCAGAACGCATTCTTTCTTTTTGCAATCGCAGCCCAATAACCACATCGGCATCCGGCAGGGCGCGTTCCAGGTCGTGTTCAACACGTACCCCGAGTTCACCAATGGCCTGTGGCAGTAGTGTTTTCGGGCCGACCGCGACAACTTCGCGGGCACCTAAAATATTTAACGCATGAATTTGCGAGCGTGCAACTCGCGAGTGAAGAATGTCACCAACAATCACGACTTTCAGTTTGCTGAAGTCGCCTTTGTTGCGTCTGATGGCAAACATATCGAGCATTGCCTGAGTCGGGTGCGAGTGCTGTCCGTCACCGGCGTTAATGACACTGACATGCGGCTCTACGTGGCTTGCAATAAAGTGCGCTGCACCGGATGCTGAATGTCTTACCACAAACATATCGCATTGCATGGCCTGCAGATTTCTCAGTGTGTCGAGCAGGGTTTCGCCTTTACTGGCTGCAGAGACGCTAACGTTAATATTCAATACGTCCGCCGACAGTCGCTTCGCGGCGAGTTCAAAGGTGGTTCGGGTTCGTGTGCTGTTTTCGAAAAACAGGTTGGCGACCGTTTTACCTCTGAGTAGTGGTACTTTTTTAGTGGCCTTGTTGTTCACGCCAACAAAAGACTCTGCGGTGTCGAGAATTTCTGTCAGGCGCTGTTTATTAAGCCCTTCAATGGTCAGAAAATGCTTCAGTCCGCCGTCATCACAGAGTTGAATATCTTTGGCTGCAGACGTCATGATCGAGGGCTTTTTTATGATTGTGGTTGACATGAGCGCGCTTCAATCTCGAGGCTTAAGTTTTCCTGCAGTTTGAAATTCTGGTGCGCCGAAAGCGTGAGCTCAGCACCGGTTACATCGGCACAGATCGGCAATTCACGCCCTTCGGATCGTGAGATCAGCGTCGCTAGAATAATTCGCTCCGGCCGGCCGTAGTCAAATATTTCGTTCATTGCGGCACGTATGGTGCGGCCGCTGTACAACACATCGTCTACCAGAATAATAATTTCATCGTCGATCGAAAAACCGATCTTCGAAGCGCCTACCTGCGGGTGCAGCCCCACCCGGCTGAAGTCGTCGCGGTAAAAAGAAATATTAAGCTCACCGGGCTCATCGGCCAGTCCCATGCGTTTACTCAGTTCCCTGGCAACTGTTACGCCTCCGGTTTTAATACCGACAATTTTTGGGATTTTGTGTGCATGCCTGGCGTCGATCAGGCTTTGCAGTTCGGTGCTCATGCTGGAAAGCCAGCCGGCGACCTCGTCCCGGTCGATCGTGCGGTGATCTGCCATGAAGATAATCTCGGTAAATATGAACGGTCATTTCTGTGAAAGACCGCTGTGTCAGAGTTGTGTAAACCAGTGATCAAGAATCAATGCTGCGGCTATTTTATCAGTATCGCCGTGATTGGTTTTGCGGCGCTTGCCTCGACGCCGGTTTTCAGCAAGTAGGGAAGACGCTTCAATTGAACTGAAACGTTCATCGCTGCGGTAGACCGGAAGTTCGAATTTCCGGTGAAGCTTTTTGGCAAAGGCTGCGGACAGTTCAAGTTGAGGCTGGGCGGTGTTGTCTTCGGTCAGCGGCAGGCCGACGACGAAGGCAACCGGCTGCCATTCATTGACCAGCTTCTCAATCACATCCCACTCCGGTCGTCCGTGAATATTCCTCACTACCTGCAGCGGACTGGCTTGTTGCACATCGGTATGTCCAACGGCCACGCCAATGCGTTTCGAGCCGAAATCGAAGGCAATCACAGTGCCGTTAGGGGGTGCCTGAGCGGGTTCCATAGTGCTGTAATGGTAGTGCCTGATGACGTGCCGGTGCCAGTGATTGGCGATCGGTGTTGAGATGTTTTTTATAAATAGAACGGGGCTGCCCGTCAGGCGTGACCGGTATCGCTCGACAGCCGTGAGAAATCAACACCCATCGACTGCGCTGCGCGGTCAAACTTGCTGTCTGAGTGCCCGGAAAAAAGTATGTCAAAGTCTGCCTGACAGGTCAGCCACGAGTTTTCTGCCATTTCGGATTCGAGCTGGCCGGCAGCCCAGCCGGCGTAGCCGAGCAACAACAGGTACTGATCCGGCCCGTCGCCGGCACCAATGTGGTCGAGAATTTCCGTCGAACCGCTTAGACTAATGCCGTGGCCGCCATCGTCAAAATGCGGCGATGGTGCATCGATTGGATTCGCGTCACCTTCCCGTGAGTCGAAAAGTATAAATCCACGCTGCGAGTCGATTGGTCCGCCCTCCAGCACGTCGGCGGCCAGCGTTACATTTTCGCTGATGTTGATTTCAAGCTGCTGATACACCTCGGTGATCGAAATCGGCGCGCTGCGATTGATCACAAAACCAAGCGCACCGTCTTCATTGTGCTCGAACACATAAGTGATGGTTTTTTCGAACCACGAATTGGCCAGAGATGGCATCGACAATAGAAAATGATGGGTTAAATTCATACTTCCGCAACGGGGTTGAGTCCGGCGTTGTTGGACTGCATCAGGTGCTTAACCTTTTATCTATCGCATCCATAAACATGGTGCCGATGTCGAGCCCGCATTGCTCGTCGAGTTCGCGCGCGCAGGTGGGGCTGGTTACGTTAATTTCAGTCACCCAGTCGCCAATCACATCGATACCGGCAAACAGTACATCACGCTTTTTCAGTTCGGGGCCGATCTGCTCAACAATTTCTCTGTCGCGATTGGTTAGTGGCACGGCCACACCGGTACCGCCGGCTGCGAGGTTGCCGCGCGTTTCCCCGGCCGCCGGCATGCGTGCCAGCGCATGAGATACCGGCACACCGTCAACCACCAGAATGCGCTTGTCGCCTTCGGTGATTTCAGGGATATACCGCTGCGCCATGATTTGCGTTTTACCAAAATCTGTCATGGTCTCGAGTACCACGCTGACATTCGGGTCCTGCTGTTTTAATCTGAAGATAGAAGCGCCGCCCATGCCGTCGAGCGGCTTAACGATGATGTCGCCATGTTCGGCATGGAACTCACGCAGTAAGTCGTTGCGGCTGGTGATAAGTGTTGGCGGGCAACACTGCGGGAACCAGGCGGTATACATTTTTTCGTTAATATCGCGCAGCGCAGTCGGGTTGTTTAGTACCAGCACCCCACTGTCCGCTGCCTTTTGCAGGTAATAAGTGGCAAACACGTAGTTCATGTTAAACGGCGGGTCGAGCCGCATTAAAATACAGTCTAGATCCGTCAGAGATTGCTCTGCAGACTCGGACATTTCGAACCAGTGATCTTCATCGTCAAACACTTTGACGGTACTGATTGCAGCGCTCGGGTCACCGTCGCGCATGCTGAGATCTTCGCGCTCGAAATAATCGAGTTGCCAGCCGCGCTTTTGCGCCGCCAGCATCATTGCCAGGCTGGTGTCTTTTTTTACTTTGATCCGCTCGATGGGATCCATCAGAATGCCGATGCGTTTAGTCACGTCTGTTTCCATCAGTTCGGTATGGGCGGATTGTATCGGCTTTGCGGTCAGCTCTGCGACGTATTTGTTTGTGTATTCGTAAGTCTATGTAATTCATACAGTAAATACTGATTGCCGTATGCAGGCGGTTGATGTGGCCGAGGCGTTGGGATACAGTCCGGTAAGCTGTGGGACAGTGATTCGGACGTCTTTGCAGAGAACAACGGCCAGGCTCGGCTACACAACAAAATAACTGTCACTGTCCAACCTGTCGGCGCACCCGCCCGGCCGATTGCAGCAAGCGTCAGCGAATAACTTAATCCGGTAGAAACATTGCGAGTACTGGTTGTCGACGATAGCAAAACGGTGCGCAGCACCGTGCAGCGAATCCTGAATCCGCGCGGTATTGTAGTACTGACTGCGGTCGACGGGATAACTGCGCTGTGCGTGGTCGAGCGACAGGCACCCGATATCATTTTTATGGATCTCATGATGCCGCGGCTCGACGGGTACCAGACCTGCAGGCTGATAAAAAAGCACCCGCGGTTCTGGCAAATTCCGGTTGTGATGTTGTCGAGTAAAGACAGCGTGTTTGATCGCGCCCGCGGCAGGCTGGCCGGCTCCGAACATTATCTGCGCAAACCGGTAACGCAGCAGGATTTGCTTGGCGCAATCACCGCGCATGTCGAGTACTCATTATGAGTAGTAATGTGGTCATCGCAACGTGGTCTGCAAAGGCGGACGAACTCACCCACCAAACCAGTCGTGCACTGCTGTTTTTACTCGGTGACATCACCTATGCAATATCTGTCGAGTATGTCGAGCGCGTGATTGAACTGCCGGCGGTGGTAGCGGTACCACGCACCAGTGACTGGCTGACAGGTATTGCGGTATACGACTCCACGCCGTTACCGCTGATTGATCCGGCGCACTTTTTACTAACTTCAGCGGGTACCGGCGGCAATCGCGAACAGGCACAGTCGGTGGCAGGCAGGGCTATTGTGGTCAGCTGCGCACACGGCAGGGTACTGCTTGCTGTCGATCAGCTGGTAACCATCTCCGATCTTGCGAGTCGACAGCACGTGAGTACTGACCGCTCTGAATTTACCAGTGAATATATAGAGTTTACTTGCAGAACCGATGAATCGATTGTGGGAGTGGTTTCAGTGCCGAAGTTACTGATGGCCGCTGCAGACAACACCGGGCAACTGCACTCAGGTACGTCGCATTGAACACTACCCGTCACACAAAACACTGGCTGGTGGTAAGCATTCTATTGCTAACCTGTGCGCTGGCGGTACTTGCTGTTTGCAGCTGGTACTCATTGAAGTTGCGTGCACACCAGGGTCAGGTAACCGGTTTGGCGCTGACACTCACACGCATAGCATCGCTTACGGCTGAAACACCTGCTTCAGCAACCGGAGCTCTGCCTGCGGAGTTGTTGCAAAGTGACCAGCTGGCACAGCTAATTGCAACCGGTGACACTCAGGCTGCAGCCATCGAACAAGCATCACCCGGTTTTCCGCTGAATCGCGTAGCCAGTCAGTATCCACAGGTGGTGATGCACTGGCAAAGCGTGCGTCGCGAGTTCGGCAGGCTTAACATTCAACTGCTTCAGCCATCTGCCGGCAGCAGTCGCGATCTCACCGGCATTGCAGTTGTTCAACAGTCTTTCGATAAACTGTTCGATGCGATTATTAACGAGTCGTTGTCACGACCATTGCTAAAAACCGCCAGCACACTCAGGGCGGATCTCAATAGTTTGCAATTTGTCGCTGCAAATAACACCGCCGCCAGTGCGACGTTGCAGCTGTTACCGTTACAGCCTTTAATTGAAAAAGTAAAACGCAGTGCTGCACAGCTGCAGGCAACGGCTATGCCCGACAACGGACCTTCACTGCTTGGGTACACCACGTCCGGACAATTGAAAGACTTTCTTACTGCTGTTGAATCGTTAACGGTTGCAGCACCGGCAGCGGCGTTGTCTGCGCCGCAATCCACTGGTGATCTTGCCGAAGTCAGTGCCACGGCGCTGTCGTACATTCAGAATGCACTGCGCTTTGTCGATGCCGAACTGCACCGCAGCCGTCGCAACCTGCTGGCGGCACTGAGCCTCGCGTGTCTCGGCGTGTTGTTTATAACTGCATTGACATGGTCTTATCGCAGGGCTTCCTGCAGTGCGCAGCAAAACACTCGTCTAACCCTGAATGCACTGGTCGATGATCTGACGCATATTGCCGACGGTAAGCTCGCCCCGGGCAGTGAGCTGCTTCAAATTGATCAGGCAAACCAGCCTATTGCAGAGCTGGTCGACTACACAAAGTCGATGGTGCAGGGGCTGGTCAGTGTGTCTCGCGGCGTAGCGCATAAAACCACAGAGCTTGCGGCCATGCAGCAGGCCTCGGTAGAAGAGCTGGCCGGTAACACGGAAGCCAATGCCCGGCAAACCACGGAACAACTTGATGCTTTAAACACTGCACTGTCGAGTTTACGGCAACGCATTGAAGTATCGACTGCGTCTTCCGAAAGCAATAACGAAAGCCTGCAGTCCACCGGTATTCACAGTGTGTTGCAGGAATCGGTTGGGGCGACTGCAGCGTCGCTTGCCGGTTTGTCCGCACAACTTGATATGGGGGCCGGACGCATTGAAAGAGCACTCAGTGTCACCGATGCGTTGAAGGGTGTTATTGGTAAGATGGAAACTGCCTCTCAGCAGTCGAACTTACAGGCGTTAAACGCATCAATTAAAAACGCCGGCTATCACGACAACGACGCCGATACCGATGTGTTTATTCAGAGCTCGCAGCGGGTGTCCCGTCAGTTGCAAACGGAATGTATTACAGCGATGCAGCAGGCGCTTGAAGTGCGCGCTGATCTTGAAGCCTGTGCGGCTTCCTTGCGTGAGTGTTTGTCGTTACTCGAACAAAGTGCCGGTCATTCGTTACTGGCTACCCAGTCACTGCGTAAGTTGCCGTCTCCGTCGGCTGCAACAAACATTGATACAACAGCAATGGTGAGTGATGTTGCCGCCATTAGCGACATTGCCGGATACTTAAATAATCACTACCAAGCAATGACTGCAGATGAAAACCTGCTGTTGTTAAAAGGTCATGCGCTGGAGCTGCAGTTAATGGCGGCAAAGCTCGACGAGTCGATGTTGCGTTTCGAGTTGTCGGAACTGCCTGACGATGAACGATAAAACGCAATCCGGCAGCGGGCGGTCAAATTCACAGGCAGCGGTACCCGACTCTGCAGCGCTTGCCGAGAAGATTGCTTTGTTGCTTGAGCATTCCGACCCCGGTTTTCAGTCGTCACCACTGCCCGGGCAGTTAATTAAACGCGCACGGCAATGTCAGCACCTGGTGCAGTCGCCACCGGTGGCTGCCGCTTTTATTGCAGAACTCATCGCACTGCTAGAACACAAAGAAAACAACCACAGTAACAGGCACGTTCTGATACGTGAGGCATTTGCACAATGTGTGGAGTTGCTGCAGGGCAACTCGTCTGCCACAGACTACTTCTGGGTGCTTAACGAGTTGCGCGCCGTGCAAAACAAACCACTGATTTCTGCGTTGGTTTTTGCACTGCCGTACGACTACTCGGCGGCAAGAAATGACGGGCTCGTATCGATATTGCCTTCCTCTGCAGATACATTCGATGGCAGCGGTTTTTATAAGCATTTTCATAAGGCACACGCTGCTGCATTGAGTGGTGAAGATAACCGTGCCGCGCTTGATGCGCTAGCGCTGTTGTGCCGTGAATCAGTCGATGCCGAATCGCATGAGTATGCCGCGATATTCTGGCTGACCTGCGCCTGTTACATCGGTGGCATCGAAACAGCAGGCCAGGTGTCTGCTGCGCATCAGGCTGTGTTGCGCCAGATAGAGCTTGTTATCCGGCAGCACGTCGCCGATGCAGACTCGCAGATACTTTCACCGGAAGGTATTGAGCTGGTGGAAACAACGCTGTGCAACATGCTGACATACATTGCCTTTGTCGCACCTGCCGATCCTGTGTTTGAACGGCTGGAGTCAACTTTTCGAATGCTAAAAAGTCTGCAACAGCTCGACAACCCGGTTGCTGTTTCAGATGAGGCAGCGATGCTCGAAGCCGGTGTGCGAACACTGCGAAGGCGAATAGCGCGTTTAAAACTTGACGTTGATGCTTTGCCCGATGCGCCGGGCGACGGTGCTGCAGCCGCATTGGCAACAATGCGTGAACTTAGAGATATTTGCACTTTGTTAAGCAGCCGCGATGAGCTTGCGGTTTTTGAATCCGCGGTCTCCGGCCTTAAGCATTTTCACAGTCGCGACGGTGCGATCGGTGATCTTGAAAACAGTGCAGCAGCGTTAATTCGAGTCGATCACATGCTGGCCGGCAGGTTTGGTACAGAAGAGACTGCAGTTGCCAGTGACGATGATGACAAACTCAATGGCTTGTTAGTCGATGAAATTCTCACCATGCTCGAACCCGTATGCAAAGCGGACGATTCAGCAGACCGGGAATGGATGAAGGTGGCGTTGTCTGATGTGTTGTCGGCATCGGCTTTTATATCCGATGCAACTTTAACAGAGCAAATGGCAGGGCTAAGGCGCAGTGTGCAAACCGACGCCACTGATTTGAAGGCGCTAGCCACTGCATTGCATGATTATTTGGCAAAAAGTCGCAGCGGCAGAGATATCGCAGATTCGCAGCAGAAGCTGTTGGCGCTGGTCACTGTGCAGGCATCTGATGTGCAGGAAAGTAAACCTGATCGCCGCGTGAATATCGCTGAACTTGCCAGTGATAACAGCGCACTGCTGCAGGATGATGTGCCGTCATCCGCAACGACTAGTCCGGTTGCCGCCGGTGCAAAAGATAAAGACCGTGAAGCACAATCGGCAGACAACAAAGAATCTTCCAATCAGCCGCCATCGAGTCTTGAATTTGGTGATCAGTGCAACCGCTATGTCGACACCATTCAACACGCACTCGATACGGCACTTGGCAGCTCCGGGAATCTGTCACCGGATACAACTGTTACTGCAGCACTTGATAATCTGTACAACGTGGTGCGCAGCGCTCAACACGACCCGCTGCTTAAACTGATTGAACCGCTGTCACAAATGCTCGGCAGCGCCGAGCGTGCCGGCAGTACGTTGAGCCAGTCGGATACACTGCTGGTGCAGGAGGCGATAGTCGCGATCACCATTGGCCTCGATGCTGTGGTGAACAGGCAACCGATGCCGGAACTGGTCGCCGACGTGGCGCAGCGTATTACCCAGGTTGCGGTTGACGACAGTCATAAGTCGCGTGGTGGCTTCGAAGCGGCCGGTCTGATCGATGTGTTTGTTGAAGAAGCCGAAGACATTGGTCAGCGCTTGTTTGAATTATTTCAGCGCTGGCGTGGAGCACCCAGGGGCAGTACGCGGCTGCAAACCGATATAAGAAGGCTTGTTCATACGCTTAAAGGCAGTGCTGACACTGTCGGCCTTGGCCACATTGCCGCGGTGGCACATGCGCTTGAATCATTCATGGTTAATCACGGCAGTGACAGGTCTGCGCCTTCACCTCAGTTCTTCGATAACGCCACGGAAGCGATTGAAGTCATACTCGATGATGTTGATCGTGTTCGAAACGGTGAGTCAGTGGCAGACCGGCAGGAGATACTTCTGCTGCTCGAAAGCCCTGCAGATATAGCCGTTGATGCCAGTGCCGAACTACCGCAGGCAGCCGATGCTGCGAACGTGCCTGCCGCACACGGTGGCAACACCGACAACGCGGTTGACGACTACATTACCGAGAAAACGCCGGCGTTTGGTTCGGCTAAATACTTCTCCGAGCTTGAGCGTTCGCAACAGCGTCTGAGTCGTCAGCACTGGGAGTGTCATGAACTGCATGAAAAGCTGCGCGATCAACTGATTGACATGCAATCTGCGTTGCAGAGTGCACGGCATTTACTGACGAAAATGCCACCCGAAACTAATCCAGTTGCCGGAAGCATTAACGAAAGCTTCACTGATCTGCACGAACTGCAGGCCGGTGTGCAGCGAACGCTTGACCGTATTACTGCAATAGAAGAGCAGCAGCTTAACGGCGTGGTTGAACTTGAATCACTGGTGCTGACATCTGATCGAATATCTGTCGAGAGTGTGCGGTTGCGAATGGAGTCACTGGTACAGCGTGTTGCCGCCACGCAAAATACAACTGTGCGCTTTGAATTTACCGGTGCCGAGCTCGAACTCGACAGAAAGCTCTTTGCCGAAGTTAATGGTCCGCTCGAACAGTTGCTGATCAATGCGGTGGTGCACGGCGCGCAAAGTAATACTGTTCGACTGCAGCAGGGTAAAAGTGCCGAACTGACTATTCGCGTCGCGTTTGCAATAAGGCATGGCAGTCTGTCTGTAACAGTTGCAGACGATGGTGGTGGTGTTGATCTTGAAAAATTGCGGCAGCAACTTGCGTCGTCTGCCTCATCAACACTTACCGATGCCGAATTGCTTGAAAAAATAGTCGAGCAGGGCGTCACTACTTCAGACGTCGCTCATCGCGCGGCCGGCAGGGGGGTGGGTCTCGATGTCGTTAAAGAATGGGTTTACCGAAGGTACGGTGATTTCTCCGTTGAAACCGGCGCTGAAGGTACGGTTTTTAATCTCAGTATTCCACTGCAATCGGAGTCGATGATTGTCATGGTCGTGCGCCAGGCCGGTCAGCACTACGCTATTGATATCGCCCGCGTACAGGAGATTAAAGATGCCGCTGACGATGCATTGTCACTGGCATCGGTACTGGGTGTGGAAAGCTCTAATTTATCCGGTGAAACAGCACAGCCGGTGAAGCAGGTAATCTGTTGTCAGTCACAAGAGGGTACGCTGCATCTTGAAGTCGACGAAATTGTTGGTCGCAAGACAGTAAAGTTCAACACGAATGATCGCATCCTAAACGCCAGTGACCTGTATCAAGGGTTTGGTTTAATGGATAACCGGCACGTGGTACTGCGCCTTAACACGGATAACTTCAGTCGTTATGCATCGGTAAAGCAGGTGGTGCAGGCGCCGCCACCGGACAGGTCGTCTGTGTTGATTGTCGATGACTCGGTCACCATTCGCGCGTCGTTCGGGCGCGCCATGCAGACAGCCGGTTATAATATTGTGCTGGCCCGCAACGGGCTCGAAGCCATGGAATATCTCGAAACACACCAGCCGGAAGTGATCATTCTCGACCTCGAAATGCCGCTAATGGACGGCTACGAGCTGGGTACTTATATTCGCAACGAGCCGCGTCTCAGCCGCTGTGCGTTGGTGGTGGTGAGTTCTAAGCCGAAGTCAGTGGTCGGCGAGTGGTTAACAGCAGTCAATGCCGATGCTTACTACGAAAAGCCCTGTTCGGAATCGGTCATTGCCGGTGTTGTGGCCGGACTGGTGTAGTCCGGCGCTCTGCGTGCGTTGTACTTTCGCAACGTCTGCTGTCTGTCTGCTATACAGTCTGTTTGTCAGCAGCCTGGCTCGTAATTAGCCTTCGCAGGAGGCAGTAAGCTCAAACGGAATGTCGCTCTGGTCGGAAATGGCTTCGTCAAAGCTGCCTCGAATCACAACCTGCTTGGACTGTACCGTGATTGACTCTTCCGGGTTGGAAAGTGTGCTGGTATAGAAGGCTTCAGGTGATCCCGAGTCCATGCCAACGTGCATTTCGACCCAGCCGCCGCTGCCGTCAGCAGAAATTTCAAACTTTTTGCCGTCAGCGAGTACACCGGACCCTGCATAGAGGTGTACTTCTTCGTAGAACTTGCCGATATGGCAGTTGTTCACGGCGAAGTGTGCCGGGTTGTTTTCGATTTTAATGGTGCCGACATTTTTGACTTTTGCAGTGAAGCCGACTGTGCATATGCTGACTATGAAGGCAGTTGCTGAAAATGTGAGTAGTCGTTTCATGTCAAATCCCAAATCTTTTTTGTATTCAGTGTTGCGTCGGTGCAACGTTTGTTGCTTCGACGATGCAAATGTTATTACGTTGACATCTAAAAGTCGAATCTACCTGATGAATATATGTTAACTGATTGAATATAAATAGAAAATACGATTTTTAAGTGTCTGGATTTGGGGTGTGATTGTGTTTTTAAGCGGTTTTATTGCCGCTGGGTAACCAAAAAAAGCTGGTGTTATGACGAATTTTAACATCCCGGCGAGCGAGTGGCTAACTCTCTGAATCAAGATATTCAGAAATTTGGATCACAAAACACCACATGTTGTGGTTTATGGCGAAATTGCTAGCAAAAGAAATAATTTCAACAAAATTAGGGAGATAGGGTGTTTTGCATCGCTAAGAGTGGAAATCTTTCCGACTGGCAATAAAGTTATTGTCAGCGTCGTGAAAATCGCCGCTCTTTTTTGTTTAATAGTTGATTGAATTTGTCAGGTAATGCATTATTTTGAGCATTACGAACTTAATGATTAGAAGAGGCGCATGCCCATGAGTGTGGAAGCTGAAAGCACAGGTACCGAAGAAGCGTTCCCCGATCCGCTTGTGTTTACCGAGTCTGCTGCCCTGAAGGTAAAAGGGCTGATAGAAGAAGAGGGTAACCCCGACCTAAAGCTGCGTGTATTTATATCCGGCGGCGGATGTTCCGGGTTTCAGTATGGCTTTACGTTCGATGAAGACATCAACGATGGCGATACTGAGGTCGAGAAAGAGGGTGTGAAGCTGTTAATCGACCCGATGAGCTACCAATACCTGATCGGTGCTGAAATCGATTACACCGAGGGCCTTGAGGGTTCGCAGTTTGTTATCCGTAATCCTAATGCCACGACTACCTGCGGCTGTGGTTCTTCTTTCTCGGTTTAGTAAACAGGTTGCCGGCTAAGCGCTTTGCCTACCCGGATATAACCCTCCCAGAACTACCGCTTTATCTGCACCGGTAACCTCAGTGAGGTTGCCGGTTTTTCGTTGTATGTGCCGGTGAGCAAGCCATGCAAACGTACATGCCTCACACGCATCGGCGCTTACACCAGTCTCTTCCAGTGGTTTGATTTGCACCGCAGGCAACATTGTAGTCAGCCTTTCAAAAAGGTACCGGTTACTGGCGCCGCCGCCACATAAATAAATCCCGGTGCTGTCTTTCGCATACTTACGCACGCTCTGTGCAACCGTAACGGCAGTTAGTTCAGTCAGTGTTGTAAGTGCATCTGCCGGTGCCGGTGGTTTGCCACTCAAGTGCTGCAGTGCCCAGTCCAGATTGAAGTAATCTGTTCCTGTCGACTTCGGTGCCGGCAATGCAAAGTACGGGTCCGCCAGCATTGCGTTAAGCCAGTTGTTGTCGCTATGGCCGCTGCGTGCCAGCTGTCCGTCTTTATCGAATGGTTGGTGCAGGCGGGTCTGCATATATTCGTCAATGATCGAATTGGCCGGGCCGGTATCAAAGCCTGTCACCTGGTCGCCAAGTACCGTGATGTTGGCAATGCCGCCCAGGTTAATCACTACTTTATTCGAAGCATGGCCAAGCAGGTACTGGTGAAACGCCGGTGCCAGTGGTGCGCCTTGTCCGCCTGCCGCCATATCGGCACGGCGAAAATCGGCAACTACGTCAATGCCGGTGGCAGCGGCAACAATAGAAGGGTCGCCGATTTGAAGTGTGCCTGGGTGGTTATCTGTTGGCAGGTGAAACAGCGTTTGTCCGTGAGACCCTATGGCACGGACTTCTGACGCCTTCGTGTTGCTTGCCTGCAGCAGTGCCACCGTTGCTGCAGCGAAGGCTGTGCCTACGCGGTGGTCGAGCGTGATAAAGCTGCCAAGGTTTATCGAAGGGTTTGATTTGAGCTTCAGTAATGATTCTCGAAGCTCTGCTTCATATTGCGAGGTATGAGTTGCCAGTAACTCAAAACTGCCGTCATCAATAGCAACCAGCGCAGCGTCAATACTGTCTACGCTGGTGCCAGACATCAGCCCGACATATAAAGCGGCGGGCATTGCTGTTGTTTACCGCATTGCCAGTGTATCGCTGTTGGTGCGAATGGCTGCAAGCTGTGCACGAAGCGGCTCGATGCTGTCTTTAAACACCGCCAGTTCTTCTGCTTCCAGCGGGCTTGATCCGCCAAGCTTAACTTTCTGCGGGTCGCGATGGATGCCGTCAACGCGGAACTCGTAGTGCAGATGAGGCCCGGTGGCCATACCGGTTTTACCAACATAGCCAATAACCTGTCCCTGTTTTACGCGTGTGCCTTTCTTAATGTTCTCGGGAAAGTTGTGCAGGTGTGCATACAGCGTGGTGTAGCGATCACCATGCTGAATTTCGATAGTGTTGCCATAGGTGCCGCGTGGCCCGGCGTAGATCACCCGTCCGTCACCGGCGCTGCTGATTGGTGTGCCGGTAGGTGCGCCGTAGTCCACACCTTTATGCGCTCGAATGGTGTGATAAATCGGGTGCTTGCGTGCCAGATTAAATCTCGAGGTAATGCGCGCCTTAATCGGGTTGCGTAAAAAGCGTTTCTCAAGACTTTGCCCGTGGCTGTCGTAGTAGCCGACCTTATCGTTACTTGCATGCCGATAGGCGTTGTAGAGTTGCTTTGAAGAGTGATACTCGGCAGCGAGGATGTTGCCATCCTTCACCTGCTTGCCGTCTTTCATATACGCCTCGTGCAACACCAGCAGTTTGTCGCCGGCGCGAACTTCGCGATTAAAATCGACGGTCCACTGGAATATCGAATAAAGCTCCATAATCACCGATTCAGAAAGCCCGGCCCTGGCGCCATCCAGAAACAGCGACGACTCCAGCGTCAGCTCGGCGACCTTAATGGTTTTTTCAAGTGGTTGTGTATCAACGCGCGCTTCGAACTGATTGTCTTCAATGCGTTTTACCTGCAGTGTGTTTTCAAGATCAATCACGCGGGTCAGGCCGGTCAGTCGGCGGCTGCCATCGAGGTCGAGCTTTATTTCATGTCCGGGGCGCAGGTTGGTCATGTGTTGCTTCACTTCCGCCAGATTGGCGAGCGCCGCAATTTCAATGTTGGTCAGGCCATGGGCTGCCAGCATGCCCGACAGCGTGTCGCCTTTCTTAACCTCTAACAAAAGCGTTGAAGGCTCCTGGCTGTAGTCGTTGGCAAGCTCGGGCGCGGCCGCGGTAAACGGAACAGTGTTGCCGGTAATCACATCACTCTTCAGCGGTACAGCGTCGTCGATTCTGTCGACTTCCAGAAAAGGGATTTCCTCGGTGACCGGAGCCAGTGGCTGAGCGCTTTGTGCTGTAGAAAACAGAAACTGCGGTGCTACAGGTGCTGCTGCCTGAAGTTGTGGTTGCGCAGCTTCGGTTTTGTTTTCGGCGATTGGTTCGGGAGTAGCTGGAAGTGGAATAGCTGCCTGTGTCATGTCATCAGGCGTGCCGCTCGACTTCGCCATATTAACGGCGGTTACTCCAATAAGAACAGTGCCGCAAACTGCCAGTGCAATTCGAATACGGCCATTGCCCTTCAAATCGTCCGGGGTACCTGCTTGTTTTTCAGATGCAACTGAAGCAGTGCCGGAATGCTGTTCGGCACCTTTATAATCTACTCTGACTTTGTGCGAAGTTCTGTTGGGTCGGTTTGCCACTGCAGCCAATCTCATTATACGAACCGCACAGGGTAATTACACGTGGATGGGTGGTCAAACGATCCCGTTATTCAAGTGAAACGAGTTTTTCTTTATTTATTAGAAGGTTAGCATGGTTGCTGCTCGTTACCTTAGTAACCAGTATGGATTAGCAATTTGAAAGGAACAAAGATTAGCCCCATGTACTTATACAAGGCACGGCAATACTGGCATTAACCGTGAAAAATAAATTGAAATAAACCTTGACTTGCCGGCAGGCGATAGTAAACTTTCCGGCTCGCTTCAACGAGGCGTTTCACGCAAAAAAATATTTGCGAGAAAACTTTTGACAGCGGAAACATCGGCCGCTATAGTAGGCGGCTTGCTCGGGCAAAAAGCTCGAAAATGTTCTTTTAAAATTTGGTCTAAGTAATTTGTGCGGTGGCTTGATTGTTTGGAATGCGAAAGGC
>CAYZVB010000009.1:0-32665 GCA_964481315.1 uncultured Granulosicoccaceae bacterium
ATTTGGTTCACAGCAAGGCGCAGCTCGCAGGGAATGGCTTCCCCCTTTTCAAGAGGTGCAACGCAGCTGTGGACCAAATGACGAGTTCCCGAAGGGGCGATGATTAAAGTGCAGGAGGGAGGCGACAAATAGTTAGGAACAATCATCGGTACAGTTTCTTTAAGAAAATAAAGCACTTTGATCGACGACTCATTCATTGGGTTTGGTGGTTGCGGTACACTGGCTAAACCATACCGCTGAAGCCCATAAACGCAAGGGACATCAGACCCGCGCTTATCATGGCGATGGCGGTGCCGCGAAACGGCACGGGTACGTCGGCGGTGTCCAGTCGTTCGCGCATGGCTGAAAACAGCACCAGTACCAGCGTGAAGCCTGCTGATGCACCGAAGCCATACAGGGAGGCTTCAAGTAGCGATTCGTTTTCTCTGATACTCAGTAACGCCACACCAAGTACCGCACAGTTTGTGGTGATCAGCGGCAGGAATATCCCCAGTACACTGTGTAAAAGTGGACTGGATTTGCGGATATAAAGCTCAGTGAACTGCACCAGTCCGGCAATGATAAGAATAAAGCTTATCAGTCGCAGGTATTGCAGCCCGAGTGGCTCCAGTACCCATAGATTAAATGCATAGCTCGCCACAGAGGCAAGCGTTAATACAAACGTTGTGGCAAGCCCCATTCCAATCGCTGTAGACAATTGTCTTGAGGCACCCATCAATGGACACAGGCCGAGGAAGTTGATCAATACAAAGTTATTGACCAACACAGTGCCAATGACAATAAGAAACAGCTCGGTCATTGTTTATTTGACCCGCATACCCGCTGTAGCGCCGCTGTCTGGTGTCAGTACAAACAGATCACTGCCACCGGGGCCTGCCGCCAGCACCATTCCCTCTGACATGCCGAAGCGCATCTTGCGGGGTTTAAGGTTGGCCACCATAACCGTTTGCCTGCCTACCAGTTGCTGCGGCTGGTAAGCGGATTTTATACCGGCAAATACATTGCGTGTTTCGCCGCCGATATCAAGCGTCAGTTGCAGTAGCTTGTCTGCACCTTCGACATGATCAGCAGCAACAATGGTCGCTACTCTTAGATCGATTTTGGCGAAGTCATCGAAAGTGATTTCAGGCGACAGCGGATCATCGTGCAGCGGACCGGATTGCACAGCCTGTTGTTGTTCGGCGATGGTTTCTTTTGAGTCGTTGACAATCGCTTCTATGGACTCGGGTTCAATGCGTTTGATTAGCGGTTTGAATTTTTCTATACCGTGCCCGAGCAGTGGTGCTTTTGAATCCTGCCAGCGCAGCTCATCATGCCTGAGGAAAGCTTCAGTTTGTGCAGCAATGGTTGGCAATACCGGCTTAAGGTAAATAATCAGGTTGCGAAACAGATTAATACCGAGCGTACATATTTCATGTACCTGTTGTTCGTTGCCCGGTGTTTTAATCAAGGTCCACGGTGTGTGTTCGGCAATGTATTGATTGGCTTTATCTGCCTGCGCAATGATCTCGCGAATCGCTTTGCTGTATTCACGCGTTTCAAAAGCATTAGCAATGACGTCACCGGCAGCCGCCGACTCATCGAACAAAGTGGTTTGCGGCAGGCTCTCCGCCAGTGTGCCATCGAACCTTGATGTAATAAAACCTGCGCAGCGGCTGGCGATGTTGACGACCTTGCCAACCAGGTCTGAATTAACACGTGCAACAAAGTCTTCGAGGTTCAGATCAATATCTTCAACTTTGGCATTGAGCTTGGCAGCAAAGTAATAACGCAGATACTCAGGTGATAAATGTTCCAGATAAGTGCGCGCCATAATAAATGTGCCGCGTGACTTGGACATTTTCTGACCGTTAACTGTCAGGAAGCCGTGGCAGTGTACCTGGGTGGGTTTTCTGAAACCCGCTCCTTCAAGTACCGCCGGCCAGAATAGCGTGTGGAAGTAGGCGATGTCTTTACCGATAAAATGCACAAGCTCTGTATTTGACCCGGCCTGCCAGTATTCATCGAATGCTTCCGTGTTGTCGCCAAGCAGGTTTTTATGACTTGCCATGTAACCGATTGGGGCGTCCAGCCATACGTAGAAGTATTTGCCCGGCGCATCGGGGATTTCAAATCCCCAGTACGGTTTGTTGCGTGAGATATCCCAGTCCATCAGGCCACCGTCAAACCACTCTTTTAACTTGTTACTGATTTCCGGCTGCAGCTGTTCACCTTTGGTCCACTCGCGCAACATGGTCTCGAAGTTACCCAGTTTGAAGAAGTACTGTTCCGAGAGTTTTTTTACCGGGGTGGCACCGGTAATGACTGAACGCGGGTCCAGCAGTTCGGTGGCATCGTAGGTTGAACTGCAGTTTTCACAGGCGTCACTGTCCTGATCTTCGGTGTGGCACTTTGGGCAGGTGCCGCGCACGAAGCGATCAGGCAGAAACATATCTGCTTCGGGGTCGTAGAGCTGTTCGATCTCACGCGTGGTGATATGACCACCTTCTTTAAGCCGCGAATAAATCAGCTCGGCAAAGTAGCGGTTTTCTTCCGAGTGGGTGGTGTGGAAGTTATCGAAGCTCAGTTCGAAATCGATGAAGTCCTGTTCGTGTTGTTGTTTGATCTCATCGATCAGCTGCTGCGGTTCGATACCGGCCTTCTGTGCCGACAGCATAATCGGTGTGCCGTGAGCATCGTCGGCCCATACCCAGGTGGTATCGTGGCCGCGCATACGCTGGAAGCGTGTCCAGATGTCGGTCTGGATGTACTCGAGCATATGGCCGAGATGGATCGGGCCGTTTGCGTATGGCAGCGCCGCGGTAACCAGAATTTTTCTGCTGGCTGCAGTGTCCGGCTGCGTTGATTGATTCATGCTGTGCTGGTCGGTTCGACGGGGGCACAAAGTATAGCGTTTTTAACTGCACAAGGACCCTTTGAGTCGGATCGGATTGATGAACCTGTCGTTCCCCTGCGACGTAACTCTCATTACCTGTAAAGCGACTGTGGTCGCAGCAGGGATTGGCGGCGATTAGTGTCACCATTACTTTAGGCGGGCTGGCAGAGCGGGTTAGCTGGTGTATCATGGCCCACCATCAATATTACCGAAAATTAAGGCAGGACAGTTGATGTCAAGCACTGACAAAGCGGCCATCGAGCAGGCGCTCGCCGGCTACACCGACCCGAACACCGGAAAAAACCTGCTGAAGGGTAAATGCATCCGTGACGTTCGGATTGACGGTTCCAGTGTCGAGGTGGATCTCTCGATGCCGTATCCGTGTAACGGGCTTCACGAGGAAATGAAGTCGGCACTGACGCCAATGGTCACCGCGCTCGATGGTGTGAGCGATGTGACTTTTAATATTGGCACCAACATCATCGCGCACTCAGTGCAGCACGGCGTCAAGCGCATGGAAAACGTCAAGAACATTATTGCCGTTGCCTCCGGCAAGGGCGGTGTCGGCAAGTCGACAACCTCGGTGAATCTGGCGCTGGCCCTGGCGCACGAAGGCGCGGTGGTCGGTTTACTCGATGCTGATATCTATGGCCCTAGCCAGCCGCGCATGATGGGATTGTCCGGGCAGCCGGAGTCGGAAGACGGTAAATCCATCGAGCCAATGTGTAACTACGGCGTCGAGACCATGTCGATCGGTTATCTGATCGATGAAGAAACTCCGATGATCTGGCGCGGACCTATGGTGACTCAGGCGCTTGAGCAAATGCTCAACGACACCAACTGGGGCAACCTCGATTACCTGGTGATCGACCTGCCGCCGGGCACAGGTGACACGCAGCTCACACTCGCTCAGAAAGTGCCGGTCAGCGGTGCGGTCATTGTCACCACCCCGCAGGACATCGCACTGCTCGATGCCCGCAAGGGCCTCAAGATGTTTGAGAAAGTCGAAGTGCCTATCTTGGGTATTGTCGAAAACATGAGTACACATGTGTGCAGCAAGTGTGGTCACGAAGAAGCGATTTTCGGTAGCGGCGGCGGCGCGCAGATGGCTGACGACTACGACCTGAACCTGCTCGGTTCACTGCCACTCGATATGTCTATCCGGCAGCAGGTGGACGGTGGCAAGCCGACAGTGGTCAGTGACCCGGATGGGGCGATTTCGCAGCGCTACCGCGAAATCGCGCGCAAGGCAGCCGCGGCACTGGCCAATCAGGCCAAAGATTACAGCGCCAGCTTCCCGAATATTGTTATCCAGTCGACCTGAGTACAGCGGTTATGGCAATCAAATCAGACCGCTGGATTCGTGAGATGGCCGGTCAGGGCATGATTGAGCCGTTCGAGGCCGGTCAGATACGCAGTGATGCGGCAGGCAATAAAATAGTGTCGTACGGTACCTCGAGCTATGGCTACGATGTTCGCTGTGCCGATGAATTTAAAATATTCACCAACATCAACCACGCGGTGGTCGATCCGAAAAACTTTGACACCGAAAGCTTCGTCGATGTGCAGAACGATGTCTGCATTATTCCGCCGAACTCGTTTGCGCTGGCGCGAACCGTTGAGTATTTCCGGATTCCGCGCAACGTGCTGACCATCTGTCTGGGGAAGTCAACATATGCACGTTGCGGAATCATCGTTAACGTAACGCCTCTGGAACCGGAATGGGAAGGCCATGTCACGCTGGAATTTTCCAATACAACACCGCTGCCGGCGAAGATTTACGCCAACGAAGGCGTGGCACAGATGCTGTTTCTGGAATCTGACGAGGTATGCGAAACTAGCTATGCGGACAGAGCCGGCAAGTATCAGGGTCAGCGCGGCGTTACATTGCCAAAAACGTAAGTATCACTCTGCTGCCGTGATCAGTACCGCTATATGCGGTGGTCTGGCACTGCGTTGTGTCGCATTGAAGCCAACAGTGGATTGTGAAAAAATCTTGTAGAAAGAAACGAGAAAACAACTGGTGCCAGCATGATTGATTCCGACGGTTTCAGACCAAATGTGGGTATCGTCCTGAGTGACGGCACTGGTAAGGTATTCTGGGCGCGGCGCTACGGCAAAGACTCGTGGCAGTTCCCGCAGGGAGGCATCAAGCGCTCCGAAACCCCCGAGCAGGCCATGTTCCGTGAACTGGAAGAAGAAACCGGCCTGGCCAAAGACCACGTGGAGGTGATGGGTTGCACCCGCAACTGGCTGCGTTACCGTCTGCCGTCCCGGTACATTCGCAAGCACCAGACCCCGCTGTGTATCGGGCAAAAGCAAATCTGGTTCATGTTGCGATTAGTCGGCGATGAGTCCCATGTCAGGCTCGATCACAGTGATCAGCCGGAGTTCGACAGCTGGGAGTGGGTTGACTACTGGCTGCCAATGCGCAAGGTTATTTTCTTCAAACGAGACGTGTATCGCGGTGCACTTGAAGAGCTGGCACCCCTGGTATTCCCGGAAGGGCAGAAGGGCCGGGAATAATGTTACCGCTATCCAGCCCTGTTGCAGGCCTGTTGCAGCGGAGCTCTACTGCGACAGCTGCGCCACTTTCGGTTCCTGCAGCAGCGCTGAAATTCTGGAGCTGACTTTCTCTACCGGCATTCTGCCGGTGTGTCGCCAGACGATCCTGCCGGACTCATCAATCAAAAAAGAGGTGGGTGTAAAGCGAACATTCTGAAACGCTGATGCCACTGATCCGTCACTGTCGTGCGCCATCCGGTAGGCCGGCTGCCGTGCTTCGGTGAATTGTTCAATCTCTTCCATATTGTCGTAGGACATGGCGACCGCGATAACATCAAACGGCTGATCGCTAAATCTGCTTTGCAGGCTGTTAAGGCCGGCAGCATCGTATTTGCTGAATGGGCAGTCGGGCGAATAAAAGGTCACCAGGCGGGTTTTTCCGCCGGCCAGATCGTGCCGCACCGAGTCGAATGTTGTGATGGTAGTTGGCGGTGCTGCACTCAAACCCTGTGAAGTTGTGAAATAAAACACACAAAGTGCGGCGACAGTCACTGCCAGCAGGTAGGGAAGCTTGATGGTCACTTAGCGGTATTCCGGTTGCTCGGGCGGCAGTATAAGTGCAAGTCTGTCGTTCTTTAATTGCGATTGATTAACGCTTTACCGCTTTGTCAGAAACGTGATTGCGCAGTTGGCCGCCGGAATGGTGGAGGTGATTTGTGTTTAAAATCACGAAGCTGCAGTAACACAGTGAAAGTTTAATCTAAAGTTTGTTCGCCATCTTGCCGTCCTGTTGAAGAGAACCTGTGGACACGCATGCCACCCGGCAGCGGACCACATGTGCAGCAAATTCTATTGCACGAACAAAGATTGAACGAGCGGAGATCTTCAATGAAAAAGACACTGGTTAGTGCAGCGTTGTTGGCAGCCATGGCTGGTAGTGCGGGCGCTTCCACGCTGGATTCCATTAAGTCCAATACCATGGATTTCCTTGATGACTGGAATCGGTCTGATTTCTACCTCGGGTTGCTGATTTCCAACAGCGATCTTGATGAAGAAGACGGCATTGGACAGGACATGAGTGTATTCAACGCTACGTTCGGTTATGTCTTTCCCAAAGGTTTTGCGCTGGAAGCACGTATCGGTGTTGGCTCTGATCAGCCGGACAGCCTGTTTCAGGATCCGGTTACTTCCTACAGTGCTGCGATGTTTCGTTACCACTATACCTGGACCAACAACGTGATGGCCTATGCCGCAGTTGGTACTGCACTACGGACACACAGTGATGCGGTGGAAGTTAACGATCTACAGGCCGGTGGTGCGTTTGCATTTGGTCTGAACCTGTTTGGCAGTGATCACACCGCGGTCAATATCGAATACCTCTACATGGGTGGTCCGGAAGCGATGAGATCAATCGGTATTGGTTTCCATCGTTATTTCGGCAGGTTCAACAAGTAGGCATAAAGCGTAATGCGACAGACCATCGGCAGGAGCTCGAAGAGAATTACAATGAACAAGACACTGGCACTTATACTCGCAAGTGTGGTCTGGCTGGGCGGTTGCTCCGGGCGCACTGATGATGGCAGCGCTGTGGAAGAGCAGGAGCTTTCCATTGCCGCGGCAATGGCAGCTAACGAACAGGTCAGGCTGCTGACCGACTCTCCAAGTTTGAATACCGGTGCTGCAGATACAGCGCAGATAACAGCTATTGTTACTGATGAACAGAATCGTGTTGTTGCGGATCGCGAAGTGGTGTTCTCATCTGACGGTGGTGCTCTGCAGGGGATTAATGAAATTACCAATGAGTCCGGTGAAGCATCGGTTTCATTGAGTCTTGCCGGTGATTACCGCAATCGCAATATCACTGTTACCGCAACCATGAATGGCTCCACTACCAGCATTCTGGTTGCAGCCACTGGTACAGCCTTGGCCATAACAGCACCTGAAACTATAATTCTCGGTGACACTGCGGATCTGGAATTTGCGCTTACCGCGGGTAGCGGCCAACCAATTCCCAATCAGCTGGTATCTTTTCAGTCGGAAGTTGGTAATACCTTCAGCCAGAACAGTGTTACGACCGACGCCAACGGTATTGCAAGAGTGGCTGTCAGTACCACTGCAGGTGCAGACACCATCAGAGCAATTTCAATCGATGGTACCGTTGATCAGGAATTTGAGTTAAACGTTGTTGAAAACGTTCAGGCAGTTGTAACACCTGTGCGTGTCCGGGTGATCAGTAATGAGTCATTAATTGAAACCGGCGGTAACGACATCGCACGTATCACCACCTTAGTCACCGACGAAAACAACCGTGTAATCAGTGGTAAGACCGTAGACTTTTCTTCAACCGGTGGTGTGCTGCAAAACATCTCTTCAATTACTAATGAAGCAGGACAAGCCAATGCAGAGCTGAGCCTGGCTGGTGATTATCGCAATCAGGACATCACTGTAACAGCGCAGGTTGATGATCAGATTGGTACCGTGCAGGTAGTAACCAGCGGCAGCAGTCTGGCAGTTTCAGGCCCAACGGCACTGGTGAGCGGCAACACGGCCGATCTGGAAATTACTCTGACCGGTGGCAACGACCAGCCGATTGCCAATGAAGTTATTTCGATCACTTCGGCGGCCGGTAACACGCTGAGTGCTGAGACTGTGACTACCGATGCTTCCGGTAAGGCCTCTGTAACTGTTGGCAGTACCGCAGGAAACGACACCATTACTGTTGAGGCACTTGGTACGACCGTTGTCGAGACGCATACCCTGCAGGTGGCTGCAGACATACTTTCGGTGGTTAACCCCGATTCCTACTCGAGCCTTGAAGTCGATGCACCGTCACAGTTCCAGGTGCTGTGGGAAAGTAACGGTCAGCCGGTATCCGGCGGTTTGCTTAAGTTCAGTATTACTGCCGGCGCAGTGAGAGAAGTCGGTGACACGGCCAGCTCCAGCAGCGTGATTGTTGCCACTGACAGCAGCGGCATAGCGACAGTAGAGATAGAGTCGAATGCTGCAGGTCCTGCCACGGTTGCATTTTCGGATGCCAATGATGCAGATCCGTTTTCCCAGTTTGATGTTGAATTTGTCGCGGTTGATGTAACTAATCTTGTTGTTGATGCCACTCCTGCAAGCGTCGCTACAGGCAATTCCAGTACTATTGTCGCCTTGGTAACTGATAACTTTGGCAACCCGGTTAAAGACGTTGCAGTTGAATTCGGCAGCCCTGACCTTAAGGGCGGTACGCTTTCTCCAGTCTCTGCACTAACCGATAGCGATGGTAAGGCGCGTATCACTTTTGAAGCCGGTGGTATTCCCAGTGAGCAGGACGAAATTGTTATTGAGGCTAATGCTGCAGAAACGCCTGCAGTAAACTCATCAGTCAACCTGACCATCACCGAGCGCCAGCTCAATGTTATTATCGGTCTTGCAGGTACTGTATCCGAAGCAGATTCAGACACCCGCTATCGTAAAGCCGGTCTGGTACAGGTAACTGACGGTGCCGGTCGTCCGGTACCGGATGCAACCATCCTGGTTTCAATGATTCCAACTTACTATCGCTATGGCAAGCTCTCACCGTTTGACACCGATAACGACGGTGAAGATGACGTCTGGCGGCTATTGGAAGGCTATAATTGTGCGTCCGAAGATCTTAACAGTAACCGCATACTTGATACGCCTGTTCATGAAGATCTAAACGACAACAATATTCTGGATGCCGGTGAAGACTTAAATCAGAACGGTCGCCTGGATATCTACGAAGATGTAAACGAAAATGGCGTACTTGATCCGAGTGACCCGGGGTTGCTCGATGCTGATCCGGTTAATTCACCGACTGTTATTGGCGGTCAGATCACGACAGATGCAAATGGTGTCGGGTTCTTCTCAATGGCCTACCCGCAAAGTAATGCCTGGTGGTTTGATGTAGTAATCAGTGCCCGCGTACAGGCACTGGGTGTTGAGGCGGTTGCCATTTACGAGACCGGCCTGCCGCCGATATCCAGTGATGTAAACGATCTTGAGATCCGTCCACCAAATATGGATAGCCCGTATGGATTCGCGCCAACCTTGCCTCATGAATGCGTAGCTTTCTAAGTCATATGAGTGACGTGTAATAGCAGACGGCAGTGTAATGGTTGTGCTGCCCGCCTGGTTAATTTTTAATAGTAACGGAAGGACGACGAGTGGAACTGCTGTGACAGTCAGTGTAAAAAATTATCAGGCATCGGCGACGGCACTCGTATTATCAGGCATTTTGCTGCAAGGCTGTGCCGGCTCTGCCCCGGACTACAGCCCGCGAACCGCAGCGGTGGCTCAGGAAGCCACGTTATCAAAGTTTTTTGATCAGGAAGAAGCGCCGGAACGCACGCAGACAATTGTGGCTCCGGTTTGCTCCAGCACAGTCGGTGCATCGCGCACAGGCTGGACTATTGATGGTGGTAACTGGTGTATAGTTGCCTGCGACAAAGATGCGGTTGGCGAAGATCGCTGGGTAAACGACAGCGCTGGCAACCGTTGTCTCGCTACCGCTGACAGACAACCGACGTCACTGGTTTCTGTGCAATACAGTCGCTCAGACTTAAGTCTGAATCAACCGGCGCTTTTTACAGGCTTTTCACGGTCGTTCTTAAGCGATACAGAGTGGAGTTGTGTTGAGTATCGTTACCGGGTCGATCCCGAAACTAACAAAGCGTTCTGGGACAGGCTGGCAGAGGCAGACTTTGTGTATCGATTCCACCGCAGTGGAAAACTGGCTATCGGCCCCACTGCTGCAACTGCCAGACCTTCAGGTAACTGGTCTGTCGGTGCTGATGACCATGTTTACTTCAATACCCGACGCGTGTTTACCAATGCCATTGACTATGGCGGTGGTCGGTTCGACGATTTTATCACTTCGGATCGCAAGCAGGTTTGCCGGTATGTTCGCGAAGCAGATCTGCCCGGTCGAAGTTAGTTTATCGTTTCGAAAGTTTGTCACCAAACTTTCTGAACAACCCACCAGCGCTACGCACTAACAACTGGTATCCAGAACAGTATCAAAGTATCAAAGTAGCAGAGTGCTCATCGGTTGATCGGTTCGCACCCTGTACGTTTTTTGATCACTGTTCCTTCCACATCACATAGCCGCCCTTTTCTATGCCTGACTCGAGCAGATCGATAAGCGGCTTTGCACGTGTCGACAAACTGACTGGCAGTTCACCGTCTTCGTCTTCTTCCGCTTCGGGTTCCTGAAGGTGCGCCAGCGCATCCTTCAGGCTGGCCAGCGCGGCAGGAACATCCTCTTCTCTGAGTGCACCTTCCGGTTGTCCGCTCTGTCCCATCATTTTCAGGAGTCGGGTGGCTGCATCACCAAACATGGTAATGCTGCCGGTGTTCTCGCCTTCAAATTCAATTAACAATTGTGTTGCTCCGTTTGGTTTGTATGGTGTTCGACAGAGACAATCAGCTCGTGTTGATGTCAATACCGTCGCTTTTTAGTCATTCTACAATCAATTAACGGTTTCGGCGTCGGTGCTGTTGATGCTACACTTTGTGACATTGCAAATCGGCGACATGAACAGTCGTTAAATACCGATTGGGGGTGGGGCAGCGCTTTGTCGTTGCCCCTTTTTTATGCCTGCGTTTTGCGCCCGCTTTAAACCCTCGCCGTCAAATTTCCACTTTCCTTTGGTTTCAAAAACGATACGCTTAACTGCGTCGCGTCGACAGCGTCGACGGCTTACCAGTCGTTCGGCTGGCGAAAAGTTTGAAACCGTGCGTCTGACATCGCACCACATCAAATTGTGGATAAATGTAAACCTTGGTTGCTTGTAGGTTCGCCACGTTCTAAAAATCATGTGGGTCTGGCATTCTCTGTGCCTCGTTGGTGAATAACACGCCGACCCGACTTTTGGAAACCCGGCTACGCCTGCTGAATTTTTAATGACTCCAGACCCTCGCCCACCAGAGCTGAATGACGTAATCGCAATTGCCCCCGGCGGGTTTCATTGTGTGGCATTGCGTCAGGATGGCAACGTCGTCGCGTGGGGCTGTAATGCCTACGGTCAGTTGAACGTGCCGGAGTCGGCGGAAGGGGAAGTTTCGTCAGTCAGCTGCGGCCGGCATCACAGCCTGGCGCTGACCAAATCGGGTCAGGTGATTGGCTGGGGGTCAAACCGTCACGGACAAATCGCAGTACCCGACTGGCTCAACGAAGTGGTGATGATTGCTGCCGGTCGCAACCACAGTCTGGCGATGCGCAGTAACGGCACTGTTGTAGCGTGGGGCCATAATGTCTTTCACCAGTGTGATGTACCGCTGCAGCTTGAAAGAGTGGTAAACATCTTCGCCAGTGACTACAGCAGTATGGCGCTCAAAAGCAACGGCTCGGTAGTGCAGTGGGGTTTTGTTTCCGAGCGTGGTGAGGCTGCGAGCCAGCAGGCTGACAGCCCGCAACCTGTCTAACCCGGACTTGCATACAAAACATACCCCTCATTTGGGGTATGCCGTATGTGGTGCTGCACTAGCTGCCGCCGGCATCGAGTGGTAACAGCATAATCTCAACGCGTCGGTTTTTTCGGCGACCTTCTTCGGTGTCGTTGCTGTCTAATGGCCGTGTATCACCGGCACCACTGATGCTCAATTGCTGCGATGGCAGTCCGCCCTCGCGTGTAAAAAACGTAGCTGCACTGGTTGCACGCGCCATCGACAGACCCATGTTGTCAGTGAATATTCCTGACAGTTTAGGTCCCAGAGGCACGTTATCAGAGTGACCTTCGATCAGGATTCGACGAGTGCTGGACTGTTTTAGCGTTGCAGCAACTTCACCGAGCAACTGCTTACCTTCATTGCTCAACACTGAACTGCCAGTGCGAAAAAGCTGGCTAGAAGCGATTTTCATCCCGATGGTGTTATCCGCAAGCACTTCAACCTGAACGTCAGGTGTTTTCAGATCATCTCTGATGGTGCCGGCCAGCGCTTCGGTGTCACTTTTAGCCTTATTAAGGGCGCTGACAATCGACTCTTTTTCTTTCAGCAGCTGGTTCAGCTCCGACTGTTGATCGGCCAGCCGTTGATTTGATGCGTCGAGTTCCGATTTTATAGATGCCAGGCTTTGCGCGACCGTTTCATTGTTGTTCTGACTTTCATCAAGCAGCGCTTGCAGCGAGGCAACTTTTTCTTCAAGTGCCTGAGCCCTGCCCTCGGTGTCTGCGTTTACCGATGTTAGTTGTGAGAGCTTCTGCTGTGTACTGACCAACTCGTCGTCTGCTGCCGCCAGCGCGTTGTTGGTGGCGCTGAGTTCGTCCTGCAGTTTTGTATTGCTTTGCGTCAGCGTATCGATTTGCTCGGCTGCAGCACTGCGGTCGGAGCTGGCTGTGTCAATCGCGGCTTCGGCAGCTTTCAGGCTTTCGGCGAGCTGATCGTGCTGCGACTGCAAACTATCGAGGTTTGTCACCAGTTCTGCTTTTTCGCTGTTGAGCTGTGCAATAGCTTCGTTGGCTGCGGCATTTTCTCCCTGCAGGTCCTTAATTCCGGTTTGTGCTTCGGTGTTTTGTTGCTGTAGCGATTCGATCTGCGCGGTTAGTTCTGTATTGTTGTCGGTGACCGACTGCAGTTGCTGCATGGTCTGTTCAAGCTCGCTGTCTTTTGATGCCAGTGAGTCGTTGAGTGTTTGAATGTCTGTCTGCTGTTTAGTACCTTCGGCCATCATTGAAGCAATAATGTCTTTGTTTTCTGCCAGCAATTTGTCTGCGTTGTCTAGTTGGGTGCTGACCGCAAGGCGTTCGTCTTTCAGTCCGACAATTTCATTGTTAAGTGCCTCGATTTCCTGCTGGCTTTTGTTGATTGCATCTTGTGCATCAGTAGCGGCTTGTTGCGAAGTGCTGACAAGCGCTGCGTGTTCTTCGGACAATGCGTCCAGTTGTGTGGTTAATGCCTGCTCTCGATCAGCTGCATCGCTTAATTCACTTGCATGAGATGTTTTAAGGTTTTCAAGCTCGTTGTTTAACCTGGTTATTTCAGATTCGGCACTTTGCCGGTTCGATCGCAGAGATGAAATATCCTTGATTTGCTGTTGCGTTAAGTCGGCATTCACCAGCAATTGTTTTTTCATTTTTTCAGATAAAGACGAGGCTTTTTCAAGATCCTGGGAGAGTCTGGTTCTGTGTGCTGATAAGTCTGCCACTGTGGCTTTGTAGGTTTTTATCTCAGCGCTCATTGACTCGTTATTGCCGGTCAGAGTTTCATGATCGGTGGTTAGCTCAGTGAGTTGCTCGTTTAGTGTTTTTACTCTCTTCACCAGTTCGGCGTTTTCGTCGGCAATTGCAAGGTAGGCTTCCGAGTAATTTCTAAGCAAACGATCTTCGGCTTCTTTGCTTAACAGTTGCTCGTGCTTGTCTATTAATTCTTTATGCAGTTGCGCGCTTAAGTCTGATCTTTCAAGGCGTAATTGTTCGATGGTTTGTAATTGTTCTTCAAGCAAATTGTTGTCGCTATTACTGTCAGCCAGTGCGGCACCAGAGTCTTCGTCCAGCAGTACAGAAAGCTGCTCTCGTTCTTTAAGCAGTTTGCCCATCAGCAGGGTTAGGCCGTCGAGTTCGCTGTTATAGCAGGCGAGGCGCTGGTTAAGAACGGATTCTGTGGAATCGTTTCCGTCAATGGGGTTGCAGTCGTTGGAAGCACTTTGCGCATGCGCAGCGCTGAACATGCCAAATGCTGAGACAACAAACATCACAAGGGCCGGTACTGGGAGTCGGGCTTTCAAAGTGTTCCTCCTGATGCAGACGAGCGGTGGTAAACTGAAGTTGTGCTAACAAGGACACCAGGGAGCGAACAACCGGCCCTCGTTACGATTCAGTATGTACCGAACACCCTGTCGAGTAAACCGTTACTAATACGGAAATAGAGTTTCATCTGAGGATTTTCTGCAGCCTTGTGAGGGCGGATCGTGGCTTGCCGCAGCATGCAATTTCGCTTCAGGGAAACAGCGCCAGTTGTTCCAGTCCGGTGGTTTCCGGCAGGCCGAACATCACATTGAAGTTTTGCAGTGCCTGTCCGGACGAGCCTTTGACCAGGTTGTCGAGCGCTGCAATTAATATAGCCCTGCCCGGGATTCTGTCTTCGTATGCATTTAGAGAAACACAATTAGAACCCCGTACATGTTGAGTGTGTGGCGTCACTCCTTCCGGTGACAAATCGACAAATGGCTCGTTGGCATAGGTGTGTTGCAGGGCGGTACGGCAGTCCTGCATGGTTTTGCCGTCTGTCAGTCTGGCGTAGCAGGTGACCAGTTCGCCGCGACTCATGGGAATCAGGTGCGGTGTGAAGTTCACGGTTATCGACGCGCGGGCTGCCAGCGATAGTTCCTGTTCTATTTCCGGGGCATGGCGGTGGGTGCCCACTGCATAGGAACACAACCCTTCACCGGCCTCAGCAAACAAAGTGTTTTGCTTCAGAGCGCGGCCGGCACCGGTCAGTCCCGATTTAGCATCGATAATCAGATCCGATGCATCGATCAAACCCGCTTTAACTAATGGCAATAACAGTGTCAGTACTGCTGTGGGATAGCAGCCAGGGCAGGCGATGAGTCGTGACCCGGCTATCTGTGCGCGATAGTGTTCAGTCAGGCCATAAACGGCGTGTTTTTGCAGGTCGGTGGCGGCGTGCGGCGCACCGTAGGTTTGCTCGTAAAGCAACGGGTCTCGCAGACGGAAGTCTGCCGAGATATCTATTACCCGAACGTGTTGTGGTAACGCTTTGATGACCTGTTGACTGGTGGCATGCGGCAGCCCGCAAAAAGCGACGTCGATTTTGTCCCAGTTTACTTCCTCGGTTGTTATGAGTTCCGGCAAGTTCTGATTTGCGAGGTGCGGAAACACCTGATCGATAGACTTGCCGGCGTGCGAATTGGCAGTCAGTGCGGTAATTTCTATGTGCGGGTGCTTCAGTGCCAGCCGCACCAGATCGGCACCGGTGTAGCCGGAGGCACCGACTACGGCGACACGTTGTTTGTGTTCAGACATTCGGGGGCTCGAGATAATTGGGTAGCGAATTCAGGCTGACTGGCCGGGCTTAGGTGTCCACAATACGCTGTCGGTCATCCAGCAGTTGGTGCAGGAGCCGCCGGGCTGGCGGGATAATTCGAAGCGATACTGATGAATTGAGCCATTGCTGTCTATCAGTTCTACGTTGAAGCGTGCCTGCTGTCCGTCGTTGGATATCTGTTCGATTTCTGCCTGCTGGTGGTTCAGCATCGGTGCATAACGGGGGTTGTCGAAAAGCCCCTTGAATCGAGACAGCGGGCCGGTCATTCGCTTGTTGGCCGGTGACGCAAAGTCGAAAGTTGCGGCAATACCGTCATCGTTGCCGTTGTTGGCCTGCAGGGAATCCAGCTGGTGCCGGACGACCTGTTCCGGGCTCATTGCCGGGTTCGGATCCAGCGCCAGGCACGGGCTGCAAAAGAGCAGTGCCACGAATGCTGTGAAAATGCCGCGCATGAGAATTCTGCCGCTTGTGAGGTAGTTAGATACGTTTTCTGTTCTACCAGAGAACCGGTAGGAAGAAAAGCATCGCCAAATCGCATTTCTGCTGAGTGGCAGCATTGTCGATGAGGTTGTCGGCCGAATTCGCACTGAGGTGGTGGCTTATCGACATCTAATTGACGGATTTCGGACTGGTTTCACGTCAGTAGTTTCAAAATCGCCGGGAATCTGCCGCCAAACACGCTACCGAGTATTCAAAGAATAAGGCTCGCTATGTCCACGGAACAGACACCAGCCGAGCGACAGTAGCACTGCTGAGGACACAATATTGATGACCATTTTCAAGCGAGACAAATGTCAGTTTGCAGGGCGGCGATCATCACTGCTGCACTTTTCCGTCGCTGCGTGTATCAGCTTTTCTGCCACGCTAAACGCCGACGACACGGAAATATTTTTCGGCCAAGACACTTCTCAGGCAAACGTACTCTTTGTGCTTGACGTCTCGGGTTCAATGGGTGCAACAGACGGCACGACCAGCACTCGACTGGATAAATTGAAAGCAGCACTGACTGAACTCCTGTCTACTACCAGTGACATCAACGTAGGGCTGCTGTCGTATGAAAGTGGCGGCAACGTATTGCATCAGGAAATCAAGCCGGTTACTGAAAACCGCGGTGACATGCTCTCGTCAATTGACTCACTTACCGCAGGCGGCGGTACGCCTTCTGTTGGCGCGCTGCTGGAAGGTGGGCAGTACTTCCGCGGTGAGCCGCTGCAGGGCTCCGGAACCACGTACCCTTCTCCGATGCAAAGTGCCTGTCAGTCAAACCACATTGTGCTGCTGACTGACGGTCAGCCTACGGTCAATGCGTCTGCAGATGTTGAAGCACTGTTGTACACCGACGGCGTAACGACCTGCACCGCGGCAACGCCGGCAGGAGGCACCTGCGGCGAAGAGCTGGCGGGCTGGCTGGCTGCGACCGATCATTCGGACGATCTTGCCGACACAAATGGAATTACTACGCACACCATTGGTTTTAACTTTTCAAGCGACTGGTTGCCCGGCCTTTCAACAGCCGGTGGTGGACAGCATTTCACCGCCGACTCTGCTTCGTCGCTGCTGACCGCCTTCGATTCAATTCTCGAAGTAGCAACAGACAGCAATAACTCATTTGCTGCACCGGCTATTTCACTTGATCAGTTTTCAAGGCTGTCGCATCGTGACGACATGTATCTGGCACTCTTCCAGCCAAACAATACACTGCGCTGGTCAGGTAATCTGAAGCGCTACCGTTTTGATGGAAAAGTGAAAGACAAAAATGATGCAGTGGCCATTGATCCCGCCGCCGGCACAATAAAAAGCGACGCTCACAGTTTCTGGTCAAAAAAAGCTGATGGTCCTGTAGTTACGGAGGGAGGGGCAGCCAGTCTTCTCGATATTAACAACCGAAACGTGTATACCTATACGGGAACAAACACAACAGATCTCACAAGTACCGTCAATGCATTGTCCGAACTGAACGACGATATTACTGCAGCAATGCTCAACATACCGGATGCTGAGCGCGACAACCTGCTGCAGTGGGCCAGAGGTGTTGATGTTGATAATGAACACAATGGCCAAACGCGGCTGCACATGGGTGATCCGCTGCATTCGCGACCTGCGATTCTAACCTATGGCGGCGATGCAACCAATCCGGAGACTGTTGTTTTCATCGGAACCAACGAAGGATATCTGCATGCCATAGACTCAAGTGATGGTGCAGAGTTGTATTCTTTTGTGCCGCCGGAGCTTCTCGAAAATCTTGACCCTTACTATAAAAATGAAAGAACCATTAACCGCATCTACGGGCTTGATGGTGACTTCACGCTTTGGGTAGATGATAAAAATCTCGATGGTAAAATCACAGATACTGATCATGCCTACCTGTATATGGGAATGCGTCGCGGCGGTCGAAACTACACCGCATTGAACGTGACAAAGAAAAACGTTCCGGAGTTTATGTGGTCGATTAATGGTGGCGATACAGGCTTCGAAAAGCTCGGGCAGAGCTGGTCCAAGCCAACTTTAAGCAAAATTGTAATCAACGGCACCGTAACTAACGTACTGATATTCGGCGGCGGTTACGATCCGATGCAGGACAACGCTTCAATCAGATCGGCGGATACCATCGGCAACGATATGTTTATTGTCGACGCTGAATCCGGTGATTTATTGTGGAGCACAGCTGACGATCCGACGTCGTATACCGCAATGCAATACAGTATCCCGTCGGATACCCGGGTGGTTGATATGAACGGTGACGGCTTTGCCGACCAGATATATGTCGGCGATATGGGTGGGCAGCTGTGGCGGTTCGATATTGATAACTTTGCTACTTCTGCAAAGCCGAGCGTAACCGGTGGCGTAATAGCCGATCTTTCTGGTCCCAACGGTAGTGATAACCGGCGGTTCTTTTATCGTCCCGACGTAGCACTTGTCACTGACGGACATAAGCAATTTTTGTCCGTCGCTGTAGGCTCGGGAAACCGTGCCCACCCGCTGCAGACGTCGGTTAACGATCGCTTTTATATGGTTCGGCAACAAAGTGTTTTCGGTGCACCGGAAGGTTATGGAATACTCGACAAGGTGAATAGCACGACAACCAATAAGGTTTATCGTGCGGTGACCGAAGCAGACCTTTATGATGCGACCGACAACCTGATTGGCTCTACCGATGTCACCATTGCGTCTGATGCAAGAGATGACCTGAAAGCTAAAGAAGGATGGTTGTTGTCACTGACCACCAGTGGTGAAAAAGTGCTGGCACCGTCACTGACGATCAGCAGTCAGGTAATGTTCAATACTTATGTGCCGGAAACTGCGGCACGTGACGATTGTTCACCAGCCGCTGGCAGTGGCCGAACGTACTCTGTCAGTGTGCTCGACGCCACGCCGACAAACGGTACCACCGCTGCTGACAGATCCGATCCGTTGTTAAGTCCGGGCATTCCTCCGGAGCCGGTCCCGCATATCGGGGAAGACGGTAATCTCACTGTGGTAGTCGGGGTGGAAGAAGTCGACACGCCGACGGTACAGCTGACCAGAAGGGTCTACTGGACCGAGCAGCCGGACTACTAGCTCCAACTGCATGACTATGTATCTCATTCGCCCCGCTTCGGGGCGAATGTCGTTTTAGATCAGAAAAATTCATCAGGCATATCAATATCCGTGATTGCTATCGGGTTGTCACTGGCCCAGAATAACTTCACTCTCTCGGTCGGTTATCCGGTATGTCTCAGTCTGAAGTGTCCACGGGTTGGCGTTCGCCAACTGTCGTTATTGTTGCAGCCTGTCTGATTGCAATGATCGGGTTCGGTACACGCTCGACATTCGGGCTGTACCTTGAACCGATGACAGTTTCCAATGGCTGGAGCCGCGAGGTATTTGCGCTGGCGCTGGCGATTCAAAACCTGATGTGGGGGATCGGTGTGCCGATTGCCGGTGCATTGTCTGACCGTTTTGGTCCCACCCGGGTCATAGCGCTTGGTGCAGTAGTGTACGCCGTCGGTGTTTACGGTATGTCTGTGTCGGAAACCGGCTCGACCTTTTATTTTACCGGCGGTATTCTCACCGGCGTGGGCGTGGCGTTTACTGCTTTTTCTCTGGCAATGGCTGCAATGGCCAAAGTGGTTTCTGCAGAGAGGCGTTCGTTTGTACTCGGACTCGGTACCGCGGCGGGTTCTTTCGGGCAGGTTGTATTTTCACCGGTCAGTCAGGGTTTTATTTCATCGTTCGGGTGGCAGCAGGCGCTGGTGCTGCAGGCATGCATAGCATTTTTGCTTATACCACTGGCCATGGTGCTGCCCGCACAGACAGCCGGCGGTAACTCAAATGTATCAGAACAAAGTCTCCGTGGTGCGCTTGGAGAAGCAATTTCGCATCGCGGGTTTGTGTTACTGACTGCAGGGTTTTTTGTCTGTGGATTTCACGTCGCCTTTATCACAGTACACTTTCCGGCTTACGTAAAGGATCTTGGCTTGTCAGCGACGGTTGGTGCGTGGGCGCTGGCGATAATTGGCGTGTTTAATATTGCGGGGTCATTTCTGTCGGGCATACTCGGGCAGCGTTACAGTAAAAAGAACACGCTGTCGTTTATCTACCTTGCGCGGGCAGTGGTGATTTGTGCCCTGATGCTTATGCCCAAAACACCAACAACCATCTATCTTTTTTCTGCTTTTATGGGCGTCTTATGGTTGTCTACTGTTCCGCTGACAACCGGCATTGTGGCGCAGGTGTTTGGTGTACGTTACCTCGCTACCTTATTTGGAGTGGTTTTCTTCAGCCATCAGCTCGGCAGTTTTCTCGGTGTATGGCTGGGTGGCCGGTTGTATGACAGCAGTGGTTCGTATGATGCGATGTGGTGGGCCGGTGTTTTGTTTGGTGTACTGGCAGCCATAGTGCACTGGCCGATCAATGAAAAACCACTGGCCAGACTGGACGCGCAGGCTGCCTGATGTTTACAGACTGCCCGGTGCTTACCGGCAGTTTGTACACTACCTGTTCGCGGTCGAACATTTGGCTGAATGCATTGTGCAGATGCAAAAAGGAATAGCTTGTTCAGATTTTTTGAAAACCTGATAGACCCTCTCGCAGAAACCGACGTGGTACAGCCACCGGCCGGCACAAAGGATTTCTTTGTGCATTATTTGTGGCCGTATCGGTGGCTGTTGCTCGTTACGCTGGTGCTGACCAGCATCGCTTCAATTGCCGAGCTGTATATGTATGCGTATCTCGGTCGAATAGTCGACTGGATGGCCGAAAGCTCACCCGAGACGTTTTTTTCAGAACACGGCCTTGCGTTGTCGTTTATGTTGTTTGTGGTGGTTGTGGTTCGTCCGGTAACCATGTTTGCTTCCCGATGCCTGATTACGCTAACCCTGACGCCGGGGTTAACGAATGCCGTGCGCTGGCAGAATCACCGCTATGTGATTCGTCAGAGCTTAAGCTATTTTCAAAGTGACTTTGCCGGTCGCGTAGCACAGAAGGTAATGCAAACCGGTCACTCTCTTCGCGAGTGTGTATTGAACGTTATCGATGGTGTATGGCTGCTGTTTATTTATCTGGCCGGCATTATCTGGCTGTTTACCGACATAGACTGGCGACTAATGATTCCGGTAGTACTGTGGATCGTTGGCTATTGCCTTGTCATTATAAGAATGATGCCTCCGGTCGGTGGAAAGTCGCGAGCAGTGTCGGAAGCTAACTCGGCACTTACCGGACGTATAGTCGATAGTTACACCAACATTATGTCGGTTAAATTGTTTGCCCACGCAGAGCGTGAAGAGGCATTTGTCGCCAGTGGATTCAAACGACATACCGAAGCGTTTCGTGAGCTTTTAAAAGCGATTCTTCGAATGTTGTTGTCGCTGGTCATCATGAATACGCTGTTAATCGTGGTAACTGCCTGGATGTCTATCGTATTCTGGCAGCAGGGCACAATTACGCTTGGTGCAATTGCGATTGCCAACGGTTTAATACTGCGCTTAAACCAGATGTCCGGCTGGATACTGCGAACAATCTCTGCGTTGTTTGAAAGTATTGGTGCGGTGCAGAATGGCATTGAAACCATTTCTGTGCCCAACACGGTCACCGATCGCAATAGTGCGCAGGCGTTACAGGTCAAAACTGCAAGTGTTCGATTTGAGAATGTCGAGTTTCGCTATGGCAGGGGAAGTCATCAGGACGCCGATAATCAGCGTGTTATCCGTGATATGAATCTTGATGTAGCGTCCGGGGAAAAGATTGGATTGATCGGTCGCTCCGGTGCCGGTAAGTCTACTCTGGTGAATTTACTGCTGCGCTTTTACGATGTCGATGCCGGTCGCATTTTGATTGACGGGCAGAATATCGCCGACGTCAGTCAGGAAAGCCTGCGTGCAAAAATAGCGATGGTGTCACAGGATACCTCGCTGCTGCACCGCTCAATACGCGATAACATCCGCTACGGGCAGCCAGACGCAACCGATGAACAAATACAGCAGGCTGTGGTGCTGGCGCAGGCCGATCAGTTTATTCCGCAACTGATCGATTCGGCCGGGCGCAAAGGGTTTGATGCGCACGTTGGCGAGCGCGGTGTAAAACTTTCCGGTGGTCAGCGGCAACGCATCGCTATTGCCAGAGTCATTCTTAAAGATGCGCCCATACTGGTGCTCGACGAGGCGACCTCAGCGCTCGACTCTGAAGTAGAGGCGGCAATACAGCAACAGCTGAGAGGGCTGATGGAAGGCAAGACAGTAATCGCCATTGCGCACCGTTTGTCGACAATTGCTGCCATGGACCGGTTGATAGTGCTTGATGAAGGTGCGATTGTAGAAACCGGAACGCACGAGCAGTTGCTGCTGGGTAACGGATTGTACGCGCAACTTTGGAACCGGCAGTCCGGTGGCTTTTTAGGTGATGTGCACTGATCGGACAGGCTTGCCGTGCCCGCGGTATAACCTGCTGGCGCGATGATCGTGATTTTGTGTGGCTGAACGTGTTGGTCACATAGTGTTCCTTTCCCGCAGGCAATAAACTCCGGAGTATTAACTTCAGGAAAGTTTTGAGCCTGTAAAAACCGGTGTTTTACCGCAGGGCATTACACCTTGGTTTGAAATCTTAACCCTGTGTCTCTAAGCGTTTACAGTTATAAAGAAGCGCGTTGTTCGCGCGTACGCAGAAACGCTGTAGGGTTGAAGAGGCAGGCAATGCTAAGAGCAATGTTAGGGGTATGTGGAGTAGCACTGATCGCACTGGGTGTGTTTGGTGGGTCGCTGCTGGAAGACGTTCGGCAGTCAGTAGCCGGTGTGTTCGAGCCCGAGATCGTTTCTGAAATGGTTGCGGAAGCAGAACAGGCAACAGTTGCCACAGAAACGATGGCCGCAGAAACGCTGGCCAAAGAAACGCTGGTAATAAACGAGGTTGCTGATGATAATGAGATCGCCAAACCGGCTGCCAGTATTGAGCCTCTTGCAGTTGTTAGTTCTGAGGAGGCAGTGGAAAAAAAGCTGGTTATCGAAACTGAAAATCTCACTGAAGTGAAAGCCTCTGCGCGTCAGGATGGCAGTGTGATAAAAACCGTCGCTACCACTACCGAGCCTGCGACATCCGTGCTGCCGAAAGAAATCGTTGTTGGCCAGGTGGTTAAAACCACTACCGGGTCCGGCCCGAATAACACGCTGTACGTCACCAAAGATCGCGTCAATTTGCGCGAGGGGCCCTCCATCAATCACCCCATTGTGCTGCAACTGCAAAATGGCCAGGAACTGATGGAGTTCAAGCGTGAGGGCAAGTGGATTCACGTCGGCGCTTACGGAACTTCCGGCAAAATCGGCTGGGTTCACGGCACTCTGGTGGGTGAAAACTAGCGGTTGGCAACGCCTGGCAGGCGGCGAAATCCGGGAGATACAGGTCGCCGGCGATTCGAAATGCTCTTTGTGTAACAAAAATGATACATATTGCGCGGAAATTGCCAGGTCGACCGGTTAACCTGCGCACCGTTGTCATCAGTCTCTCACGGTGCGTGGAACATGAAGTTAATTTATTCCCTGTCGCTGTCGGTTGTAGTTGCTCTGAGCGGTTGCGCTCAAATGTCCGGCGCGCAATCCGGCCTTCAGTCTAGTCCCGGCGAAGTCCCGCAGCTGGTGCTCGCAGCAGCTGGAAAGCCGCTGAAAACATCGCCCCTCAATTGTCCGGGTACGGCCACGTCCGATTGTGAAGTGAACTGGCAGGCGCTGGTTGTCGGGCAATCGTTTGAAGATACGGTGCGCCAAATTGGTGAAGGGCTGGGCTCAACGCAACAGGTCTATATCGACCGTGTTGAGATGACCACCGAATATTCATCAGGCGGTAAGCTGATGTTTACTGATAATAAGCTGGTGTCGATTGTACTGCCTGAGACTTATCTGTTTCCCGCACCGGTAGCCGGCGGCTAAAAACGCTTTCGCAAAGCATTGTCAGGTTAGTCTCCGCATGCGGCGTTAAGTGAGTACAATAACCAGCGCTGTTGTTGCCTGGTTCGAATACGCCCTATCTGATGCGTGTTGATTGATCAGCGGCATCATTGAACTTACCTCTGCCGGTTTGCCGGCAGTTTTACCAGTGTGGAGCGCCCCATGAAGCCTGTAGCGGTTAGAAACATCCGTCGTGCGCAAGCTAACGTTGTTGATCGGTTTGCAGATATTGGTGTTGCAACTGCGCATGAAGCCAACGATCGTCACGGTTTAATGAAGCCTTATATGCGTCCGATCTATGCCGGCGCACGCGTATCAGGCAGTGCGGTAACTATCCTTGCTCAACCCGGTGACAACTGGATGATCCACGTTGCCATTGAACTCTGTCAGCCGGGAGATATTCTGGTGGTGGGCTGCACTGCCGACAATACTGATGGCATGTTCGGCGATCTGCTGGCGACCTCAGCCGCGGCGCGCGGTGTTCGCGCGCTCATTACCGACACCGGTGTACGGGATATTGCCGATCTGCAGCAGATGCAATTTCCGGTTTGGTCAAAACGAGTGTCTGCAAAGGGCACCGTTAAGGAGACGCTCGGCAGTGTCAATATACCCATTGTCTGTGCCGGTGAGATTGTCCACCCGGGTGATGTGATCGTAGCCGACGATGATGGTGTCGTGTGTATTCCGCGCCACTACGCTGCAGACGTGCTGGAGGCTGCTGAGGCACGTGAAGCCAACGAAGGTGATAAACGACAGCGGCTTGCCGGTGGTGAACTCGGGCTCGATATGTATCAGATGCGTGAACGTCTAGAAGCAGCAGGGCTGGTGTATGTCGACACACCTGAAGACCTGCCCGGTAATAATGAAGACCGCTAGCACAGAAGAGTAGAAAAACGATGCCCGATATCTGCAATCTATCGTCTGTATTTATATCGTCTGTTGCTAACTGGTCGGCTGCTGTCTGGCACGGTGAGCGCTACAGTCACGAAGCGGTGGTGTCTGCGTGAGTTACTCAACCCGCGGTGTGCCATGTACCTGGATGCGCGGCGGCACATCTAAAGGTGCATACTTTCTGGCAGATGATCTGCCGCGTGATGCCGCTGAGCGTGATGCGTTGCTGCTGTCCATTATGGGCTCACCCGATGAAAGACAAATTGATGGTATTGGCGGTGCAGACCCGCTGTGCAGTAAAGTGGCAATTGTCAGTCGCTCGCAGCGCGACAATGCAGATATTGACTATCTTTTTTTGCAGGTGTTTGTCGACCGGGCAGTGGTAACGGATGCACAAAACTGCGGCAACATACTCAGTGGTGTCGGTCAGTTTGCTATCGAACAAAACCTCATCAGCGCAACGGACGGCACTACCGAAGTTTCCGTTTATATGCAAAACAGCAAGCAGATTGCCGGTCTCACGCTGCAAACGCCGAACGCCACTGTAACCTATGCCGGTGATACTGCGATCGACGGCGTGCCCGGTACTTCTGCGCCTGTACTGCAGAACTTCCCCGATGCTGCCGGTTCAAGTTGCGGTGCGCTGTTGCCAACCGGTGCGATCGTCGATACCGTCGATGGTATTGACGTCACCTGTATAGACAATGGCATGCCGGTAGTGGTGCTGCGTGCAACCGATGCAGGCATCACCGGCTACGAAGATCGCGCAGCACTTGACGCGAACAAAACGCTAAAAGAAAAACTCGAATCAATCCGTCTGCAGGCAGGCCACGCCATGAACCTTGGTGATGTCAGTGATAAGACTGTGCCGAAGATGACACTGGTTGCGACCCCGCAACACGGTGGTGCTATATGTACTCGGACTTTTATTCCCCATCGCTGCCACGCATCAATCGGTGTGCTGGGGGCGGTTAGTGTTGCCACTGCCTGTCGGCTGCAGGGTTCTCCTGCGGCAGCATTGGCAGAATTGCCTGACACCAATGCTAATGCCGGTGACGTACTGGTGCAGGTAGAACATCCTATTGGTCAGACCGGTGTGTTAATGAATACTGCAGGCAATGGCGTTGATATACAGATAAACAAGGCAGCCATTGTCCGGACTGCACGAAAGTTGTTTGCAGGCCGGGTGTTTCCATCGAATGGTTAATGAAGTATCCCGCTTAAAGTAAAGCTTAACCCGTAGAAGAAAAATTTATGTTGAACAGAAAAGTAATCATCCCGATTGTCGCTGCCATTTTGGTAGCGCTCGGTGTTAACCTCGATCAGTTTGGTATCGATCTCAATCAACTGGCCGGTGGTGGAAGCACCTCGACGGTCAATCAGTCCGGTAATAACACAACGTCGGCTGGTTCAGGTGGTTCCGTTGCTGCTTACCAGTCCGGTAAAAAATGGTCGAACACGCGTCCTGCAGTTAACCTGCACCATGTTTTCGAAGGGGAAATCAATCGTAAGGGTAAGCCGGTTGGTTACCATTCAAGGCCAGGTGGTCGTGATGCCGACGGTGCCAGAATCGTTAACATCCGTGATCAGCCGAACAGTGCGGGTGTTTATACGGCCAACATTGAAATTCGTGATGGCAATCAGTGGAAGCAGAAGTTTTCGAGCTTTTTTCCAGACTCCATGTCGGAGCAGGAGGTTGTTGATGTGATTGTGAAGGCGTACAACAACAGCCCCAATAAAAACAAGCAACCCTGGCAGGGCGCATCCGGACTCGGCTTTGATATTCAGGGTTACACTTTATCGAAAGGTGATATCAACACCGCATTCCCCGTTTACCGCAGAGACTAAAAACATGGCAGAGCTGGAATTTTACAGAGACGAAGACGGCAACGCCTGCGCGCGCGGTCGGGACGACAGGCTGGCAACGTTTATTCAAACAGACCTGCAGGGGTCGGCGACCGTCACCGGTGATTTAATAGCCACGCTTAAAAGTGATCAGTCGCATGCAGAATTTAACGGTAATGCTCACAGTGTCAGCATTACGCCTGAAACGGTAGTGATTGACTCAAACTTCGACGATGAAGCGCCGGACCGCAGGCTGGCCCGAAGTGAAATGATTGAACACCTTGAAGCCTGGCTTAAGTTCCTCAACACACCGGTATAGCATTCGTGGCAAAACAAACAGCACCTTACGGTACCTGGGCATCGACAATCACTCCGGAGTCAATGGTGGCGTCCAATATTGGATTGTCGCAACCGTTTATTTTTAACGATGCACTGTACTGGATGGAGAGCCGCCCGCAGGAACAAGGGCGCAGCGTTATCGTCAGGCGGCCGTTGCATGGAACAGACGCAACTGAAGTGCTGCCTGCCGAATATAACTGCAGAACCCGTGTTCATGAATACGGCGGTGCCAGTTATTTACCTGCTTCTGTAGGTGTTTTTTGTGTGAACTTCAATGATCAGCAGATTTATCTGAGTGATCAAAATAGTAAATTTCGCAAAATTACTGCTCGTGAAGACCTGCGCTTTGCTGACTTCGCTTTTAGTGAAAAGAAAAATATGCTGGTAGCGGTGGCTGAACGCCATGCGCCGGAGTTATCGGAACCACAAAACCTGCTGGTGTCAGTTGATATTGAAAACGGTGAAGTCACCGCGTTAAGTGAAGGAGAAGACTTCTACGCTTCAGCCTCTTTTTCACCTGATGGAAATCAGTTGTGCTGGTTGTCTTGGAATCATCCGAATATGCCTTGGGACGGCACCACGCTGTGGGTGGCCGATGTCACCGGAGATAATGAAATCAATTCTGCCGTTAAAGTTGCCGGTGGTGATCAGGAATCGATTTTTCAACCGCAGTGGAGTCCGCGGTCAGAACTCTTTTATGTATCCGACCGTTCCAACTGGTGGAATATTTATGCCGCAGCTGACGGCAGAAACGTTTGCGAAATGGCAGCAGAGTTCGGTATGCCGCAATGGATATTTGGCATGCGTCGTTATGCGTTTTTAAACGACACCACCATCGTTTCATCTTATACGCAGTCGGGTGAGGAATCGCTTATTACCATTGATGTGCAGAGCGGGCAGTGCACGCAACTGCCGGGGTCGCACAGCAGTTATGATTCGGTGTATGCCGCAGACGGCAGGGTGTGTTACACAGCGCAATCGCCGCACTCGTTTCCAACGTTATATGTCAGTGATATTCAAAAATCCGGGGTAATGGAAACTGCTGTTATCAGTGCATCGACGCTTACGCTCGACAGTGACGATGTTTCGGCCGGTCAGGCAATCAGTTATGAGAGTGCCGGCGGTCAAACAGCGCATGGTTTTTATTATCCGCCGTGCAACAGGCAATATCAGGGGCCTGATGGCGAATTGCCTCCGCTGATTGTGATGATACACGGCGGACCCACCTCCACCACCCATAATGATCTGAGTTTAAAAATACAGTTTTGGACCAACCGCGGGTTTGCAGTGTTTGATTCAAACTATCGTGGCAGTACCGGATTCGGCAGACAGTACCGCGATGCACTGAAAGGGCAGTGGGGTGTGGTTGATGTGGAAGATTGCGACTACGCGGTACGTTATCTGGCAGAGCAGAATCTAATTGATCCACAACGCGTGGCAATTCGTGGCGGCAGCGCCGGTGGTTTTACAACGCTTGCTGCACTGGCGTTTACCAATACATTTAAAGCCGGTGCAAGTCTTTACGGTGTCACCGATCTCACCGCTCTGGCTGAAGACACACACAAATTTGAATCGCGTTATCTCGATACTCTGGTCGGGCCTTACCCGCAGGAAGAAGCGCTATATCAACAGCGTTCACCCATTAACCATGTCGATGCCATTAGCTGCCCGGTGATTTTTCTACAGGGGCTCGATGACAAAGTAGTGCCGCCAAGTCAGGCTGAGATGATGATTGATGTGCTGCTAAAGAAAGGACTTAACGTTGCCTATGTGCCGTTTGAAGGAGAGGGGCACGGGTTTCGGCAAAGTAAAAATATTATTAAGGCATTCTCTGCCGAGCTATGGTTTTACGCACAGGTATTCGGGTTTGAATGCGACGCTGTGGATGGTGTTGAGTTTATTAGTTAATACGTTGTGCTGTGATTAGTCCCAGATCAATACCGGCTCATCGAGTGCAGAGCTTTGTTCCTTTAACGCAAGAATATGATCGTCCCAGTAGCGATTGCCCGATAACCACGGAAAAGCCTGTTGAAAGGCAGGCTCTTCACTGCGCTGATCGAGCCATGCGGCGTAGTGAATAATACGCAGCGTTCGCAACGCTTCTACCAGGCCGAGTTCTCTCGGGTTAAATTCGCGAAACATCGTATAGCCATCTAACAGATCTGCCAGTCGCGCCTGTTGGTACTGGCGGTCGCCGGATAGAAACATCCACAGATCCTGTACCGCAGGGCCGGTACGGGTGTCGTCAAGGTCGACAATGTGGATCGACTCATCCCGCATTAAAATGTTTCCCGGATGAAAATCACCATGCAGCCGCAGTGTGGTTAACTTGTCGTGTTGTTCAAAGCAATCGGCAACTTTACCCAGCAGGTCTTGGCAAACACTCCGGTAAGCCGCAGTCAGTTCCGGTGGCAGGCGATTGTTTTCAATCAGATAGCGAACCGGTGCCTCACCCAGAGTTTGCGTATTAATTGCGCTGCGATGGGTAAACTGACCGCGTTCGGCAACATTATGCAGTCGCCCGATAAAGCGTCCGACCAGTTGCAGCTGCTGCGGGTTGTCGAGCTCCGGTGAGCGTCCTCCACGCATCGGATACAGCGCAAAGTAAAAACCGCTGTGTTCCCGCAATGTTTGACCGGCGTTGTCTTCAAGCGGTGCGACCACCGGGATTTCGGCATCGGCCAGCTCCTGCGCAAACTGGTGTTCTTCAATGATTTGCTCACGTGTCCAGCGACCCGGACGATAAAATTTCGCAATCAGCGGGCTGCTGTCGTCAATACCTACCCGGTAAACACGGTTTTCATAACTGTTTAGTGCCAGCAGTCGGCCGTCGCACAACAGTGACTGCGCTTCAATGGCATCGATTATCAGGTCCGGAGATAAATTGGCAAATCCATCAGCGGGTGTGGTGGCGGCGTTGTTTTCAGGGATCTCGGTCATATTGTTTATTTTGCTGCAGGGGAAACAGCCGGACATGGATGTTTTGTAAGGCTGGGGGACGCGACCAGATGTGTAATCCCGGCGGATAATCAGTCAATATTCATCAGTTGCGGGGTGAAACTGTGCTAACATGCCGCGAACTGCAGCGAAGATGGCACTTAATGCGGCGAAAATACTTGAAACTGTTTGTTTCCGTGCCTCAGAATTGCCAGCAGGCAAGCCCGCCGGTGGTATTGCCGGAGGCGCTTTGGCCATCTTTCAGACGAGTCTGGCGGAAACACCGGTTTCCGCAGTAAACGAAACTCCGCCACGTATTCTACAGAACCTGGGTTGTCATGGATATTCGCAAAGTTAAAAAACTCATTGAGCTGCTCGAAGAGTCGGGTATCTCCGAGATCGAAATCAAGGAAGGCGAAGAATCGGTCCGTATTAGCCGGTCGCTGTCCGGCGCGGTTGCCGCACCGGCGCCACTGCCGGTAACTCAGGTGGTCGCTCCACCGCCGGCGGCAGCGCCTGCTGCAACGCAGCCCGAAGCACCTGCCGCACCGTCGGCTCCCGAAGGTACGGTCATCGAGTCGCCAATGGTCGGCACCTTTTACGCCTCGCCATCCCCTGGGTCACCTGCTTTTGTCTCTGTTGGCCAGACCGTCAAGCCGGGCGACACTATCTGTATTGTTGAAGCCATGAAAATTCTCAACCAGATCGAGAGCGAAGTCAGCGGCACCATTAAGGCCGTGCTGGTAGAAGACGGTCAGCCGGTAGAGTTCGGTCAGCCGTTAATGGTTGTTGACGACTAAGCCAATGAAAAAGGTATTAATCGCAAACCGTGGTGAAATCGCACTACGCATCATGCGCTGTTGCCGTGATATGGGTATTGGCACAGTGGCGGTGTATTCCACTGCAGACAGAGAACTTAAGCATGTCAGGCTTGCCGATGAAGCGGTCTGCATAGGTCCGCCTCAATCAACTGACAGTTATCTCAACATACCGGCCCTGATTAGTGCGGCAGAAATTACCGACGCCGATGCTATTCACCCGGGTTACGGGTTTTTATCGGAAAATGCTGACTTTGCCGAACGTGTAGAGTCGAGCGGGTTTACCTTCATTGGCCCGCCACCCGGCGTAATCCGGCTGATGGGTGACAAGGTTAGTGCAATACGTGAAATGCGTGCTGCCGGTGTGCCATGTGTTCCGGGTTCCGACGGACCGCTTGGTGAAGACGCCGATACTAATCTGTCGCTTGCCAACAAAATCGGTTACCCAATCATTATTAAGGCAGCCGGTGGTGGTGGTGGTCGCGGCATGCGTGTGGTTCACAGCGACGCCGAGCTCATTGAATCTATACAGCTAACCAAAACCGAAGCAGCCGGTGCTTTCAATAACGATATTGTTTACATGGAGAAGTTTCTTGAAAAGCCTCGCCATGTAGAGTTTCAGGTGCTTGCCGACACGCACGGCAATGCCATTCATCTGGCCGAGCGTGATTGTTCCATGCAGCGTCGCCATCAAAAAGTGGTCGAAGAAGCACCTGCACCGGGTATTACCCAGGAGCAGCGCGACTACATGGGTGCGCGTTGTGTCGATGCCTGTAAAAGACTTGGTTATCGAGGTGCCGGTACATTTGAATTTCTGTACGAAAACGGAGAGTTCTACTTTATTGAAATGAACACGCGTGTACAGGTTGAGCACCCGGTTACCGAAATGATCACAGGCGTTGATATCGTTAAAGAACAGCTGCGCATCGCTGCCGGTGACCCGCTGGCCTACCAGCAGGAAGACATCAAAATCAAAGGTCACGCCTTTGAGTGCCGGATAAACGCCGAAGACCCTGATACCTTTATGCCAAGCCCCGGTCTGGTGGAGCAGTTTCATCCGCCCGGTGGTCTGGGTGTGCGTGTCGATTCGCACATCTATAACGGCTATACCGTGCCGCCTTACTACGACTCCATGATCGGCAAGCTTATTGTGCATGGCAACCGTCGCGAGTCTGCACTGGCCCGTATGCGTGGTGCGCTAAGCGAGGCGTTTATCGTTGGCATAAAAACCAACATTCCGTTGCTGATATCGATTATGGATGACGAGCACTTTGCCGAGGGTGGTACCGATATTCACTACCTCGAAAAGAAACTTGGAATTTCGTAGTGCCGCGGCGCATTGCTGTGGTCAGACGCGACGGTGAGTGACGACTATCTGCTGATCACCGTCAGCGTTGCCCGCGAACATGCGCAGGCAGTGGAAGATGCACTTCTGCAGTTTGGCGCGTTGTCGTGCACGTTTGCAGACGCCGAGGATCAGCCGATCCACGAACCGGCACCGGGCACCCAGCCGCTGTGGTCACTGGTTGAAATAACCGGCATGTTTGCAGCAGATGCCGAACCGGAACTGCTGTGCAGGCTGGTGCACAATGCAGTGCCGGTGATCGATCTTAATCAGCTGCGCAGCAAGATGCTTAAGGGGCGGCAGTGGGAACGGGCCTGGATGGACGACTACGCGCCGATAGAAGTCAGTGACAAGCTGTGGGTGGTGCCATCGTTTTGTAGTCCGCCCGATCCGAAGGCAGTAAATATCAGCATCGATCCGGGTCTGGCATTCGGTTCAGGCACCCACGCAACTACTTATTTGTGTTTGCAGTGGCTGTCGCGACAGCCGCTTGAAGGCAGGTCGGTCATCGATTACGGCTGTGGTTCCGGCATTCTCGCCATTGCCGCGACCATGCTGGGTGCGAGCAGGGTGTACGCCTTCGACATTGACCCGCAGGCACTGCACGCGACTGAAGAAAATGCCGTACCCAACCGTGTAGGCGATCGCATTGATATCTGTCGAAGCGATCGCGACCTGCCGGGCGGCG
>CAYZVB010000009.1:32675-36293 GCA_964481315.1 uncultured Granulosicoccaceae bacterium
GCTTACTAGCTGGCGCGTACGCAACGCGGTTTCAGCACGAAGAAACCGAAATACGCGATCAATGGGCACTTTACAGTGCAAAAAGGTTCGGCGTTTTGCAGCCCTGAGTTGCGATACTACGCCGATCAGACAATACCGGGTCTACCGCAATGATTACGCAATGCAGCCACTGCAACACCAAATTTGAAATCAGTAAGGAACTGGTTGAGTCGCAGGACCCGCGGGTTCGCTGCGGTGAGTGTCTGAACGTGTTCAACGCCCGCTTACAACTGGTTGTTGAAGAAGAATTTAGTGAGCCGCAGGTGCCGACAGTAACCCGGAAAGTAAGACATAGTGAGGCACAGCAACAGCAGAAATCACCGGCCGTAGCGCTGGAAAGTTACGTGAGCGGCGAAGATCTCGAAAATGCGGCGACCATTGTGCTCGACGATCACCCCGGTACACCCGCGGGTGATAGCAACGTACAAGTCAATGACGGGTTCTATTCTCCCGATCTCGACTATGGCAAAGTGCCCTCGGGCAGTCCGCTCGACAGCACCACGCTTGAGTTTGAACGGACACTTGCGCTTGATTCCGGCAGTGCCGAAAAGCCAGCGGCCGAACTGCCGCAAAGCACTGCCGAACAAATCATCGACAACGATCTGACTGCACCACAACAGACAGCAGATGCTGCAGCACCCGATGTGGCACTGCAGCAACCGCCTCTCAGTGATGCGAAACTGGATCAGGAGTCTGTCACCCGCGATCACACCGGCAATCACAACAGTGCCGCTGCTGATACGGCGATGTACGAAAGCGAATCCGCGGTAGCGCTGCGTGACCATGTGACCAAACGTGGCGGCGACGTTGTGCCGTTGTCATCTGCAGCTGAAACCACACGTCGTTCGTCGCAGCAAAAATCCATGCTGGTGCCGTTACTATGCTGCGCCGTCGCCCTGATGGGCGTGTTGTACGTGGCCCGGGATCAGGTGGCAAAGCTTGACCTGCCCGAGCCGGTGTTGAGTGCATTTTGCAGTGTTACCGGGTGCGAGCTTGAAGCAGCTAAAGATCTCTCTCGGCTTGATCTTCTGGGTCATAGAATGAACAGCCACCCAACACTTTCTGATGTGCTGGTCATTAATGTGGAGCTCATCAATCGTGCACCTTTCCCGCAACCCTATCCGGTACTGTCGGTTACCATGAGTGACAGTGAAGGCGAAACCGTTGCAACGCGTAAGTTTCAGCCTGCCGATTACCTGGAACCCGAAGCACTGAATGACACACTGCCTGGTGATGAGCTGGTGCGTATCAGTTTTGAGATTCTCGATCCCGGCCCTGAAGCCTCTTCGTCAGTGCTGGTCTTTGAATAGCACTAGACACACCAAAGTTATTCACGTTCAAAGTCGAAACAGATCGAAAGTTTGCTGTGACAAATAACGCAGCGCGTAACATGCTGTGGTCCCCTTGTTGCCTGCCTGCTTATTGTTTGCTGCTAATAAAACCGTAGCTATTGATCAGCTGTCACGTTGTGGTCAGCTCGCAAAGCACTGCGAATGCTATATGTAGTGGATTGATTTTTTGCCTAACTCAATAAGGTAAATTGTTGATCTGCGTCAGCCATTTTCTCTGAATACTCATTGCTGCTCTGATAAACTACTCGGCTCGCCAAGACGGCGCTGTAGGGTTTGAGAATTCGCGAGAGCACAGATGCAGATTGGCAGTTATAAATTTGAACAACCTGTAGTCCTTGCGCCGATGGCCGGAGTTACCGACCGACCGTTCAGAATATTGTGCAAGCGTCTCGGCGCCGATCTGGCAGTTTCCGAGATGGTTACCTCCAACTCCGCCCTGTTTGCCACCAAAAAAACACAAACCCGCATGGACCACACCGGTGAACCTGCGCCGCGTATTGTGCAGATTGCCGGTGGTGATGTTGCAATGATGGTCGAAGCGGCAATGCTAAATTGCAGGCGCGGGGCTGATGTTATTGATATCAATATGGGTTGCCCGGCAAAAAAAGTGTGCAACAAGTTAGCTGGTTCAGCATTGTTGTCGGACGAAAAGCTGGTCGAAAACATCCTTGCCGAAGTTGTAAACAACGTCGACATTCCGGTCACACTAAAAATAAGAACTGGGCCTGACCGGGCAAATAAAAATGGTGTACGCATCGCACAGATTGCAGAACAATGTGGTGTTGCGATGTTGTCTGTACATGGGCGCACCAGAGCAGACAAATTCCTGGGGGAAGCAGAATATGAAACAATCGCACAGATTGTTCAGTGTGTTAACTTGCCGGTACTGGCTAACGGAGACATCAACACGCCGGGTGATGCGCAAAGGGTGCTGGACATGACTGGTGCGTGGGGCATTATGGTCGGTCGTGCAGCGCAGGGAAACCCGTGGATTTTTCGGGAAATAAAGCATTTTTTGAATACCGGAAAACACTTAAACCCGCCAACTGCAACTGAAAAAGCTTCGGTACTAAAGTGGCATCTGCAAAATTTGTATGACCTGTACGGTGAATACAGTGGTGTTCGTATTGCCAGAAAGCACATTGCCTGGTACTGCAAAGGTAAACCGCATGCTGCACAGTTCAGACAGCAGGTATATAAACTTGAAAACAGCAGTGAACAGCTGCAACAGGTAGAAAATTTCTTTCTTTCAGACGAACCTGCATTGAGTCTTGCATCATGACTGTGGAAGCAGGCACTCCGCTGCAGGAGCAGGTTGAAAAAGAACTGGTTAAATACTTCCATACACTCAACGGTGAACAACCCAGTGCACTGCATGATCTGGTCATCGGACAGGTGGAAGAAGTGCTGTTAAGAGTTGTTTTACAGCAGTGTCGCGGTAATCAGAGTCGCGCCGCGGTGTGTCTCGGTATTAATCGCGGTACATTGCGAAAAAAACTGCTTCAGTACAATCTTGCCTAAGCGCCGGTATGGTCCGGCAGGTAACTATAGCGACCGGTAAAACACCGGTCGCGGTATTTACCGGGTCTTCCCAATAATCCCAGGTAAACTGACTCCATCATGTCAAAGAAAATCAAACGTGCACTTATCAGTGTGTCCGATAAAACCGGTGTAGTTGATTTTGCACGCGGACTGGCACAACACGGCGTTGAAATACTTTCTACCGGCGGCACGGCAAAAACACTGGCTGACAACAATGTGTCGGTTATTGAAGTGGCCGAGGTAACCGGGTTTCCGGAGATTATGGATGGTCGTGTTAAAACCCTGCATCCAAAGATACACGGCGGCATTCTCGGGCGACGCGATACCGATGCCGATGTGATGCAAACCCATGGTATTACCGGAATAGATCTGGTGGCGGTGAATCTCTATCCGTTTCAGGAAACTATCGCAAAGCCCGATTGCAGTTTTGAAGATGCCATTGAAAATATCGATATAGGCGGCCCGGCAATGATTCGTGCTGCGGCCAAGAATCATCGCGATGTTACTGTGGTCACTTCACCGGACGACTACGCGCGCGTTATCGAAGAGATTACTACAGACAAATCAGTTTCAGATTCAACACGGTTGCTGTTGGCGCAAAAAGCGTTTGCGCATACTGCCACTTACGACACTGCCATTGCCGGCTATTTGCAGTCCGGAACAATTGAGCAGCTACATTTGCAGT
>CAYZVB010000010.1:0-14353 GCA_964481315.1 uncultured Granulosicoccaceae bacterium
GGCCCTGATACTGTCTGCACAGGTTTCTTTCTTTAGATACTCTTCATTTCCGTGCACCATGACCTGCGGCGAAACAGGGCTGATGTTGTCGCTGTAAATTCTGGCCAGCATTTGGATCACGTTGTTGTCGAGTGTGTCGTAGTGCATGCGCAGTTTGTCTGCCTCAAGCAGGCCGCGGCGAATTCTGTCCATGGTTGCGGACCCTTGTTGCAACTTGCTTTCAAGTTTCAGCAGCGTTAGTGCGTAGCGGGTGATCTGCATGTCGGGGTTGGTGTCTGAACCTGACAACTGTGCGACCAGTCTCTGCAAGCCGGGTTTTAAATTTTGTTTGCCGCCAAACACAGCAGGCACGCTGTCGGCGTCGAGCGTAAACAGCGATTCCAGTGAAATTCGCATAACGCTTTCATTGTATTCACCGGTGTGGGCCAGCTTCTGGACCAGTTCAGCCGCCATGAAAAGGCCGCTTAGTGCAATGGTTTGATGGTCCAGGGAGGAGGGCATAATACGTTGTGTCGGTGCTGTGGTTAGTTGGCTGATTTATCTGGCGTATTCAATGATACCGCCACCAAGGCATTCTTCGCCGTGATAAAAAACCACTGACTGCCCGGGTGTGATTGCACGAACGCTTTGAGAGAACTCAACAATGGCCTGATGGTTTTCCGTAGGTCGAATTGTACATTCACAGTCACGCTGCCGGTAGCGAACTTTTGCAGTGCATTTAAAATCCTGCTCCGGCACTTCTCTGATCCAGTGCACCTGACTGGCAAACAACGAATTTTTGTGTAGCCGCGGGTTGTCATGTCCCTGACCGACAATCAGTGTGTTGCTTTCAACTTCTTTTTCTATCACGTACCACGGTTCTGCTGAATGGTGTGCGCTGCCACCAATGCCGAGGCCCTTGCGTTGTCCGATTGTGTAAAACGCGATGCCCTGATGGCGCCCGATTACATCACCGTCTTCGGTTTGGATTGTTCCCGGTTTGGCTGCAACATACTCACTCAGAAACTGCTGAAACTGCCGTTCGCCAATGAAACATATCCCGGTACTGTCTTTTTTATTATGTACCAGAAGGTTGAGCTCCTGCGCTATGGCCCGCAGGTCTGACTTCAGCAGGTCGCCGACCGGAAAGCAGGCGTGCGACAACTGATGCTGATCAAGCGTGTGCAAGAAATACGACTGATCCTTACTGTCGTCTGCACCTCTGAGTAGCCGGTAACGGCCATGATCATCGCGATCGCAGCGCACGTAGTGGCCGGTGGCGATTTTGTCGGCACCCTGATTTTTTGCGTAGTCGAGAAAAGCTTTGAACTTAATTTCCTTATTGCACAGAATATCCGGGTTGGGTGTTCGCCCCGCGTTGTATTCATCAAGAAAGCCGGAAAATACCGACTGCCAGTACTCGGCAGAGAAATTTACGCTCGACAACGGAATGCCCAGCTGCGTGCACACACCGGCTGCATCGCGAAAATCTTCGATTGCTGTGCAGTGGTCGCCTTCGTCTTCTTCCCAGTTTTGCATAAACACGCCGTCAAGCCGGACGTGCTTCTCCTGTGTTAGCAGGTATGCAGCGACTGATGAGTCGACACCACCGGACATGCCGATAATAATGTGATTTTGAGTTGTTTCAGTCACTGTCAATGTCGTGTAAAAGATCCAGGCTGTGTCGAGCGCCGGCCTGATAGTCTGCAATGCACCTTAGTACCAGCGGGCTTCGCAGTTGATTGCTGTGGCGGAGTTCATCAAGTGTTTTCCAGTCGGCTCTGATTATCCCATCGAACAGCTCCTGGTTCGGGTCATGATCAGACACGCTGCCACAGAATGTGGTGCGAATATGTGTTTTGCCAAGGGCCTGACTTTGCCATCGATAAATTCCAACAATAAATTCAGGCGTAAACTTCCACGCGGTTTCTTCACGCACTTCCCGAATAACTGCATTCATCAGACTTTCACCTTCTTCAAGGTGGCCGGCCGGTTGATTGAACACTATGCCGTGTTCGCGGGGTTCTTCGACAATCAGGAATTTGCCATCGCGTTCAATCACTGCAGCAACAGTTGCGCTTGGCTTCCAGAGGTGTGTGTTGTTTGTGTTGGTGGTCATTGTTGCTGCTGATGTTGGCGTACGGGTGCGATGTTATTCGGTCGTTTGTTGATCAGTAACCGTCTCGTTAACGGCTCTGGTGTTTTGCAGGGCCGAGGTATGTAGCTGGTGCTTGAGTTCGGACAGTGCAGCAAACTCAATGTTGCTGCCGGTTTCCGGTTGCCCGTAGTTGCCGTGGCTTGAAAAGAAATCTGCATCCATAAATTCCAGAAACGCTTTGGCCTGAGGCGATAGAAATTTCCCGCGCCGCAGCACCACGCCAAAACTGCGGCTTGGAAAGAACTTACCGACCGGTATTTTATGGACTCGCTCGTGACCACGCAGGCAAAAGCTGGTCACAATGCTAATGCCAAGGCCGAGTTCAACGTAGCGTTTTATGACCTCCCAGCCGCCGACTTCCAGCACCACCTGGCAGCTCATGCCGTGCTCCTTAAATACTGCATCAATCAGATTGAGTGTGCTAAGGCTTCGAGGCGGCAGGATGAATCCGTGCGGGCTGATATCTTCAAGTGTGACGGTCTGCTGGTCGGCCAGTGGGTGGTCGAGCGGTACGATTAGTATTGGTTCGTAGTTGTAGATCGGGAAATAGGTGAGGTCTTCGGGCACTTCGTCCATCGCACCAATCGCGAAGTCAACCGAGTCATCGCGCATTTTGATCATGCCATCGCGCCCGGTGACATTGTGCAGCCGCACTGAGATGGCCGGGAATTCGTCCATAAACCGCTTGGTGAGCTCCGGCAATATGTACAACAAGGTCGATTCGCCGGCTGCGATGTCCAGCGGACCAGATGTCACGTCGCTGACTGCCGAGCAGAAGGAGTCGACCAGATTGTCCATGCCCTCAACCAGCGGTTCAGCCATTTCCAGCAGCAGCTGCCCGGCGGGCGTCAGGCGGATTCTCGGTCCACGTCGTTCGAACAGCAAAATATTCAGTTCTTTCTCAAGTGCCTGAATGTGCAGCGACACCGACGGCTGGCTTAGCTGCAGTCTTGCTGCACCTTTTGAAATACTGCCTGCTTTGGCAGTTTGGCAAAAAGCGCGCAGCTGCCGGTAGCGGTTTTGGTTGGACTGGTTTGATTGCATTCTACTATTGGCAATTCCAATAATTGACAAAGGATAGCATTGATCAGAGGCTGATTTGCGCGCAGACAACCTGAAAAAATGCCGGTTTAGTTTCTTTCCAGTTTGTAGCAAAACTGCAACAAATGGATTTGCTTTTGTCTAAATGCTGGAAAAACATAGGTTTTTTGCCACAAACTTTCACAATAGCAATTAGAATTACCATTTAAGTCACAAATTAATGTTGTTTTTCTGCAAATCTATAGTTAGCATTTCTCCTACGCACTGTGTCGCGGCGGAACTTTCCGGCTGAGGGTCGCAGTGGTCGTTGTCGCCGGCTTTACGCATCGGCAGCGTAGTCGCCTCCCTCGGAGCGGCAAATGTTAATAACAACTAGTTAATAAAATCAGAATACCTGACTGGAGACACACTAAATGAAAATGACTAAGACGGCAGCGGCACTGGCACTGGCAGGTATTGCTGCAGCTCCAATGGCTCAAGCAGAAGTAACACTGACTGGTTATGTCGGTATCATTATCGGCGGCAGCGACGCAGACGACATTGATGCAGTTGCTCAAGAAGTGGATGCAACTGGTGCAATTGTAACCGAAGCGGTGCCAGCCAGCTCTCCTGGTGACCTGAAGTTCGCCTCTGACGATTCAATGCTGAATGTTGCTGCTACTCACGAGATGAACAACGGCCTGACTGCTTACGGTAACTGGCGCGCTGATTTCGGCCTGTCAAATGCCGGACCTGGTGCTGGTGACAACATTCACGTTGGTATCAAGGGTGATTTCGGTGATATCCGAATCGGTGAGGTTCCTGATGCACTTGAGTATGGTCAGGTAGCGGGCGACATTCTGGCTGACATCGGTGGTGAAGAGCGCGGTATCAGCTACACCGGTTCTTTCGGTTCTGCCACTGTTGGTGTTAACTGGTCTCCAGCCAACGACAGCGACAAAATCGCGGCTGGTGTCAAGTTCAACGCCGGTGGTTTTGGTATCGGCCTGGGCTTCGCTGACGCAGACGACACTACTCGCCTGTCAGCAGGTGCTTCTTTCTCATTCGCAGGTGCTTCAGTCGGTGTTGCATTCAAAGACTTCGACGGTGAAGAGACAATCAGTGCGAAAGCTGGTTGGGGTGCTGGCGACCTGAGCCTGGCGCTGACTTACGAAGCTGAGCAGGAAGGTGATGACAGCAAAATTCGCTTCGACGCTGGTTACGACCTCGGTGGCGACATGAGCATCAGCACACGTGTAAACGTTCTGGATAGCGATACAGATTTAACTGACTATCGCATTCTGTTCGCGAAATCCTTCTAAGGAATACTTATCAGGATCGACGGGGCAGTGTATTGCTGCCCCGTCAACATTCTGTAGTAGCTTCCACGGAAGGACACAATAAAAAAGTAATGCAGTGCTATTGTGGCCGATTTTATATCGGCCTTTTCATTGTCTGCGACACAATGGCTTAGCAGCGGTTAGCCCGCGGTTGTCACTAGACTTTGTAGTATTCGCGATACCACTCAACGAAAGCAGCGATTCCGTCTTCGACAGAAGTTGCCGGTCGATAACCGACATCGTTTACCAGATCGGTAACGTCGGCATAAGTGTCTGGCACATCACCCGGCTGGAGCGGTAGTAGATTGTATTCCGCCTTTTTACCCAGGCACTCTTCAAGCACTTCGATGTAGCGCATTAAATTTACCGGTTCACTGTTGCCGATGTTGTAGACGCGATACGGTGCTGCGCTGGTTGCAGAATCGGGTGCATCACTACGCCATTCGGGGTCCGGTGTGGCAGCTTTGTCCAGTGCTCTTATCACACCCTCGACGATGTCATCGATATAGGTGAAATCGCGCTTGTGATTGCCGTGGTTAAACACATCAATCGGTTCGCCGGCCAGAATTTTCTTCGTGAACATAAACAGCGCCATATCCGGTCGGCCCCACGGGCCATACACGGTGAAGAAGCGCAGCCCGGTGGTAGGGATATTGAACAGGTGAGCGTAGGTGTGCGCCATCAGTTCATTGGATTTTTTTGTTGCCGCATACAGACTGACCGGATGGTCGACGTGATCATGTATCGAAAACGGCATGTTGGTGTGTGCGCCGTACACCGAACTGGTTGACGCATAGACCAGGTGTTCGATGCCACAGTGTCTGCAGTTTTCCAGAATATTCAGAAAACCATAAATGTTGGAGTCGACATAGGCGTACGGATTTTCCAGTGAATAACGCACGCCGGCCTGGGCGGCAAGGTTCACAATACGGTCGGGGTTATGCTCTCTGAATACCGCATCCATTGCCGCCTTGTCTTCGATGGACATTCTGGCTTCGGTGAAGTTGCTGTGACTGGTGAGCTTTTCCAGTCTTGCCAGTTTTAGAGACGGGTCGTAGTAGTCATTGAGGTTATCGATACCGATAACGTGGTCACCCCGGTTAAGGAGTTTGGTGGCGAGTGCCGAGCCGATAAAGCCCGCGGTGCCGGTAACCAGAATTTTCATCAACGCGCTCAAGTAGAGTTTTACTGCAGGTATTATAGCGGCAGTGGGTTAGCGCCGGGTCATTTCCCGGACTTTAAAGCGATATCGGCAAATTCCGCAAAAACTTCGCTGCCACGCCTCCCACCTTTCACATCTTCTTGGGCTGGTGGTGGCTTTCTCAGAACTTACGCCTGAGGGACGCCTGATGAATGATATAAGCGCCGATTTCCTCGACTGATTTCTTTGTCGTATTCACAAAAGGGACTTGTGCCGAGCGATACATCGCTTCGGCCTGCGCTACTTCGAACTGACAGGTTTTCGCTGCAGCGTAAATGTCTCCGGCGTATCTTTCCTGCCGGATTTGTTGTAACCGGAACGGATCAATTGTTAAGCCGAACAGCTTTTCGCGGTAGGGGCGTAACGATTCCGGCAATTCTGTAGTGTGCAGATCAGAGTCGGTGAGCGGGTAGTTGGCCGCAAAAATACCGAATTGCAGCGACAGATAGAGACAGGTCGGGGTTTTACCGGTACGCGATGCACCGATAACGACAACGTCGGCTCTGGCGTAGTGATCGAGTTCCATGCCGTCGTCAGTGGTCATGGCGAAATTAACTGCGCTCATACGCGCCGAGTATTGTGCGAAATCGAGCACACCGTGTGATTTGCCTACAGAGTGTGACGACTCAACATCAAGTTCTTTTTCAAGTGGTTCGATAAAAGTATCAAATAAGTCAAAAAAGACGACATTGGCACCGGCGATAATTTCGCGCATTTCGTCATTCACCAGTGTGGCAAACACCAGGGGTTTGACACCGATGCGGGCGGCCGTGTTGTTTAGAACCTCTGCGGTTTGTCGTGCTTTGTCAGGCGTGTCGATAAACGGCAGGTTTTCAATGTCGAACTGTACGCTTGGAAACTGGCTCAGCAAACTCTGGCTTAGAGTTTCGGCGGTGAGTCCGGTACGGTCGGAAATAACAAAGGTTGGTCTTTTTTGCATTGGTAATACTGATGTCCATTTTGTACCGGCAGGCGCTACAATCAAAACAAGATTTGTCAGCCCATCATTTTAGCTCATTAAAGCGGGAAACCTGTTGAATAACTTCGTACTCTTTTTTGATCAGTTGGGAATGTCTGATGTACCTGTTGTAGGCGGAAAGAATGCCTCGCTTGGTGAGATGATCAGCAACCTTGCCGGTGCCGGGATATCTGTACCGGGAGGCTTTGCTACCACTGCTGACGCGTTCAGAATTTTTCTGTCACACGAGTCGCTTGACCAGAAGATCAACGGTCTGCTCGATGGTTTGGACATTAACGATGTTGATGCGCTGGCCAAAGTTGGCAGTGACATCAGAGCAGAGGTCATGCAGACACCGTTTCCGGCTGAATTAGAGGAGGCAGTACGGGAAGCTTATGCAATGCTGCAGAACGGCACCGACATATCGGTTGCTGTACGTTCATCGGCAACCGCTGAAGATCTTCCGGAAGCATCGTTCGCCGGGCAGCAGGAGACTTTCCTGAACGTGAACGGTGTTGACAACGTTTTGTTGCGTATAAAAGAAGTCTTTGCATCACTCTACAACGACCGTGCGATCTCGTATCGGGTTCATCAGGGTTTTGATCACGCCGACGTGGCGTTGTCGGCGGGCATTCAGCGAATGGTCAGAAGTGATATCGGTGCCAGCGGTGTGATGTTTTCAATGGATACAGAAACCGGTTTTGATCAGGTGGTGTTTATTACGTCGTCGTGGGGATTGGGTGAATGTGTTGTGCAGGGATCGGTAAACCCCGATGAATTCTATGTGCACAAACCGACACTTGCTAAAGCAAAGCCTGCAACCATCAGACGTAATCGCGGCAGTAAACTCATAAAAATGGTGTATGGCGAGAGCGTTGCGGTAGAAACTATTGATACCACCGTGCAGGAACAAATGCAGTTTTCGTTGAGTGATAGTGATGTGCAGGAGCTCGCCGCAATGGCGGTAACAATTGAGCAGCACTATGGACGTCCGATGGATATTGAATGGGGTAAAGACGGTGCCGATGGCAAGTTGTATATTCTGCAGGCACGCCCGGAAACCGTTGAGTCCCGTTCTGATAAAAATGTTATTCGTCGTTACGAACTTGATCAACAGGCATCGAATGTTCTGGTGACCGGTCGCAGTATCGGTCAACGTATTGGTGCAGGTAAAGTCCGGAATATTCCGAATATCGATCAGCTTTCACGTGTTCAGGAAGGCGATATTCTGGTCACCGATATGACCGACCCGGACTGGGAACCTGTCATGAAACGCGCCGCTGCCATTGTTACCAACCGCGGTGGCAGAACCTGTCATGCCGCTATCATTGCGCGCGAGCTTGGTGTACCTGCAGTAGTTGGCTGTAACAACGCCACAGAGTTATTGCAGGAAGGCCTGGATGTAACTGTCTCCTGTGCCGAAGGTGACACCGGCAAAGTCTATGAAGGGCAACTGCAGTATAAGGTTAATGAAATAAAGCTCGACACATTACCGGAGCTGCCATTCAAAATCACCATGAATGTTGGAAACCCTGAACGCGCTTTTGATTTTCAGCGTCTGCCCAACCATGGTGTCGGTTTGCTGCGGCTTGAATTCATGATCAGTAACTCTATCGGTGTGCATCCGAAAGCGCTTCTGAACTATGAAATGATGGAAGAGCCGTTGCAGCGTAAAATTGCTGAACGTTTTGCGGGGTACGACTCCCCGGTGGACTTCTACGTTGAGAAACTGGTTGAAGGCGTATCGACGCTTGCCGGTGCATTCAGTCCGCATCCGGTCATTGTGCGGCTCAGTGACTTCAAGTCGAATGAATATGCCAACATGATCGGCGGTGAGTTGTTTGAACCGGAAGAAGAAAACCCGATGATTGGTTTTCGAGGCGCCTCGCGATATATCTCTTCTTCGTTCCGTGAGTGTTTTGAGCTTGAATGCCGAGCGTTAAAGAAAGTACGTGATGAAATGGATCTGACCAACGTCTGGATCATGATTCCGTTTGTACGCACCCTGCATGAAGCTGATGAAGTGCTGGCGTTGTTAAAAGAGAACGGTCTTGAGCGTGGTAAGAATGGATTGAACATCGTTATGATGTGTGAAGTGCCCAGTAACGCAATTCTTGCTGATGAGTTTCTCGAGAAATTTGATGGTTTTTCGATTGGTTCCAACGATCTTACTCAACTAACACTAGGGCTTGATCGTGACTCCGGACTGATTGCCCATCTGTTTGATGAGCGCGACGAAGCGGTCAAGAAAATGCTGGCATCGGCTATTGCCGCTGCCAACAAAGCCGGTAAGTATGTTGGAATATGCGGTCAGGGTCCGTCAGACCACCCCGATCTTGCAAAGTGGTTAATGGAGCAGGGCATATCCAGTGTGTCGCTAAACCCGGATACTGTTATCGAAACCTGGCTGTTTCTGGCCGGTCAGGAAGTCTGACGTTCAACAGGTTAGCGATAAGTTACTTTGCGGCGTTTTCTTTCTGATTAAAGTAGGCAGCGGTTCTGTTGATTATCTCTTCGTTGCTGAGTTTTTCCAGTTCCTGAGAGATTATCCAGACGTGTCCGTACGGGTCGATTAATCGGCCTGACCGATGCCCGTAAAACTGATCTTCAATTGGAGCTTCGAGTTTTGCACCTGCGGTTTGTGCGCGACTGGCGGTGCCGTGAGCATCATCGACCTGTAAATTAATTCGAACACTTGTGCCGCGTAATGACTTTGGGCCCTTGTTACCGAACTTGGGCATTTCTTCAGACAGCATAATGGTGCAGTCGTCGAGTTTGAGTTCGGTGTGGATAATGTTTCCCTGCGCATCTTCAAGGCGCGGCCCGATCTCTTCAAAGCCAAAGGCCGCTTCGTAAAAGGTAATAGCCTCGTCTGCTCTGTTAACAGTCAGGTACGGGGTGATAAGCGCAGGCATGGCGTACTCCAAAATTGTGCGTTGCGGGTTGGCAGATAGTATACGAACGCTATGCGCAGGTAAATTTGCGTTTAGCAGGCGGCCTGGCGTTAGTCGAGTTCTGTATGCATGGACATCGCCTGGGATACAAAGTGTGCCGGTACCTCAAGGTCCGCTGCGATTTTCCTGATCATGCCGGCAGCGGAACCGGAGTCGCCTTTGTCGGCCCGTGCAACAGTACACAGGTCGCGAATAATCTGCATTCTCTGAGCAACGGTTGTCAGGCCTTTGGCTTGCGCGATACGGTCGTCAAGTCCTGCAGTAAGTTTTTCAATGTTGAGTTCATCGCTGAAAGAACGTTCGCCAAAGAACTTTTCGAATACGGCAATTTCCTGGTCGGAGATTTCATTGTCGGCATTGGCAACGGCGATGGCTCCGGCAAACAACAGGCGTCGCATTGCTTCGGCACTGTCGGTACGGCCTTCGAGATAACTCGGTTCCATCATTGTCATAAGTACCTGCACGCCGGCCTCGAGCTCTTCTATTGAAGTGCCGTCGGGTTTGGCCAGCACTGATTCATCGAACAGACGCAGAGCGCGTACCCGCAACGGACTGAACGGGTGAGTCATGAACCAGTCTTCCGGTGCCGAGCCCTGTCCGGGAGTAGCGTCTTCGAGTTGCATTTCGTCAACCTGCTGAACAAAGTCGTCAATGTTGAATTGCACCAGCTTACTGCTGAGCCCGGATGCAAGTTTAAACAGTGACCTGGCTACCCCAAGCGGATCTTTAGCGCAGTGCGCGCCGGCGCGGTCTGCCGAAATTTCTGCGTAGCGCGACCAAGTCGTAAGCTCGAGCGCCAGCTTCGGGTTGGGTCGGCTGCGTCCGTTCAGCAGGTAGCCGATGGGAATGTCGTGGTGACCGTATAAGTAGTGTCCAAGTTCATGCCCGAGTACGAAGCGCAGCTCCGAGCCTTCGAAAGATTCGAGCAGGCTTGAAGAAAACATAATGAACAGGCGTCCGTCTTCGGGTTTGACACAGGCGGCGTTGTAGCTCGGGCTTGCATACACATACAGTTCAAGTGGAATGGTTACACCAAGCTGTTTAATGCAGTCGTCTGCCATTTCATGCAGCCATGGAGCCATCGATTTGCTCAACCGTACCGAGGTGGCCAGCAGTCTGCGGCGTGTGCCCATCGGGCCTTTTTCCTCACGCTTCTCGATCATTTCATTAATGCGCCGCACTTCGTTGGCCTGCATCAGCTTTTCGGCGATTTCAAGATCCTGGCGGGAGCGGAGTTCGTTTGCGTTCATAGGGTGTGTGCTCTGCGGGTTTGCTGCGCGGTGTGTGCTTACCGGCCCGGTTGTGTTGGTCTGCGGTTAAATAGTCAGCTGTATTGTACCTTTGCGCAGGTGCCACACGCTATAATGCGCCACTGACTACAGGGGCAAATCGTGAGCGACGACCAATCAATTTACAGTAACCTGAAACAGCTGGGCGCCAATGTTGAGCAGCCGCAGTCTCCGGAAGAAGCGATTCTTGAAACGGTGCAAAATCCACAGACCGATGTCGACTATTGCATTCGTTTTACTGCACCGGAATTTACCTCGCTGTGCCCGATGACCGGTCAGCCGGACTTCGCCCATCTGGTTCTTGACTATGTGCCGGGTAACAAGCTCGTCGAAAGCAAGTCGCTTAAAATGTATCTGACCTCATTTAGAAATCACGGCGCGTTTCACGAAGACTGTACAGTCAGCATTGCACGCCGGCTCATCACTGAGCTCGACCCGAAGTGGCTTCGTATTGGCGGTTACTGGTATCCACGTGGCGGGATTCCAATCGATGTGTTTTTTCAGCACGGTGAATTGCCAAAGGGTGTGTGGGTCGCAGACCAGGCAGTGCCCGGCTACCGTGGCAGAGGCTGATTGTTAGAACTCAATATGCCGATTCAGCAACTCCCCGATCATCTGATTAATCAAATCGCCGCCGGCGAAGTGATTGACCGGCCTTCGTCTATTGTCAAAGAACTGCTTGAAAACAGTATCGATGCCTGCGCTACTCGCGTTGAACTTGAAATTGAATCCGGAGGCATCCGGCTGATACGAATTCGCGATAACGGGTGCGGCATCAGTGCCGATGAACTTCCGGTGGCATTGCAGCGACATGCCACCAGCAAGATTGGTTCGCTTGATGATCTGACTTCGGTCATGACCATGGGTTTTCGTGGAGAAGCGTTGTCGAGTATTGCATCGGTTTCACGTCTGACAATTACATCGAAGCCTAAGGGTGAGGCGCACGCCTGTGAGGTTTCTTATGACAGTGCCAGTGGATCGATTGAGTCAAAGCCTGCATCGCACCCGACTGGTACCACGGTAAGTGTTGCAGACCTCTTCTTTAACGTACCGGCACGACGAAAATTTCTTCGTACTGACAGAACAGAGTTTGCACATATAGAAAGCGCGGTACGCAAGATCGCACTCGCGGCGTGGCATGTGGCAATCACAGTTACGCATAACGGCAAACAGGTGCTTAACTTACCGGTGGTTGATGACGAAGGTGCAAGTCGCTTACAGGGCGTGTTGGGGCAGGAGTTTATGGTTCATGCGCATAGTTTTAGTCGCGAAGCAGATCACCTCACGCTAAGAGGCTGGTTGGCTAAGGCCACGTTCAGTCGCAGCCAGCCTGACATGCAGTATTTTTATGTTAATCAACGTATGGTCAGAGACAAAACCGTAATGCACGCCGTTAAGCGTGCCTACTCTGATCTGCTGTATCACAACAGACACCCTGCCTATGTGATGTATCTGGACATGGATCCGCGCCAGGTAGATGTGAACGTGCATCCCGGTAAGCTTGAGGTTCGTTTTCGGGATGGTCGCGCTATCCACGGATTTATTTCAAGTACAGTGTCCAAAGTGCTTGCCGCTGTACCCGGTGAAGATCACGCAGACGCTGCACCGCGCAGTGCTGCACCATCGACTGAAGTTCCCGCACAGCCACCGGTGCAAACCCCGATGAACCTGTCAGTCCGTGATGAAGCACCGGAACAAAAACCGGCTTTTCAGTATTCTCAGGCGGCGTCTGCCGGTAAGCCGGTAACATCACCGGCCCGCCAAAACGAATTGTATAAGAAGCTTATCGGGGATCAGCCGGAGTCCGCGACTGATGCGACCGAGGCGCCCAGGCTCGGGTATGCTGTAGCCCATGTGCACGGTGCTTTTGTGTTGTCGCAGAGTAGCGAAGGGTTAATACTGGTTGATGCGCATGCGGCGCACGAGCGTATTTCCTACGAGCGGTTAAAGCGTGAATACGATAACGGATCAGTGCGGTCGCAACCGTTGCTGCTGCCGCTTACTGTCCATGTAAGTGAGGCTGAAGCTGAGCTTGCAGAAAAGAACACGAAGCTTTTTTCTGATGTCGGCTTGCAGGTAGACAGACGCGGGCTTGCACAACTCGTGATCCGTTCGGTACCGGTTGAATTGCAAACCGCCGACGCCGAACAACTGCTGCGCGATGTATTGTCCGACATTAGTGAAAACGGTTACAGCTTTCGTATACGCGAAGAAATTAATAAGCTGTTGTCTACAATGGCCTGCCACGGATCAGTGCGTGCCAATCGTCAACTCACCACCACTGAGATGAATGCGTTGCTGCGGCAAATGGAAACAACACCCAACAGTGATCAATGCAACCATGGCAGGCCGACCTGGGTTGAGCTTGATATGAAACAACTCGATGCGTTGTTTTTACGTGGCCGGTAGAACAGCAGGCATTTGCCGTGATGACTGAAAAAAAGCCTCCGGTACTGTGTCTGCTGGGGCCAACGGCTTCCGGTAAGACGGGGTTGGCGGTCGCCCTTCGCGAGCGGTATAACGTCGACATTATTAGTGTGGACTCGGCGCTGGTTTATAAGCGTATGGATATTGGCACCGCAAAGCCCGATGCTGAAACACTGCGTGTCGCTCCGCATGCGTTAATCAATCTGATCGAGCCGTGGGAGTCTTATTCGGTGTCGAGATTCACTGATGATGTAACAAACGAAATCATGACTTCGGTTAACTCAGGTCGTTTACCGGTGTTGGCCGGCGGTACCATGTTGTATTTCAATGCGCTGTGGAATGGACTGTCTGCTTTGCCACCATCACAGCCTGCAGTGCGAGAGAAGCTGGAGCAGCAGGCAGCACAGTCCGGGTTGTCTTCACTGCATGCAAAACTTGCTGCTGTCGATCCTGAATCTGCCGGGCGTATAAATCAAAATGATCCGCAGCGCTTGCTCAGAGCGCTTGAAGTTTTCGAGATCACCGGTGTGCCATTGTCGAGTTTGCAAAATCACCGTTCGACGCCCGGTGAATTTGATTTTTTAAACATAGGTTTGTTTCCGCAGGATCGATCGCTGCTGCACAGTAGAATCGAACAACGATTCCACGAAATGCTGGAAAGCGGCTTTGAAAACGAAGTCAGGAATCTGCTAAGCGATAGCCGAATCTCTGCAGCATCACCTGCCATGCGATGTGTGGGTTACCGGCAGATGCTGGCTTATCTGGACGGCACTGTGTCGTATGATGAAATGGTGTTGCGTGGTATTGCTGCGACCCGGCAACTCGCCAAACGACAAATGACGTGGATGCGTAAAATGCCCGATTTACACTTGTTCGATATTACTGTCGATATTGAAGCATTGTTGTCATCGGACTGCTTTACCCGTTGGGCTGCCAGACATCAACTTTGGTAAACCATTCGTTGAGCGTGTTTTTGGACGAAAGGTTTGGCGCGGGTCTACTTGAAAAATGGCGACTCCGCACAGCT
>CAYZVB010000010.1:14363-26052 GCA_964481315.1 uncultured Granulosicoccaceae bacterium
TAATACCATTGCCGTCAAGCTTGAAGGCGACAATCCGGCCGGCTCGGTAAAAGACAGGCCGGCCGTCAATATGATTCAGGCAGCTGAAAAGCGGGGTGAGATCAAACCCGGAGATACGTTAATTGAAGCAACCAGTGGTAACACCGGTATAGCGCTGGCAATGGCTGCTGCGATCAGTGGTTACCGCATGAAACTGATCATGCCTGAAAACCTGAGTGAAGAGCGCAAGCAAACGATGACTGTTTATGGTGCCGAGCTTATTCAGGTCACCCGTGAACAGGGCATGGAGTACGCTCGCGATCTGGCGCTTGATATGCAGTCTCAGGGGTTGGGAAAAGTACTTGATCAGTTCAGTAACCCGGATAATCCCGAAGCGCATTACTTATCGACCGGACCTGAAATCTGGCATGGCACTGACAAGAAAGTTACGCACTTTGTGTCATCGATGGGTACCACCGGAACCATCATGGGAACGTCGCGTTATCTGAAAGAACAAAACCCCGATATCTGTATTGTCGGTGTGCAACCGAAAGAGAACTCCGACATACCGGGTATCCGGCGCTGGCCGCAGGCTTACCTGCCGAAAATATTTGAGCCGGAACGTGTCGATACTATTATTGATGTCAGCCAGTCAGAGGCAGAACACCATGCACGTGAAATGGCGGGAAAAGAAGGAATATTCTGTGGTATTTCGTCTGGTGGTTCTATAGCAGCGGCACTTCAGTTAAGCGAAACGGTCACAGACAGCCTTATTGTATCGATTGTCTGCGACCGTGGTGATCGCTATTTATCTACCGGTGTGTTCAGCGAGTCGTAGCAGATGTGCGGCTAACCTGTCGCTGCAGTTTTTTGATCGGTCGAATCCACGGGTCATTCACAACTGCGGTGACTGGCATGTTATCAATGGCCACCAGTGCTGAAGACATAGAATCATACAGGCCGCTTGCAACGCCATACATCACCTGGTTGCCTTCAGTTCGCTTGAACGGATATATCACTGCGCCGTTAGTGAGATGCTCATTGGCAAAGTCTATCAACTCGCTTTTGTTGACTGAGGCGCCAAACTGAATGGTGTAGTCATCGGCAGGCTGGCTTTGAACCCACCGTAACGCGTATCTGCCATCCAGCACCAGGGTTGGTTCATCGCGTACGAGCGGCTCAACAGGGAGAGTTTTAATCTCCAGCACTTTGGGTTCCGCTGAAGTCGCTTTTGACGACGCCGGTACAATCGCTGTTTCCACTGGCGTTGCTGCAACCAGTGTCGGAGCCTTAGAGAGGCCTGACTGGGTATTCCAGTGGTTGAAAGATTTGTAGCCACCGTAGGCAAGTGCGCCGAGAAGGGCGAATTGAAGGCAGCTGTCGGTGCAATCGACAACAAAAAACAGGAAGGGATGGGTGTAAGGATTATTCCGGCGGTATCTTTTTACTACTGGTGGAACAAAACTAAACATATCGCTGCTCTCTGTGTGTCCATTCTATAAGGGCGCGGATTGTATAGATTTAAAACTAATCTGGCGGAGCGGAATGTCACAGAACGTCGGAAAAAAAGCGCGTGATTTACGCCCGCGTGAAACCTGCCTCAGTTGAATTGCAGGTACACCTCTACACGGCGACTGCAGTAACGGTTCGCTGGTGACGGAATACGTAGGTGGAAAAGTTAGTTACGGGCGTTATTGTTGAATTGTCGTCGCAATCTGTGACTTCAATTGTCCCAGTGGCCTGATCCACGGTTGCTGGTTTCGCAGTGCGGCCGGCATCTCGCTAATCGCCTGCTGCGCGGTTTCGAGCGACGGGTAGACACCTCTGGCAAGCCCGTATACCGGTCGATTACTCGGCGTACGTTTATACGGATACAAAACTGATCCGTCGCTGAGATTCGACAGTGCAAATTCAAGCATCGCGCTTTTATCGGGTGAGCTGGCGAACTGGATCAGGTAGTCAGATGATCGTTGCTGATTTACCCAGCTAATTGCTTCGGTGCCGTCGATTGGTGCGCTCGAGAGCGTTTGCTGCGGAGTGATAGATGCAGTCGCTGTTGCGTCCGATATTGCAGGTACGACCAGCTCTGTTGTTGATATTGCAGAAGAGACCGATGCAGGTGCTTCGGTCGACGCAGTCAGGACTTCAGGCTTTTTGTTGTTATGGTTGTCAGCGACTTCGCTTTCGATAGTGTCAAGTGCCGCGGGAACCGAAGTGCTGGCCAGGGAATCAGCTTCTTTGGTGGTCAGGTGCTTCAGCGCGGCATACCCGCCAAAACACAGTAAACCGACAATAGCGAGCTGAAACAGTGAATCGGCCAGCTCCAGAAAGAAAAACAGACCTCGATAGGAGTACGGGTATTCCTTTTTGTAGCGTCGGATCTTCCGTGGAATCAGGCTTGGCATATCAGTGGTTTACTGGACTTAGTGACCTTGGCGAAGGTACACGGTTTCGAAAATTCGCGAAGCGATTCAGTTCACAGTAGGGTTACGGGTTTCGTGTTGTGGGCATCGTACTGACAGATCTTGCTGAGTATTTGATCCTGCCCATAAAAAAAAGCGCGGTTTCCCGCGCTTTTTTGGAGACTACTTACAACCTGGAGGCATTAGCCGCCAAGCAGTGGTCCGAGGATACCCTGACCAAGCGCACCTGCGCCGGCACCACCAAGTAATCCACCAATGATCTGCTTAGGGTTGATAGAGCCCGAAGCCGCAGCTGCACCGGCTGCTGCTGCATCGCCGCCACGTCCCATCAGACCACCAAGAGCACCGCCACCGAGTAAACCACTGATTACACCAATGAGAGGGCTGCCGCCGCCAAGGCCGCCACCGGTCAGCATGCCAAGTAGCTGTCCGCCGCCGAAACCGCCACCGCCGCCGATGAGTGCTGAAATAATTGTACCGAGCATATTGTATGTCCTGATTGATGATTAGCCTTTCCAGGCTTCGAAGATCGCCGCGCTCAGTGCGGCGGGTGATGGACAAATTATAGCTTCAGCAAATCGCTATGCTATTGATTTTTTGATGAAAAAATGTGACAAAGTGGATGATTTTTCAACTTAAGTCCGTATTTAGACGGTAAATTCAGCGAGTCTGCGAGCGATTTCGGGCATTTTTTCCGACGCCACGTTGGCAAATGCGACACGCAGAAATTGCTGCTGGCCCGGGCCGAACATTTCGCCGGGCAGGGAAAGCAGATTCGCGTGATCGGCCAGGTGCTTCGCGACGGTCCGCGAATCGGCATCAAACGGATGTTGTAAATAGGCGAAGTACGCGCCAATAGCCGCAATGTTGTAGCCGTGATTGTGTTCCTGCAGGGCCGCCTGAAAAGCACCCGCCCGCTCGTACATCAGTTGTCTTTTTTGTTCCTTCCACTCTGCCGCGTGTTGCAGTCCGTAAAGTGCTGCATGCTGAGAGATCTGCGGCGCGCAGATAGACACGCAGTCGAGTACTTTGGTGACTTCATTCAGCACTTGTGGTGATGCGACCAGAGCACCAACGCGATAACCGGCCAGTGCATAGGCTTTGGAGAAACTGTACAGGTGAATCGCGTGGTTCGACCACTCCGGGTCTTCAAAGACGCTGTGCGGTTTTGTGTCTGCCGTTTCCCGGAAATCGCAGTAGGTTTCGTCAAGCAACAACGGGATGCCGGTTTCGCGTGCGAGGTTGTAAAACGCATCAATCGTCTCCGGCGGATAGACCTGACCTGTCGGGTTGTTCGGGGAGATCAACACGATACCACGTGTATTTTTGTTGATCAGTTGTCTGGCGGTTTCAACGTCTGGCAGTTATTGATTGGCGGGGTCGCAGGGCAGTGGAACTGTCTCGACACCGAGCATGTCGAGTGACATCTTGTGATTGAAGTACCACGGTACCGGTAGCAGCATCGAGTCACCCGGTTTACACAGGGCTGCCGCTGCAACATAGAAAGCCTGATTACAGCCTGCGGTAATTGCTACATTGTCAGTGGTGACCTCGAGTGACTGTAGTTGTGTGGCGTATTCCTCACGAAGTGCAGTCATACCAAGTGCATGTCCGTATTTGCTGACTGGTGGCTGAGTAATGATATTTGTCAGATGCTGAAGAATGTCCGGTGCCGTGGGGTAGCCCGGAACGGCCTGGGAAACATCTATCAGTGGAAAATCGTCAGGGAATGTTCTTCCGGCTACCCATCCTGCGGCCTCTGTGACCGGTGGAAATTCCGTGTCGATAACGTTTTGATTGAATTGCATATCGTTCCTGACAGATAGGGTCAGGACTTTGTAAAGCCTTGCCTGTTAAAACGCAAGCACCCGGTCGGATAGTTTGGCGGTGCGTCGCCGGACGAAATGTTTAGCCAGAAGAAACAGCGTTGAATAGAACGCTGCGATCATTAAAACTTCAGTGATAGAAACCAACACGTTGCCGGCCACACCAAGCGCCGGTTGTATTTCATTAACAAGCCACAGACCGCCCCACGACAATACAATAAGCGAGGTTGATGCAATAACTGCGGGAGCCCCCAGTTGCTTTCGAGCGATGCACCAGGCCAACAATATCAGCACGATAAAGTCATATGGGTGATGATAGAAAACCGCGTAGGAGAACAGGCCCATCGATGCCAGTAGCGGTAGCGGGTCGGCGTTTGGCAGTCGCGATATTTGCACGCCCACAGCGATCATGACGGTGACAATGGCAAACATCGCAAACGCTATAGGCAGGTGAAGTTTCATCGCCAGTGCAGAAAGGTTTAGAAAGCCTGTGCCACTGCCCATCAGTACAACTTCTACCGAGCTGAAGAAAAACTGCTGCGGCCACAGATTTAGTTGCAGTGCTGCGATAACGGTGAGGACACTATGGATACCGATTGCTATCAACAGCGGTCTCCAGTTTTTCTGGTTAATGAAGATCAGGCTCAGTGGGAACGTTAACGAGTATTTAACCCATGCTATTGCGAGCAACAAACCCGAGAGTCTGGCGTTGTTAGCACCTGGCTGTTGTGCGTAGTGATACGACCACAGAAAGGCGGCAATACTAAGCAGATTGATTTGTCCTGCACCAAGGCTCGCACGTAGTGGCGTTGAGCAAAGGAAAAGTGTTACCACCAGAAATAACAGCACCGGGCTTTGGATGGGGAAAGTGCGTTGCAGGCCCGCGATGATCAGCGCAATCATGCTGAGGTTCAGCACCAGCCAGGTTAGCTTAGCGACCGGCCAGTCCAGCGGAGCGATAGGTGACAACAACACATAGACAGAGGCCGGGTAGCTGGGCGACTGGTTGAGAAAGTGGGGCGGGGTAAGTTCGTTCCCTTCACTTTTCCAGCGCAGAAAGTTTTCGTAGGGGTTGACGCCTGCCACCAGGTCGCGGCTTGGTGTCCACTGCAGGTCGTGGCTGCCGGAGGGCAGTAAAGCGTTTTTGGCACCGATGCCAACAAATACCGAAGCGCAGACGATCAGTGCCAGACCCACCAGCACTAGTAATGTGCGATTGGTGCGCCAGGCTCGCCTGTCCGTTAACAGACTGGCGCGAAATGCTGCCAGAGACTGCCGGAAATGCTCTATGTTCAAAATACACTCTGACAAGAGCAGTGATTTAGAAAAAATTCTGTGCATCATGCCTTCTTACCGCAGGGTCAGTGTAGTGGTTACACCCACCTTGGGAATCACTATACCAGCGAATTCGCCAGGCTAGGGTTGCCGATATTTTACGATTGCGAAACTTTGCCAGGTCGGAATCTTAAAATGTCATGACAATATAGCGTACAATCTAGCAGCAAATGAAGCAAGTGTCATGACAAAAAGATGGGGTGAAGCCGGCCGGCGACAATTGGTAACAATTGGCGCAGATAAGGCGCGGTCTGAGGTTGCGGGGCAGGCAGTTCGCGCAAGCAACTCAGGGGTTGCCGCTCAACTGGTAACTTGCGCCGGCTTTACCCGCGGCCGGCGCCTGCTAAACCTGACGCAAATCTGTCAGGGAGTTGTCGCCTTAATAATGAGGCCGGGGAATAGCCGTCGTGAGGCTTCTGCCTCGATAAACTCATTTAGATCAATCGGTCTGGCATAGGGGGCTTCGGGCGGGCTGGCCAGCACGTTGAGATCTCCTTCAAGCAGATCTCCCGTCATACTGCCGTCTTCATTAAGCGTGAGCTGATAGTACAAACCGTTCCAGGCATCGATGCCAAATTCGGTTGGTGTTTTGCGGATGAACAACAACTGGTATTCCAGATCAGTTAGATCAGTCTCGCTGATCAGTGCACGCGTATCGTATGGGTAGGGCAGGTGACAAAACCACTCTGACTCTCCTTCAATACACTTAAACGGTCGCATTGACAGAAAATGATCGTTGAAAGCCGAGTATTCCATGGTGACTGCAATGCCAGTGGTGCTTTCAGCGTTGTCTGCGTCTGCGAAAGTGACGTCACCGATTTTGACTTGCTGTTGCTGCCGGTCGACCAGAAATATCTCAGCCGCCTGCGGTAGATCGACAGCATTGACGTGCTGGGTTGAAAGAGTGGCCATTGCGCCAAAAGTGATGGCGGTTAGCGATGCTTTGGTCTGGTTACTCATCGCCGGGCACTCCGTAACTGGGGGCTGCCGTCGGGTTATGCGCGCGCTGCAGATAATCTTCCAGTTGCGGCTGATAAACGGCCCACGCACTGGCGATGTTTTGGATTGGGCAGGCGTCTTCGAGCCAGTCACAGCGTAGTTCGGCAACAGGCCATGACACACTGTCTACTACAAGTAGTCCTGCAGAGTGAACCGGCCCCGCTTCTCCGCCGGCAGCAAGGCCGGCCTGCAATGCTGCGATCAGTCTTTCTCCAAGGTGCCCTGCTGTATTTTCAAAACAATCGATAATAGTGTCCGGCACTTTATTGTTGGCAAGCAGGTTACCGGCACTTACTACGTTGTCTCCGCTGGCTTCTGCAAACACCCCCAGAGAGTTTGAGCCCGAGTGAATCGCTGTACTGCCATTGTTGTCTACCGCAAGTACCTGACGATAGTCCATGTACTCGCTCGATGACTTCAACACTTCAATGGCCTGCATTGATGAAGCGCCAAGTTGCATCAGATCGAGTGCTCTTGCGCCCAGCGACGGGTCGGTGATGTTCTGACTGGCCACTGCACCGACACCGGCGCGCGCAAATGCACATCGTGCAGCCACAGCCGGAGATGACGAAGATATGGCAAGGCCGAACATGCCACTCGTTTTACAACGGGCAACCACTGAAAATGTCATTGCTGGCTCCAATCAAATTCGGGTTGGTAAAGGCTGTCTGGCGTTGAATGGCGTTGGATCAATACTTTGCATCGTACCAGAATCATTGTCGTCAGAGTGGTGGCAGGCTATGTCTGTAGCTACGGTGGTTGTTAGGCGGAGTTGATGTCATCGGCCGAGCCGACTTCGACGCACTGGCCATTGATGTCCTGCGCTTCGGAACTCAATAAATACAAATAGGTTTGCAGTTTGCTTTGTGCGGTGGGAACCGACAACGGGTCTTCTCCGGGGTATGCCGAAGTTCGTAGCATCGATCGTATTTTGACCGGGTTTACCGCATTGCACCTCACCCGTAACTGTTGGTTGTTGTCGCGGTCTCCATCGAGTTCGTCCGCCAGTGTTTCAACAACCGCCTGCAATGCAGCTTTTGATGCTGCATAACTTGTCCAGTAAGCTCTACTCTTATTATCAGTTGTGAAGATGATATTCCCGGTAGCCGCTGAGGATCTTAACAGTGGCAACAGCGCTGCAGTGAGAAGCACCGGGCCGTGAAGATTAGTGGTAAAGCACTTCTGCCATTCTGCCGCTTCGGTTTGCAGAAACGGCGCTAGCTGTCCAATACTCGCTGCGCAGTGCAGTAAATCGGTTAATTGTCCGAACTCCTGTTCTACGGTTTGTGCCAGTTGTTCGTAGTCGTCAACGCTGGCACCGGCAAGGTCAAGCGGGTAAAGCCCCGCCATCACGCCGCAGTGCGATTCAATGTCGTCGTATACTTTATTCAGACCGCGCTCGTTCTTGTCGAGCAGAATCAATTCTCCGCCCAACTCGGCAATGCGCATTGCCAGCGTACTGCCAAGTGCTCCGGCAGCTCCTGTAATTAAGACCGTTCTGCCACTGAAGGCGGATTCGTCTGGTGTGTATTGACTAATTTTATCTTCTGGCAAAGTCAGTTCTTCTTGCGTGGGCAGTGGCTGGTATTGCCAGCAACTTGGTTATTTTGGCTGTTTGATCTTTTCGAAACGCTGCAGTGCTGTGATACGACTGGCAGATAAATCGACTATGGGTTGCGGGTAAGTGTCACCCAGTACAATGCCGGCCTCTTCTAATTCTGCGTCGGTTGCGGTCCACGGTGCGTGAATTCTCTTTTTACCCAGTTTAGCGATTTCCGGTACCCACTGGCGAACGTAATTTCCCTCCGGGTCAAACCGCTCACCCTGGCGCACCGGGTTAAAAACTCTGAAGTAGGGTGCGGCATCGGCACCGCTGCCGGCTACCCATTGCCAGCCCATCGAGTTACTGGCCAGGTCCGCATCGACAAGGGTATCCCAAAACCACTGTGCACCTTCGCGCCAGTGATAACCGAGATTCTTTATAAGAAGTGATCCCACCACCATGCGCACACGATTGTGCATCCAGCCGGTTTGCCATAACTGCCGCATACCGGCGTCTACCAGCGGAATGCCGGTATTGCCCTGTTGCCATTGCCTGAGCGTGTCGGCGTCGATCTTTTTCCAGGGAAACTTTTCAAACCGTTGATCAAGCGGTTTATCAGTGGTGTGTGGAAAGTGATAAATCAGATGATAAGCAAATTCTCTCCAGCCGATTTCGCGAAGAAACGTCTCTGTGTTGTCGTCAGCGGCGATTTTGTTTTTTTGCAGTGCAGCTTTGACTGATGCATTAATGAAGCGCGGGCTAATCTCACCGAATGCGAGATGTGGTGACAGTCGCGAAGTGCCTTCTACTGAAGGAATATCTCTGGCGGTCTGATAGTTAGTTATTCTGGCGTTCACCAGGTTTTTGAGCATTTTTTTTGCGCCGGCCTCTCCCGGTTGCCAGTGATCTGGAAAAGCACTTGCCCAGTCAATAGCTGGTAGTAGATCAAGCGCATCGAGCTGCACTTCACCTGCAACGCCTGCCACACATTGTGACAATTTTGTTACCGGCTTTGTGAGATCGATACTCGGCAGTTTAAGTGATGCACGCCAATAAGCAGTAAACACCTTGTAGGGGTGTTTGCCGCTTCTTTGCACCTGCCATGGTTCCTGACACAGGTTGCCGGCAAATGACTTTACTTCAATATTGCTTTCAGACAGCGTTTTTTTGAGAGCACTGTCACTTTTTATAGCGGCCGGTTCATAGCGACGGTTCCAGGCCACGGTATCGGCACCGGTTTCAGTAATGAGTTTTTCGAGTATTTCTTTTGGATCACCGCAAAAAAGGCTTAGATGACCGCCGGCTTTTGTAATTGATTCACTCAGTGCTGCAAGCGAGTGGTGCAGCCACCATTGTGAAGCCGAGCCAATTTGCCATGCGTTATCGGTGGTGTTCTGTATGTACGCAATAACGAAGGGGCGTTTTAATATCGTTGCGTAATGCAGTGCCGGATTATCTGTCAAACGCAGGTCGCGTCGCAGCCAGACAATAATAGGTGTCGAGTTAGTAGTCACTGGCGGTGATTCGAGAAGGGATCGACAAATTGTACTGATTCACCTCGATCGTGTCACGAACACCGAAATGGGGCTGGTTTGCAAAAACAGGGGCGAACGTTGATGCCTCCACAGTTTGTACAATTCGATTCTCGCCGGTTATTGATTGGGTATATCGGTTGCATCGAGCCACGTTCAGAAATTATTTGTCTTATATGGGGCTCCCGATGAAAAAACTGATCAGTGCCGTAGTTGTTGGACTTGGATTGTCACTGATTACCACTGCACAGGCGCAAGCGCCGGTTCAGGGAACGATGGAAGCGTACGTGGTTGAAATCAAAAATGACAAGGAGGTGTTAAAGGCAGCAGACGACGTAGAGCCAAATCAGCTGGTCGAGTACCACCTGACTTATGTCAACAAAAGCAATGCCGGAATAAACGGACTGACGGTAGTTGGCCCGGTACCGGAAGGAACTGCTTACGTATCTGATACCGCAGTGGCAGATGTTGCTGCGAACCTTAAGGTCAGCATAGATGGCGGGGTTACCTTTGAAAACGAACCCGTCACCAGAGAAGTGGTGAAAGAAAACGGTGAAGTGATGGAGACCGTTATACCACCCGAGCAATACACGCATATTCAATGGCAAGCCAGTAGTGAGCTTCCCGGCAAAGGTGGCAAGCAGTTTTATCGCTACCGTGTACGCGTTAAATAGGATTCCTTAATTCGAGCGATTAGCGTCGCTCAAATCGCTGTGCTTAGAAATATAAAAAGTTGTGGGATGTAAGGTGTTTGGGAATGACACCGCGTGGGAACTAGCAAACAGTTAAACGAGAGACCTTATAAATGATAAGCAATGTCCATAGGCGAGGCTGGCGCATGCTGCCGGTCGTGCTGGCAATGGCCGCGTCGGCAACAGCTACCGGTGTGTACGCTGCCACCGCCGCAGGTACACAGATTAAAAACCTTGCAACGGTTACGTATGAAGACGCCGCAGGCAACGTTTATTCGGCACAGTCGAATGAAGCAGTTGTTACGGTGGCGCAGGTTTACTCGGCAACTCTTGGTCAGGATCTGGCCGTAGACGGAGCGCCCGGTCAGCCGGTCTATCTGCCATTTGTACTGGAGAATACCGGTAATGGCACTGACACTTTTCTACTAAGTGCAATAGATGGTATCACCGGTGGTGATCTTATCGATGCGGATACCATTAAAATCTACGACGATATTAATGGGGACGGTGAAGCGAGTTCCGGTGAGCCGGAAATCAGCAGTGTTTCGCTGACGGCAGCCTCTCCGGGCAATATTAAAAGTATTGTTGTCGAAGTTCTGGTGCCTTCAACTGCTCAGGCGGGTGATACGCTGGGTATTACCCTGACCGCCGAGGCACAGGAAGGAACTGGCTCTGCAGTGGTAGGCAGCGTTACAGATACCTCTGCCGGTAAGGGACTTGATGGACTGGATGGTACTAATGAATCGATGATTACCGTTACAGGTAACGCGGTTATTGTTGCGACCAAGCAGGCTACTCACAATACCGCAACGTCAGAGATTACCTACGAGATAAAAGTTCGCAACAATGGTAACGCTCCGGCGCAGGACGTCATTATTAACGATGCGTTTCCTGCCAATACCACCTACGTGCCTAACAGCGCAACGGTTGCCGGTCTGTTGGTATCCAACGGTGACACACTGCCGGCGGTAACGGTGCTTGACGAAGTCGCCGATGGCGTTGACTACAATGGCGACGGCGATGAGCTCGATACCGGGCTTGCGGGTTTGTCTGCCATTGACGCTATTCTTGGTGGTTCTGAAATATCTGTCACCTACACTGTCAGCTACGATCCGAATGCAGTTGCCGGTGGCACTGTAATCGCCAACACTGCGTTCGTATTTCCTGATGTAGACAGTGACGGCACTACCGATCAACCGGTGTCGACCAACCTGGTATACAACACAATCGCCAATACTTATGGCGTAACCGTGGCGGATACCGGTGAAAACACTGGTGGTGATCAGATTAACGACGGTCAGGATGACGAAGGCCCAAACCAGGTGCAGTTGGTTGATGAAATCGCATCAGGCGCTACGGT
>CAYZVB010000010.1:26062-36254 GCA_964481315.1 uncultured Granulosicoccaceae bacterium
TAAGAACGTAATCACTAACACCGGTAACACCGATGACATCATCGAACTAAATATCTCCAATGGAACAGCATTGCCGTTTCCTGCGGGTACGGTGTTTACGTTCTGGGATGACACCGGTCTGGTACAGCTGACCGACAGTAACGGTCTGGCCGGTGTTGATGCGGGACTTGTGGGTCCTGGACAATCAGTCACTGTAACGGTTAAGGCAAGCCTGCCTGCTTCTATCAGTGGGACGGCTGGTTATGAAGCCACCTTGATTGCGAGTTCAGCGTCAGATCCTGATGCAAATGCATCAATGACTGAGCGTCTCGACAGTATTGTTACACCGACTGTTGATATTCATAACGCCAGCGGCGGTGCTCTTGACAGCGATGAAAACCCGCTGGGTGTGCCGGAGTACAGTGCGGTCAATACCACTGTTGCAGATACCGGTGACACTGTTCAGATCCCACTGTGGATCGACAATGACGGAGATGCCTCAAGCTCTTATCAGCTGGGCGTGGGTTCAAGTTACGATGAAGCCACCAACACGCTTGGTGCACTGCCGGCGGGCTGGATAGTAGAATACTTTCTTGCCGATGGTACCGGTGCGCCGACCGGCAGCGCGATTACCAGCACGCCTGTTATCCCGGGTCGCACGGTAGATTTTCCGATCGTTGCGGTTGTGACTATTCCAACCGATAAAACCGAAGCACTGTTTGACTACAGCAGCGACAACGATGCTGATACTGTTGCAGAAGTGCTTGATGGAAACACTGACGGTGACGGCGACTATCCGCTGTTCTTCGAAGTGACTTCCACTGCTACTGGTGCCACTGACGTGACGCTCGAAGCGATTGATGTCAACGAAGTTTATGCAGTCGTTCTGACGCCATCGGGTAGTGACCAGATTGAAGCGGGTGGTAATTCTGTGTATCCGCATACGCTGGCTAACAATGGTAATGGTGACGCAGTACTGGAGCTGACTTCAAGCAACAGTCAACCGGGCTGGACTAACACAGTCATGATCGATACCGATGGTGACGGTGTGCCTGATACTGAATTCGGCAATCTGCTGCCAGGTAATATTGCGGTACAGCAGCCGGACGGTTCAACAGAGATCATCACAGTTACTGATAACGGCGGTGTTCCGGTTGTTACCATTCCACCGGGTGTCGTATTGCCGCTCACAGCAACTGTATTTGCACCGACCTCTGCTTCTGCAAGTGATGTTGATACGCTGACTATTGCAGCGACTGATACCACAACCGGTGCTGTTGCTGCAGCGCAGGATCAGTCTCAGGTAGTTGCCGGTCAGGTGCGTATTACCAAGACTGTGGCAGTTGATATCGACTGTGACAACATCGCAGATACTGGTTTTGCAGAAACTCAAACCGGCCAGGTAGAACCGGGTCAGTGTGTTATCTGGCAGGTTGTTGCCGAGAATCAGGGCACTGCCGATGCATTAAAGGTAGTAGTTTCAGACGCGGTACCTGCGTTTACCACCTTCCTTGCAGGCAGTCTTCAGTACTGTGTTAACACCGCATGTGCTCCTGCGGCGGTAACCGATGGCGCTGCTGACGATGCTGGCGAGCACGTCGCCGGAAACGTTAGTTTCTACATTGGTGCGGGCTCAGACCCTGCCACCGGCACAGGTGGTACGCTGGTGTCAGGTGATCAGGCAACCGTACGATTCGCCGTAACTGTCGACTAGGTTGCTGTGTTTAATGTGTTGGTGCCGGCATTGTCCGGCACCAACATGCCTGCTGCAAAACACATTCAATGATCCCCAATAATGCAAGTCTGGACGCCCTCCAAAACTCTACATCGGTTCCTTTTGCCCTGTTTGCTTGTTTTGTTGGCATTGCTGGAAATTGTCGCCGCCGCACCGACTCCTCCCGGGACGACAATCCAGAACCGTGCAACGTTAACTTACCAGGATGCCGCAACCGGTGAGCTGATAGAAGTTGTCAGTAATGTTGCCACCGTTTCGGTCGGTGAATATTTTAGCTTTTTACTACTCAGTGAACATCAGGCCGGTGTTGAGCCGGGTGCAATCCATTCGTTTTCGCATCAGCTTGGCAATGTCGGTAACGTAGACGACGGCTATACCTTTACTGCATCGTCCCCCGATAATGAATCTTCTTTTGACATCGTCGCCGTTCGACATGATCTGAACGGTAACGGTGTCGCAGACGCCGATGAACCACTTGTCGGCAATCCGGTGCGCCTTGCACCTGGAGAGAGTATTGATGTAGTCGTCGAGGTCAGCGTATTGAGAACGGCATTGCCGGGTACCTCGCAAACACTCAATCTGTCGGTTGCAAGCGAAAGCGGCAATCAACAAACCGTCAGCAATACCATCACCGTCGACACCGGTGCGATTTTCAGTCTAATTAAAACCGCAGGGCCGGCTTGTCATGTGCCACTGTTCCCAGGGGATTCAGTCACGCACGAGATAGAAGTAACGAATGCCGGTAGCTCACCTGTTAGTGGTCAGTCCCTGTTACTCGATGGGGAAAAGGTCAATGGTGTTGTTGTAAGGCAGGATATTCCCGAACTCATGCGACTGACTGAGTTCGGTGCTATGGCAGCCGATTCAATGGCAGTACCGGTAGTGCGACTTGCCGGCGTGGCGGATAATTCCTGGGTATCCGCGGAAAATATTGATGAGCTTTCGCAGATTAACAGTGCTGGTCTTTTTATAGAAAGCGGATCATTCGGCCCCGATTCCCGCGAAGTATTTTCAATAGTGACAACCGTACAGGAACTCGATAGCGAGATAAAACTCGTTTCAAGTTCTGCCATGTTAGATGTCGATGGCAATCGCAGTACCGACTTTGAAAGTAACAGTACCTGTCATACTTTTTCTGTGCCGGGGGCTGCAACCCAGGCACAGCTTGAATTTATTGAGCCTGCTCCTGCGGTGCGAAATCGTGGTGGCGTAGCAGACTTTAATACCACTTCAGATTTTGTTCCGGCAGAGCGCTATGCACTGGCGAACGACCTTGATACCGGGTATCGCACCGAGCGCGATGGGTTTTATCTGGAACTTGAGCTGGGAGATAACCTGGATAGCTCCAGTAGCATTAAATACGACCGCAACGGTAAGCGATATATCGAAACCATAGTCGAATCCAGCCTCACAGGGGATCAGATAACCGTACTGCTGCTTGAAACCACTGCCACCGGTTTGTTCCGCAGTGTCTCGCCGGTGAAGCTTTCCACTCATGAGCGTTCGAATGGCGGGTTTTGTCCTGCTATTCCAGATGTCGCAACATCGCTCGAACCATTGTTTAACGACCCGTCGCAGTCCTGTGTGCTTGCCAGTGGCAGCGATGACGAACTGCTGGCAAGTTACCTTGATCGCGGCCTGGGTTTTGCCATTGCCGAAGCTGCACTGGTTAACCCGCAGGCAATAGTTTTTAATGCGCAGACCGGATTGCCGGTGGCCGGTGCCACTGTATCGATAATCCATACCGCGACAGGCGACCCGGTGGTTGATTCAATATCAGGTCTGCCGTATGAGTTTGTAACCGGACCGAATGGCCTATACGTTTTGCCGCGTCTGGAACCGTTTAACCGTTACTATATTCGGGTAGAGCCACCTCAATCACACGTTTTCCCCAGTGTTGTTCCGGCCGACGAACTGCCGTTGTTTAATGTGACCGGAGCTTCTTATGGTGCATCCGGTATTGAAGGCGGTTCGGGTGATGGCAGTTTTGCCATAGAGAGTACCTCGTTCGGACAACCCCCGGACATTCCGCTCGATTCCAGTATCTCCGATGCATTACTGGTGGTCGAAAAGCAGGCGTTGCTGTCAGAGGCCGATATCGGTCAGATAGTGACTTACTCAGTGGCGGTAAAGAACCGCGACGAGCGTCCATTAACTGCAGTTACCCTTTATGATCGCCCGCCGTATGGTTACCGCTATGTGCCGGTGTCGGCAACGGTAGACGGGGAAGTGATTGCAGACCCTGTTATCGGCAGCAGCGGTGAGTTGCGCTTTGAGCTGGGTACGCTCGATGCCGGCGAGGTATTCGGGGTTAACTATGCACTGCGTTCCACCGCAGCGGCGATAGACAGTGACGGTATTAACGAGGCAGTGGCGCAGGCTGTCAATGCCGATAACTCACAGGTAGTTTCGCCACCATCCCGCGCCAGAGTTACGCTTTCACGTCAGGGTGTATTGTCTGATCGCGCTGCGCTGTTTGGTAAAATTTTCATCGATCAAAATTGCGATGGCATGCAAAATCATCGTGAGTGGCCGGTCGGCGGAGTAAGGGTGTATTTGCAGGATGGAACCTTTGCGGTATCCGATGCCGATGGTCTGTTTAGTCTTTACGGATTAAAGCCCGGTAGTCATGTGCTTAAGGTCGATCGCTATACACTCCCTGACGGATTGGTTCTCAAGCCACTCGATTCTAATCAGGCGGTAGACCCGGACAGTCGTTTTATCGAATTGACAGCCGGTGACTTTCACCGGGCTGACTTTGCAGCCAATTGTCCGCGTGAAAATGTTGATCAGTTATTTGCAGAAATCAAAGCGCGAAACGAAGCAATAAATGGCAGCTGGTTACTAAAAGAAGTCGAGCAGTTTCGCGCCAGTGAAGAATTGCCGGTGGTTGATCCGCAGAACCGTGTGCAGTCCCTGGATGGCGATATTTCCAGCGGCGTGTTGCACGGGCCTGTCCGTGAAGAAGACGGGTCAGTCAGTGATACGGTGCCGCCTGCGGTTATCCAGCAAATTGCTGCCACCCAAACACCTCAGGACATAGCGTTACCCGACCCGAAGAAACTGGTTGCAGAAATTACGCAGCAACAGGCGAAAGCGGGAACCTGGATCTGGCCAACTGACGACCTTAGTGTTCGCGGTCGATTTATGGCGGTAGTGCGAGATGGTATTGAACCAACCCTTTATGTAAACGATAAACCGGTACCTGCCAGCCAAATTGGTGAACGTCTGGCCAACCGACGCGAAAAAGCACAGATCATTGCCTGGTACGGTGTTGAACTGGACGGCGGTGAGAACAAGGTTGAAGTCAAGGGGATCGGGCCGTTCGGCAATGAACGGGTACTGGCTACCGGTGTTTTCAAAAAGCCATCATCCGGCGCGAGCATCAAGCTTACCGTAGAGTCTGACACCATTGCCGCTGATGCAGGTCGATCGACATTGCCAGTTCGCGTGCAGGTGCTTGACGAACATGGTTATCCTGCACTGGGTGTGTATTTTGTGACGCTTGAAAACAGCGACGGCGCATGGCTGGAAGCAGATATTCAGGAGTCTGAGCCGGGCCGGCAGGTGCGTGTCAATAACGGTGAGCGCATTGTGCACTACACCAGCTCCGGTCAAACCGGTGAAGTTCTGTTGCGTGCCAGCACCGGGAAATTTTCTGACGAGGTAAAAATACAGCAAGTCACTGAAATCAGGCCGTTGATTGCCAGCGGTTTGCTGGAGGCTTCCGTGCGCGGTTCGAGCAGCAGCTTTGGCGAATTTAAACCTTCCAGTGCGCTGCCACCGTTTGATGGTGAAACCCGTGTACATGCACGTGCAACCATGTTTGCCAAAGGACGGGTGAAAGATAAGTTTAATCTCACTTTAAGCTATGACTCGGACAAAAGCGCCGATGAGCAGTTGCTTAGAGACATAAATCCCGGGCAGCACTACCCGGTCCACGGTGATGCATCTGTTCGCGGTTTCGATGCGCAAAGCCGCAGCAAGCTCTATGTGAAAATCGAAGAGGATAAGAACAGCCTGATGTGGGGCGATTTTCTTACCGATCCGGATTCAGACAATGAAGACCTGGCGCGTTCGCGTCGTGCACTGACCGGTTTTAACAGTGTTATTGATCATAAAGCGGGGCACTTCCGCTTCTTTGCATCCCGACAGGAAGACAACCGGTTAACTGAAGAGGTGCGTGGTAACGGCAGTGCCATGCTGTATCGTCTTGAGTCTTATCCGATTGTGCCTAACAGTGATGTGGTAGAGCTTGTTACCCGTTCAAGGGAAAATCCCGGGTTGGTGATTGCACGTACCAGGCTTAGCCGGTTTGGTGATTACACTATCGATCCGGTGTACGGGTTTGTGACTTTTTCAAGCGTCATACCAACAGTTGATGATCAGCAGAACCCGGTGTTTATTCAGTTTGCCTACGATGTTGAATCGAATGGCGAAAAGTACTGGGTAACCGGTATGCGCTTTGATCGAGAACTGAATGACAAGCTGCAACTCGGTGCCAGTTATACCCGTGACGATGACAGTCGTAACGGTGCCACACTCGCTGGCGTTTATGCGACATATAAAGCCGGCAACAATACCAGAGTCGATGTCAGTGTTGCCAACAGCCAGGCAATAGATGGAGATAAGGGCAACGCCGGACGTGTATCGATTGACCACCGATGGTCTAACGATGCGCGCACTACATTTACCTACGCCAGAGCGGAACCTGAGTTCTCCAATAGCGGTGCTGCTGTGGCATCCGGTCGAATGGAGGCGCGTCTCAGTCATCGACAGGCATTGAAGAAAAATACCACGGTCGTGATCGATGCGCTAAAAAGCGATTCTCTGGTCAACGGGGAAGGGCGGCAAACCATTGGTGCACAGATAGAGAGTCGTTTGCATCAGTGGCTGGTTCGTGCAGGGTTGCGGCAGGTAACGCAGGAAGAATTCGCACGCAGCGAAGATTTTGTTACCGCAGTGCTCGGTGTGAACCGTCAGATAACCATTGGCGACAAATCGGGACAATTTAATGCCGAGCTTGAACAGGACACCGGGCGTGCGAGTCGACGCCGGGTAAAGGTCGGTGGCAAGTTGCAGGTTCATGAGAAGGCACGAGTTTATTCGAACTACGAACTGTCAAACAGCCTGCTTGCGTTGAGTGGTGTTAGTAACAGCCAACGAACCGAGTTGTTAACCATGGGCGTTGAAAGTGATGTACTGCCGTCAACTCGTTTGTACTCCGAATACCGCATGCGTGGTGCTTTCGACAGCCGCGATTATGAAACAGCCAGTGGTATCAGGGCCGACTATGATATAGAGCCCGATCTGCGGGTTTCACCCAGTCTTGAGGTAGTCAAAAGCAATGATCTGACTGACTCGATCGCAGCTTCTGTTGGTGTGGTTGATACCCGTAACCCGAACAGCCGGCGTCTGTTGCGGCTTGAAACCCGGCAAACGGATGTATCTGACTATGTCGGGTTGCGGGCAAGCTATGCCGCCCGTATTAATCAGGACTGGACCGGTGTGGTGACCGAAAACCTGAGCAGGCAGGACAGTGTGGCCGGTGAAGAAACGCTGCGTCATTCATTTGTGGCAGGGTTTTCACGACGACCCAAGCTAGACAATCGCCATCATAGTTTATGGATGTACAACTGGAAGGAAGAAAAAGGTGTTACTGCGGGAGTCAGGCGCAGTGTACATCTGTTATCAACCCACCAGAACCTTAGACTCAGTAACGGTGCGTTGCTGTCCGGCAGACTGGGTGGAAAACACCTGAAAACGCGTTTTTCAAACACCTAAAATTCCGAGTTTACTGTACTTGCCGATGTTCGCCTGAACTTTGATTTCAATCGGCGGATAAATGTCGATTTGCGAGGAGGCATGCTCGCTACCGATGGCATGTCTGAAATGCGCTATTCGGCTGGTGCCGGCCTGTATTACGTGATCAACAAAAACGCCCGCATTGGTTTTGGCTACAACTTCGGCGGCTTTAGAGATGAAGATCTTGACACCGAGGAATTTCACGCGCGTGGCTGGCACTTCGGGTTGCAATATAAATTTGATGAGGACTTTCTGAAATGGCTCGAGTAGACATTCGACTCCCGCTGTTGATGCCATGGATGTTGCTGGTTTCTGCCTGTGCCAGTAACGAGGTGCTGTTTGCAGAATACGAAGAAGCGTTCTGCGCAGTCGACGAGACCCCGGGCGTACCCGTGGTAGTAGAAAAAATTGTTGAAAAAGAAGTATTCAGGGATAAACCGGTAATTAAGGAAGTACTGGCGGTTGCCAGACAATTGCCGTGGGAGCCCGCTGTGTACTTTGATACAGACCTTGCAAAACTCAACGAAGCGTCGCTGCAGACGCTTGCTAACAATGTTGCCTTTTTGAAGAAGTTTCCGCACTACAACGTGTCGATCAGAGGCTTTACCGATAAACACGCATCGCCGCAATACAACCGTCAATTGTCGCAACGCAGAACAACCGCCGTGCTCGACCATCTGAAAAATGCCGGCGTAGAAAGCAAACGACTGATATTGCATGCTCACGGAGAGTCGATTGCGCTGAGCGACTCTCATTCTGCGGTGGCAGATGAAATCAGCCGGCGGGTAGAGATGATCCTGCTGGATGATTACGGCCGACCTGCTGTGACGTTCCAGAATCTCAGTCCGGGAAGCGAGCGATAGTGATGGCTCGCGGACCTGTAAGCGGGCACAGAATGACTGCGGTGTCTGCAGTTCGACTGGCTGCTGCTGTGGTGTTGGTGTTATGCAGCTGTGCTATAGCAGTAGCGTCGACACCTGCCGGCACCGTGATAAAAAATCAGGCCAGTGCGTCATACCGTGATGGTGATGGTGTGTTGCACATAGCGACCTCGAATATTGTTGAAACACTTATTCAACAGGTGGCGGCACTTCAGTTGTCACAGGATCAGACCCGACTGGTGGTAGCGGGCAGGCAGGTGTTTCTTCCGCACACCATTACAAATACCGGTAACGGTGCTGATAGTTACGATGTATTGGCGGTAAACGGCGGTGTTGCTGATGATTTCGACCTCGGCAACCTGGCTATCTATCCGGACGCCAATCAGGACGGACAGCCGGATGTCTACGTGCCGGTCACGGTAACCCCAGCACTGGCAATGCAACAGTCTTGGCATTTTGTGATCGCGGGACAAGTAGCACCTGGCACACCAGCCACCCGCGTTGCAGCCGTACAGGTCACTGCAATCAGTCGCTTTAATAATGCGATTACTTCTGTCAATACCGATACGGTCACCGTTGCCGATGGTGCTGTAGTTGAAGTAGATAAAACGATCAGTGCTACTTCCGGTACATCACCCGACGGTCCGTTGACCATCTCGCTGAGCTATCGAAACATAGGGACTCAGGATGCACAGAATGTTGTGCTGATCGATGCGTTGCCGGCCGGTATGCAATATGTTGCAAGCTCAGGTCGCTGGAACGAGACGGGTGCATTGGTGCTGACAGACAGTGGTGATGCTGATGCACAGGGTGGCAGCGGGTCGATCATATATTGTGCTTATCATGCGTCGTGCAGCAGTGTGCCGGAAGCCGACAGTGATCCAGATAACGATACCACCAATCAGATCACAGCGATAATCTCCGGGGTTGCTGCCGGTGCATCCGGTGTGCTGACATTCGAGGTCACTATTGCTTCCGGTCTGAATGCATCGGTGCTGACAAATACCGGTGAATTTGAATATACCTCCAATGCTACACCCGGTAGCCGATTCTTTACTAACACGGTGTCGTTCAGTGTGTTACACGAACCCGGTGTGGTGTTAAACGGGTCCGATAACGATGCCACCGACGGTGTGAATGAACCGTTGGTTGTGCCGGTGATGTCTCAGGGATCATCGGTGTTGTTTAGTAATACGGTGTGGAACACCGGCAATGGTGTCGATACCTTTGATCTTGATTTGCAGCGGGTAACCGCAACGTTCCCGCCCGGCAGCATATATCGTTTGCTGCAATCCGATGCGATGACCCCGCTGCTCGACAGTAACAGCAACGGCTTGCCGGATACAGGGCCACTGGCTGCCGGTGCGAGCTACACTTATTATCTGCAGGTAACACCGCCTACCAGTGCCGTTGGTGATAACGGCGGCGCCGGGTATGAAGTGGCTGTTATTGCCTATTCGGCGACTGACAATTCTGTGAGCAACCCGATCACTAATCAATTGCTCGATATCAGTACAGCAAGCCTCGATATCACCAATGCGGCCCCGCTTGGCGACAGCGCGGTTACGGGTGACGGGACAGGGCCGGAGTCAGATCCGGTATCGACGTTTAGTGTTGCGCCGGGTGCACAGACCGTGATCGGTTTGTATATCAATAACACCGGCCAGACTGCCATTGATGCCGATTTGGCCGTGAGCACTGACTCCGCTTTTGCATCAATTGAGCTGCCACAGGACTGGGTTGTCGATTTCCGTGTTGCAGGGGCAGATAACAACACAACCAGTTCCGGTGT
>CAYZVB010000011.1:0-11847 GCA_964481315.1 uncultured Granulosicoccaceae bacterium
GTGTCGAGGTGATGAATTCCCCACTCACCTTCCGTCGGAGTTTGCGACCACTGACAAACGTGTTGCGATGCCAGCGCGATTAACTTGTCCCAGCCGTCAGCCATCTAGTAGGCACTGCCTTCAGCACTGGCGCCATCAATACCGAGTAACTCGCGTGCTTTTTTAAGACTGGCAGAGGCAGCAAGCTCCATAAAACGTGCTTCACTGTTTAACGTACACAGGTTAAACCCCCAGCCAATCGCTTTTGCGGCATATTCCGGACTGCCGCAGTGCAGACACGATGCTATACCGGCAGACTTTGTCGCAGCGAGAATCTTTTTAATCGCGTCGATCATCTCAGGTTCTTCCCGGTCCATACCCGGTGCCAGTTTGCCCTCGCTCAGCCCCAGTGTCAGATCAGCCGGTCCAATATAAATACCGTCAATCCCCGGCGTCGAAACAATCTCGTCAAGGTTCGACATCGCCTCGGCTGTTTCGATCATGGCAATACACAAGACTTCGTCGTTGGCGTTCTTAAAGTAGTCTTTACCCAACGGATAGACCGCTCGCGTCGGTCCGAAGCTTCGCGTACCTGCCGGCGGATAACGCATATACGACACCAGCGTTTCAGCCTGCTCGCGGTTGTTGATCATTGGACAGATAATGCCGTAAGCACCGGCATCCATTGACTTCATAATTGCGCCCGGGTCGAGCCACGGCACGCGCACCAGCGGTGTTACATCGTAGCTGGCAATAGATTGCAGCATCTGCAGCGAATCACTGTAGCCGATGGCACCGTGCTGAGTATCGATGACAACACTGTCAAAACCCTGCGATGCCATCACCTCCGCCGAAAATCCGTTGGCAATAGAAAGCCAGCAATTAAGTGTCGGCTCACCGGCCTGCCATTTTCGTTTCAGTTTGTTCGGTTTCACGGGCTCTCTCCTGACTGTGACAGGCGCAGTCTACCAAAACTATTGATCAGTACCGACTCATTGAGCCCACACGCGACACCCATGATGTTGCAGCGCTGTTATCAGGGCGGATCTTGCTATGCTCCACGTTCTGTCGTCGAGCACCCCGCCGTGAAGCCCTACTTTATTGTCCTGCAGTTCCCGCAATGACCGGTATATTACTCGGATTGATCGGTGCGATTCTGATCGGCGCATCAGACTGTATTGCAAGGGTCACCACACAACGCGTCTCCAACAGCGTGTTAATTCTTGCGATCATGGCGATCTCTACCGCGCTGCTAACCCTCTGGCTGGCAGTCACCGGTGACTACCCGCCATTTCAAACATGGGCGTGGCTGGCCTCGGCACTTAGCGGCGTTCTCAATGTCGTGGCACTGTACTTACTGTACCTGGCACTGGGTCGCGGGCCGGTGGCAGTCGCCTCACCGGCTGCTTCAACATTTGCAGTCATACTGGTAATAATGAATGCACTGGCCGGTGAGCCGTGGACAATGCTGCAGGTCATTTCTATCCTGCTGGTGTTTGCCGGTGTCTCAATGTTGTCGAGACAGGCACCGGGGGCGGCCACTGAAAACAACAGCTACTCCACGGCATGGCTGCAAAAAACAGCGCTGTTTGGCCTTGGTGCTGCACTGGCCATTGCCCTGCGCATGTTTCTGGCACAGGAAGCCACTGCCGAACTTGGCGCATTGCACGGGCTGTATCTCAACCGGTTATTTGCCATGGTCAGTTGCCTTGTGCTGCTGGTAATTCAACTGACCCTGTCGCAACAACTGCGATTCCCGAAGGACGCCTCCACCCTCAAACTGCTACTGGCGCAGGCACTGTTGGAAATGGCAGCGCTGGGGGTATTTCTTGCCGGTTCTTTTTATGGCGGCAGAGTGTCAGCCGGCATCGGGTTTTCAGCTTTTGCTGCTGCTGCAGTGATCATTGCAAGAATATTTCTTGGCGAGCTGATCGGCTGGTGGCGAGCGCTGTGGATATCAGTAATCGGCCTGGGCGTTATTATGGCCATTGCCGGCAGCCCGGTGTAAACACCAATTCTTTAAGCAGAAAACGTCAGCCTGGTTTTCTTATTGCTGCAAGCTTTTCTGCAATCTGTTTTTCAAGGCCGCGCTCAACCGGCTCATAAAAACGCTGTTCACCTGCACTGTCAGGAAAGTAGGTTTGGCCCGCCGCTAAACCATCGTTTTCATCGTGGTCGTATCGATACGCTTCACCATAACCCAGATCTTTCATAAAACCGGTTGGCGCATTGCGAAGGTGAACCGGCACTTCCAGATTACCTGTCTGCCTGACAAACTCGGTTGCAGCACCATACGCACGGTACGAAGCGTTGCTCTTGGCAGTACTGGCGAGATACAACACCGCCTGTGCTATAGCAAGCTCACCTTCGGGGCTGCCAAGCCTTTCATAAACGTTCCATGCATCCAGTGCCAGCTGCAGCGCACGCGGGTCGGCATTACCAATATCTTCCGTTGCCATGCGCACCACACGGCGTGCTACATAGTGCGGATCACAACCGCCATCAAGCATGCGGCAGAACCAGTACAGTGCAGCATCGGGGTTACTGCCACGCACAGACTTATGGAGCGCCGATATTTGCTCGTAAAAAATGTCACCGCCCTTGTCAAAGTAACGCAGTGAATCGCGCGTCACTTCAGCCACATGTGAAAGCGTAATCAAACGACTGCCATCTTGCTGTTCATCACTGATATCTGCGGCCAGCTCCAGCAACACCAGACTGCGCCTGGCATCACCGTCGGCAGCGGCCGCAAGTTGTGCAATAACGTCGTCTGCTGCACTAATCTTCGCAGCACCCAACCCTGTATCTGTATCTTTCAGTGCGCGCTTAAGAATATTTTCGATATCGTTTTGTTCGAGTTGCTTCAACACATACACACGCACTCTCGACAGCAGTGCATTGTTCAACGCAAACGAAGGGTTTTCAGTGGTCGCGCCAACAAAATAAAACGTGCCGTCTTCGATGTGCGGCAGAAACGCATCCTGCTGTGCTTTGTTAAAGCGGTGTACCTCATCGACAAACAGCACGGTGCGTACACCGCTGCCATTGAAATTGTCACGCGCAGTGGCAACCGCTTCGCGTATGTCTTTTACACCGGCCAGCACCGCCGAAATACTAATAAAAGACGCGTCGCAGTGAATGGCCAGCATACGTGCCAGTGTGGTTTTCCCGGTGCCCGGCGGCCCCCAGAAAATCATCGAATGCAACTGCTGGTTGTCTATTGCCCGTCGCAGGGTGCTGCCTTTGCCAAGCAGGTGCTGCTGCCCGGCAAAGGTATCGAGAGAGGTCGGCCGCATACGGTCGGCCAGTGGTGCTGTCGGAGCGCTCGCTTCAAGCAGTGAAAATTGTTCCGACATAAACTGCTCGCTATTCGGCAGGCACCTTAATGGTTTCAATCACCTCAAACGTAATTTCACTTTCGGTGTTTTGTTCCAATGGCAGAGTTTCAGCTATGCCCGGGGCTTCGTCCGGTACTTCCTGCAAAGTTTCCGGCTGCGCATCAAGCAACACATCTTCAGCACTGACCGGCGCTGTTGTTTCTGTTTCCGCCTGCGATTGTTCTTGTTGTTCTGGTTCTGGTACCGGCTGTTCTTCGACAGTATTGTTTTCTACCGGCGCGGCGACAGGCTGCTCTGTCGTATCTGCCGGCGGCGCAGGTTCAGCAACACCCGCCTCGCCCACAACGTCAACACCTTCCGGTAAATCGAACTGAAACTGATCTGCCGCAAACGGTGCGTTCTTTTTAAAGTTATTAAAACGGATTTGCGTGGCCTGTTCGAAATTGTCGCGAAGCTCCATTGCGCGCAAGCCGCTGCTATCAAGTGCTATATACACCTGGTTGAAGTCGGTATCTTTTACCAGCGGTTCCAGTTGAAACCACTCAAGCCCGTCTCGTTCGCCAAGCTCGACAATCGTGAACTCACTTTCAATGGCACGCTGCCCGCTCAACAATCCAATTGGTGCGCTGCCAAGCGTGGTTGCCTGCGGTTGCATAGTGACCTGGGCAATATCTTCGTCATACACCCAAAGCGTTAAACCATCGGCCACAATCACCTGCTTTATCGGTTCGTCGTAGGTCCAGCGGAACTTACCCGGGCGCATCAACTCAACCTGCCCTTTGCTTTCCTGCAGCACTACCGAGTCACTGTCGTAAACCGTCTGGGTAAAGTCGGCACTAAACGAATACATGGAGTTGCTAAAGTCGAGCAGCGCCTGTGCCGCAGTGGCCGTGTGACTGAATATTAGAAGCGCCAGTGCGCCGAGTAATCTCATTGTTTTGTCCTGAATTGACCGCTACAGATCGACCGGAGGTGCCGCGATCACTTCTCTTGAGCCGTTGTGCTGCACCGCGCTTACCACGCCGGCAGCTTCCATATCTTCAACAATTCGGGCCGCACGGTTGTAGCCGATTTTCAGTCGGCGCTGCACATAGGAAATAGAGGCCTTACGTGATTCTGTCACAATGGCCACCGCCTGATCGTACAAGGCATCTTTCTCGCCATCGTCATCGCCACCCTCACTGGCAAGCCCCGGCAGCGGCAGCGTATTTTCCTGCAGAATTTCATCAACGTAAACGGCAGTACCGGTCTCTTTCAGCCAGTTGACCACACTATGCACTTCGTGGTCGTCGACAAACGCACCGTGCACGCGTTCGGGATGTGCCGTGCCCGGTGGCAAAAATAACATATCACCGTGACCCAGCAGCGACTCGGCACCGGGCTGATCAAGAATGGTTCTTGAATCAATTTTCGAAGACACCTGAAATGCCATACGTGTTGGGATATTGGCTTTAATTAATCCGGTAATTACGTCAACCGATGGTCGTTGAGTTGCCAATACTAAATGAATACCCGCCGCACGTGCTTTTTGCGCAATACGTGCAATCAGCTCTTCAACCTTTTTGCCTACCACCATCATCATGTCGGCAAATTCATCAACCACCACCACAATGAATGGCAACGGCTCAAGTTCAGGTGCAGGCAACGAAGGGTCGAACGCTTCTTCAGGCTTGTACAGCGGATCGCGTATAGGCTCGCCGGCGGCAATCGCATCGTTCACTTTTTTGTTAAAGCCCGCAATGTTACGGACGCCGAGAGAGGCCATCAGTCGATAGCGGCGTTCCATTTCTCCGACACACCAGCGCAGTGCATTGGCAGCTTCTTTCATGTCGGTGACAACCGGTGCCAGCAAATGCGGAATTCCTTCGTATACATTAAGTTCAAGCATTTTTGGATCGATAAGTATCAACCGCACCTGATCGGCGGTTGCCTTATACAGCAGGCTAACCAGCATCGCATTAACCGCCACTGACTTACCGGAACCGGTAGTACCCGCCACCAGCAGGTGCGGCATTTTGGCAAGGTCTGAAACCACAGGCAGGCCACTAATGTCTTTACCCAGCGCAATTGCAAGCGGGGACTTGTGCTCCTGATAAACCTTCGACTGCAGAATTTCTGTCAGCTGTACGATCTCTCTGTCTTCATTGGGAATCTCAAGTCCAATGGTCGACTTACCGGCAATTACCTCAACTACACGCACACTCATCACAGATAGCGAGCGTGCGATATCTTTAGCGAGGTTGGTGATCTTGCTTACCTTAACGCCGGGTGCCGGCATTGCCTCGAAGCGTGTTATCACCGGACCGGGGTGCACTGCAACTACTTCAATCACCACGTTAAATTCGGCAAGCTTGGTTTCCAGCAAACGCGACAGGTGCTCAAGCGACTCTTCTGAGTACCCCACCCGTATCGATTCGATTTCATCGAGCAGATTGACCGGAGGTATTTCACCGGTAGTTTGCGGGCTGGTGATTTTGCCGCTTTCAAACAGTTGAAACTGCTTTTCTTCAGTTACCGGTGCCACAGGTGCAGGGGTGGCCGGCCGCTGCGATATACTGATTTTGCGCGACTCCTGCTCTGCTGCCGCAGCAGGGGCCGCGTCTACACCTGCGACATCTGCCGGCGGTACGATTTTCGGATCTTTCTTTGCGGGCTTCGCAGGCTTAGCGTCGCCTGCCGCGTTCTTCTTTGGTGTGTAAACCGCCGGCGCTTCAGTGGCTTCCGGACCTTCGGTCATTAAGTTTTCAGCCGCCAGATCGTGTGCGGCCATGTCATCGGCACGCTGCTGCTGCACCCGCTGGCGACGTGCCTCGCGATAGGTCCAGTAGTCACCGGCGCGTTCAGCAGTGGCAAGCGCCCACGTCTTACAGGCACGCAGCCCCTGCAGTGTGGCCATACCAATTTTCTCGATGATGGTGGCCCACGAGACGCCGGTAATAAAAGTAATCGAGCCTAAGAATATCGCTAGAAGAATCATCGTGGTGCCAAGCGGGTTGATCACCCCCACCATGTTGCCGGCCACCCAGGTGCCCAGCACGCCGCCACCGCCGGTGCCAATTGGCAGATCACCGCGGTGCACAAACATATGCAGGTCGGCCAGTCCGCAAGCCGTGATAAGCAACGCTACCAGCCCGCCAATACGAGCGACAATAAGCACCGGAGCAGTGAACTCGCGGCTGTCACGAAACGCATTCCAGCCAATCACCACCAGCGCCACCGGCACCAGATAGGCAACGTAGCCAAACAGAAACATCACAATATCGGCAAACCAGGCGCCGAAAATACCGCAGGCATTGCGCACCTGCCCATAGCCGCCGGTGTGTGACCAGCTCGGGTCACTGACGTGAAATGTCAGCAATGCGATGAGCATTAGAATCGACACCACAGCAACCAGAATTGCCAGCCCCTCGCGCAGGCCACGCCGTACCAGCGCCATAGCCCGTGCCGACAGCTCGGCGTCCATTGGGGTTTTGATCGAACGACCGTTAAACCGCGGCCGGGTCAGCGCACCGCCATTGTCCGCGGCGGGTGTCTTTTTAGTGCGCGCCGTGGTTTTCCTGGTCGCGGCTTTTTTGCCGGCAGCTTTGGGCGCTGCCTTGGTTTTGGTGGCAGCAGCTTTGCGAGTTCGCGGAGTGGCGGTTCGACCAGCCTTGGAGGTTGCTGCTTTGGAAGTCAAGAATCGTCCGATCTGTTCTGGTGGTATAGCTGGTGGTGTCGCTGGGTTCTCTGGCATATTGCGAACACACCAACACAGATGCGCAGAACTCAGCCCCTCTTGGGTTGTCCCACTCAACGCACTACATTCGTTTGTTACAATGAACGCCGGACCATTCATCTTAAATCCAACCTTCCCGCACTCAAAGCGGCGTGGTTAGATTGTCATGTATCTCACCCTCTTCGGAAGCATTACACCACCATGAGCGAACCCAAGCACTGTAAATTACTGATTTTAGGGTCCGGACCTGCCGGCTACACCGCCGCGGTCTACGCAGCCCGGGCCAATCTGAAACCGGTACTGATCACCGGCATCGAACAGGGCGGTCAGCTCATGACCACCACCGATGTCGACAACTGGCCGGCCGACAACGACGGCGTGCAGGGCCCGGCGCTCATGGAACGCTTCCGCAAACACGCAGAGCGCTTCGAAACCGAACTGGTGTTCGACCACATCCACACCGTCGATCTCAAACAAAAGCCGTTCACCCTCACCGGTGACTCCGGCACATACACCTGCGATGCACTTATTATTTCCACCGGTGCCAGCGCCCGATACCTCGGCCTGCCGTCGGAAGAAGCATTTAAAGGCAAAGGTGTGTCAGCCTGTGCGACCTGCGACGGGTTCTTTTACAAGGGCAAGCGCGTTGCAGTAATCGGCGGTGGTAATACCGCTGTCGAAGAAGCACTGTACCTTTCAAATATTGCCTCTGAAGTGGTGGTGGTACACCGCCGTGACGAACTGCGCGCCGAAAAGATCATGCAGAAGCATCTGTTCGAAAAGGAAACCGACGGCAAAGTGGTGATGAAATGGAACAACACACTTGAAGAAGTGCTTGGCGACGATATGGGTGTGACCGGCATGCAAATCAAAAGCACCACTGATGGCGGCACCGAGAACATCGACCTGCACGGTATTTTTATCGCCATTGGCCACACACCCAATACCGGAATATTCGAAGGGCAGCTCGATATGGCCGGCGGCTATATTAAAGTCAAAAGCGGCACCGACGGCAACGCGACTGCCACCAGTGTTGAAGGTGTGTTTGCCGCCGGCGACGTTATGGACCACATTTACCGGCAGGCAATCACCTCTGCAGGCTCCGGCTGTATGGCAGCACTCGACGCCGAAAAATACCTCGACGCGCTTGGGTCCTGACACACAGGGTGCAAATAGAAACCTGTGATTCACTGGCAGAAGTAAACGCCGACGAATGGAATGCACTGGGCGATGGCAGCAACCCGTTTGTCTGCCACGAATTTCTGTCCGCGCTTGAAACCAACGGCTGCGTTGCAGCCGAGTTTGGCTGGCACGCATTCCACCTGCTGCTAAAGGACGACGACCAGCAGCTCATCGCCGCCGCGCCCGCCTATCTGAAAACAAACTCTTATGGCGAGTTTGTGTTTGACTGGGCGTGGGCCGATGCCTACGAGCGTGCTGGCGGCCAGTACTACCCCAAGCTAATCTGTGCAGTACCGTTTACACCCGCTACCGGGCCGCGCCTGCTGATTAAGCCGGGGCAGGACGCCGCCGAATGCAGCGCAGCGCTTACCAACGCCGCCATGGCAATTGTTAAACAGCAGAACTGGTCCGGTGTTCACTGGCTGTTTCCGCTTGAACACGAAGCAAACACCATGGCAAACAAAGACTACATGCTGCGGATTGGCTGCCAGTACATCTGGAGCAACCAGAACTACAAAGACTTCGAAGACTTTCTTTCCCACTGCACCGCAAAAAAAAGAAAAAACATGCGCCGCGAGCGCAAGCGCGTTGCCGAGCAAAATATCGAATTACAGCTCATGCACGGCAACGAACTGACTGAGAAAGACTGGAAGCAGGTGACCGGCTTCTATCTCGACACCTTCAACCGCAAGTGGGGTACACCCACACTCAATGCAAAGTTTTTTGCACAAATTGGTAAAACCATGGGCGACAAAGTCATTGTGGTTTTTGCCACCCACAATGAACAGCGCGTCGCCTGCTCGGTGATGCTTAAAGGCACCGATACACTCTACGGCAGATACTGGGGCTGCACCGATGACTTCCACAGTTTACATTTCGAGGCCTGCTACTATCAGGGCATCGACTATTGCATTAAACACGGGCTCAAGCGTTTCGAACCCGGCGCCCAGGGCGAACACAAAATCGGCCGCGGCTTCACACCAACCCTCACCTGGTCAACCCACTACCTGTGTCACGAAGGGTTTCGCGATGCCGTAAAGCAGTTCCTTGATCAGGAGGGGCCAATGATGCGCGAGCACTGCCAGAAGCTTCACGAACTGCTACCTTTTAAGCAAACCGATGACAAACCCGTTCAGTAAAGACTACCCCGCGCTGGAAATACCACACCAATGAGATCACCCATTCCATTTCTGGATGCAAACGACGATCTCACTCCTTTTCCGCAGCCACACACCGCCATGACCGAGCCCAACGGCTTGCTGATGGCAGGCGCCAACCTCAAACCCGCAAGACTGCTTCAGGCCTACAGAAGCGGAATTTTTCCGTGGTACTCTGACGGTGAACCAATTCTATGGTGGTCACCCGACCCGCGCTGCATTATCTGGCCCGACCAACTCAGGATAAGCCGCAGCTTGCGCAAAACAATCAAAAAGCAGAAATTCACAATCAGTCACAGCCGCGCTTTTGAACGAGTGATCGATCACTGCGGCAAACCACGCCCCGGCTCTGATGGCACCTGGATAACCAGTGACATGAAAGCAGCTTATTGCGCGCTGGCAAAGAGCGGCAATGCGGAATCGATAGAAGTATGGATGGAAGATGAACTGGTCGGCGGTCTATACGGTGTTATTGTGGGACGCGTGTTTGTCGGTGAATCCATGTTTAGTAAAGAACCAGACGCTTCAAAGGTGGCACTGGTCGCACTGGCATCCGACCAACGCTTTGCAATGATTGACTGTCAATTGCCCACAGAACACTTAATATCCATGGGTGCGGTCAGTGTCAGTCGCGATGATTATCTCACTGCCCTGTCCACACTTCGAAACTAACAACGCTGCCTGGCAATCGCTTGAAAGGCAGACTGGCGTCACTTAGTATCTTGGTCTGTATCCAGTAAGCAGCCACAGAACATTCATCTTAAGTAACCGGACAAACCAGGTGTCGATAGGCAAATCAAAAAAACGCAGGGAAAGCAGAATTGGCAACCGATGGATAGGTGTTGATCTGGACGGTACACTGGCCCAATGGGACGGATGGAAAGGGCATGAACATATCGGTGCTCCCATCCCCGCCATGCTGGAAAGAGTAAAGCGCTGGATAAAAATGGACATAGAAGTCCGTATATTTACTGCTCGCGCCTCTGTACCCGAACACATCGAACCGGTAGAAAAGTGGCTGGAAAAAAACGGCCTTGGCGGCTTAAGAGTCACCAACGAAAAAGACTACCGTATGCTGCAACTGTGGGACGACAGATGCGTACAGGTGGTACCCAACACCGGCGAACTTATTAAAAACGCCCACTGGGTAGAACCGGCCGCCCCACCCGTCGACACCAATAGCGGCAAACCCGAAAACAAACCAGCAAGCTAACCACCGGCTACACAAATGAGCCACGCGGTACTGGCACAACTCAACATAGCGCACCTGCGCTACCCGCTTGAGTCACCGCAATTATCGGAATTTGTTGCCAACCTCGACAGAATAAATCAACTGGCTGAAACCTCGGCTGGTTTTATCTGGCGCTTTACCGGAGACACCGAAGCAGAGCAGCGTGTGTTCGGTGACAACATTATCGTTAATCTAAGTACCTGGACCGATGTGAAATCACTGCATCGGTTTGTCTATCGATCAGACCATACAGCTATTATGAAAAAGCGTGCTGAATGGTTTGTACCGATGGAAGTATCTAACGTGCTTTGGTGGCATCTGCAGGCTGAGCCTCCCTCGATTGAGGAAGCTAAAAACAGATTGAACTTGTTGGCTGAGCATGGGGCACATGGTGATGCATTTAATTTTCGGCACCAGTGGCCTTGCCCTGTTTGAAGTGATCTTTTTTTAACTACATCCCTATTTCCAGCGAGGTTTGATACAGTATCAAATCGTGTTTAGCGCCTTTAGAATGTAGTTTACATTGGTTGAGTTGAATGACGGCAGTGACTATTCGCAGGTTTATTAAAGGAAGCGGATTTAGCAAAGTGCGCGGAGTACATTCCACAGCTTAAGATCTACAACCGTTTGAATTTCCGTATATCTAATCGCCTTTCGATTCACTACACGAAGCTCCTCGTCTATTTCTTGATTGCAAATCCCTTTCTAAGTCATGAAAACAATACCTGTCTATGCTAGAAATAGGTTGTTAGCTATACAAATCTGGTATGTAAAAATCAGTAAGGAGTAAATTTATGGCAAGACAAGAAACTGTACTTAGTGTTTTTGTAGCTTCTCCAAGTGATGTGGATGATGAGCGCAATATATTAGAAGAAGTTATACGGGAATTGAATGTTACCTGGAGTCGTGAGCTAGGAGTTAGGCTCGAGCTAGTGCGATGGGAAACACACGCCTTTCCAGGAAAGGGCGAAGATGCACAAGCAGTTATTAATGATCAAATTCAGGAAGATTTTGATATTTTCATCGGATTGATGTGGTATCGATTTGGAACAGCAACTGGCAGAGCTGGCTCTGGAACTGTTGAGGAATTTGAACGAGCGAAAGCCAGATTCAAAGCAAACGAAAGTGTAAAAATAATGGTGTACTTTAAGGACGCACCCGCCCCACTTCCTCCATCGAAACTAGATTTTGGTCAGATTGAGAAAATTGCGAAATTTAGAGAAAGTCTAGGTGTCGAAGGTACTC
>CAYZVB010000011.1:11857-12187 GCA_964481315.1 uncultured Granulosicoccaceae bacterium
GAATTTGAAAAACTGGTCCGCTTGCACCTTACAAGACAGGTACAAACTTACAAACCTTCCCCTACTGCAGCAACTCCAAGTACTGTCAATTTAAGTAAGATTGAACCAGCATCTCAGCATGATGAACCTATTGAATCGGAAGACTTAGGCTTTCTCGATCTTATGGAGCAGTTCGAAGATGAATTGGAAATAGTGAAGAAAGTTACAGATCATATTGTTGAGGCAACAGAGGAGGTTGGAAAAAAAATGAACGAGAGAACCAAAGAAATTAGTGAATTTAGCTCTGGCTCAGATGCTGATAACAGAAACCAAGCAAAACGACTGATAGCA
>CAYZVB010000011.1:12197-15311 GCA_964481315.1 uncultured Granulosicoccaceae bacterium
CAAATGCTGCTTCCGACATGGACCAGTACACGCACAGAATGGAGGCGGAGTTACCACTTTTTAAAGTACATCTAAATAATGGATTGACGTCTCTCTCGAAAGCCGCAGCAATATCAATTGAGTTTAATAGAGACAATAAAGCATTATCTCAAGCGAAAGAAAATGTTGAAGCCGTGAAGCGACTTAGAGAATCAATGACTAAAACCGAGGCGCAAATGCTTGAGTTTGAAAACTCAGTTGCTAGCCTCCCACGATTAACAAAGGTTCTTAACCAATCTAAATCAGCAATGATTAAGGTTATCAATCGTCTTCAAGAAGAACTACGAAGCGCTCAAGCACTCGCTAGAGAAGCTGAGATATCTTATGCAGCTATACTGAAGAACGAATAGTATTTTAAAAACATCTCCATCGTTGGAGCATTACTTATATAGATACCTACTATCAAACCAACAGGATGCAAAAACCTCGTGCAACAGGAAGCCTCACCCCGCCCAATACTGAACCCATCAATATCTCTCAACAATGAAAGAAGATAACAACATACCTCAGTCAGAAGCCGCTGAACTGCCCGAAATAATCCAAAGGACCCGTTGGCCCATGAAAATCAGTTCCCCCATACCCATTCTCAGATCTTTTGATGAAACGAAAGCCAAAGAATTCTACATTGATTTTCTTGGGTTTACGGTTGATTGGGAGCATCGTTTCGAAGCGGGGTTGCCGCTGTACATGCAGATTTCAAAGGGTGACTGTGTTATTCATCTTTCTGAGCACCACGGCGATTGCACTCCCGGTGGAGCACTCAGGGTAGAAGTCGACGATCTGGGCAGTTACCACTCGGAACTTAATGCAAAGCAATACGGTAATTCGCGACCGGGTATTGCTGCACAACCATGGGGAAACGACATGGCAGTTGCCGACCCTTTTGGGAACCGTATAATTTTCAGCTGTCTGAACTGAATGGCCACTGCCAGTTCTAGAATCAGTGTCTGCGGTCTGTTTCTGTGAGCAGGCCGCTCACACCAATCAAGGTCAACCCCTTTACGCGTGACAAACCGCCAGTCAAATCTCGTAGTAAAAATCAAAAAAACCTTACAGTAAACCGTATAACTCGATTGGATATGGATTATAGCCAGCCTTTAGCCTGAGCGAGCTTTCCCTGTGTTTGGACAGCTCAAGTACTTTCAAACAGTACACTCTTTGCCAGCTGCCGGAATTGCAGGAACGCCGTTTGAGCCCTCAGGTAAACCCGGATGAGCTACTGGATGTGCTCGAGTATATTCACAGACTTACCCAACGGGTCCCGAACAATAAACCTCCTGACGCCCCAGGGTTCTTCAGTGAGTTCATACAGAATATCCAGAGCAGCTGACTTAACCCGTGTATAGATTTCGTCAAGATTATCCACTTCGACTGAAATATCAGGCAACGGCGCACCTGAACCGCCACCCGATGCAACGTTAATCTGTGGCTTCGTTTGACCGGCTGCAGCATAGGTAAGGATCCAGCCCTGATCCATAACCACATCAAGTCCCAGTATTTCACGGTAAAACCGATCTGCGCTGTTTGGCGACTCAGTGCTGAGATTGGGTACAATTCGTAGAACAGCCATCTGCGTGCTCCCCGTTAGCTGCTACACACTTTACAGGTGTTAGCGGCGCACTGAAAGACCAGGCCAGGAGTCTGCGCGGCAGAACCTCTTCTGCTGCGACCGCGCCCTGACGGTGCGTTTTTATCGATCCTTTTCGTTACGTATGAACAGCTATGCGCCTCAAATGATCGTAAAAACGCCCTCGCCATGGCACGTTCTCGCTACGAAGACTTCTACCGCGCAGACTCCTGGTGTCTGTTTATTTCGCGCTGTCGCGTTGTAGTTAACTGAGTAGGTCGACGGGTTTCACTGATGCGCTGCACTACGCCATTTTCACATTCAGGACATACAGTCATTGAGCACTGCATCGCTGCACCTTCACCACTCCAGGTATTTTCTTCAACCAGTTGCTGAAATTCAGTCCAGCCATTGTTTTGGTTACTCAGGCGATTACAGATACTGCAACAAAGGAAATCTGCCGATTGCAAGTTGTCGGAAACATTACGCACCCAGCGCACACCGGAGGGCCTTGGATCTTTACCGACCATGCGGTTTACAAACGCAACACGGCGTGATGACGACATAAAAACCACACAACGCTGATATACATGATGTGTTTCAGAGTCACAGCGGAACGGAAAGCTGATCGTCTCCGATGAATCTCTTACATAGTCGAGCACTCGTACGAAAAGCTCGCGGGTCGCCGTATCAGCAAACATATCTGAAAACACATAACCCAATTGCCCGGCGTTATCGGTAAAATTAAGCTGGGTGCTGCCACCGCAGCCGGCACCACATACATGCTGAAACTCATCTACCTCGTAGGTATACAGGTCGTGGGAACTCCACAGATTATCATTTACTGACACTGCACTTCTCTCCTGTATTGTCTACATTGGTTTCAGCACTGACCAGTGAATAACAAGCTGACAAGGGCACAGGTCTGGCGAGATAATAGCCCTGCAGATAGTCGCAGCCAAGCGCACGCAACTCGCTTAATTGCGCTGCCGTTTCCACCCCTTCGGCAACCACGGTTAAACCCAGCCGCTGCGCAAAATCAATCATTCCTGCCACAAGATTTCTGCTTTCAATACTGTGCGACATCTCATTCACAAACGACTGATCAATCTTCAAGGTTGATCCCGGCAGCTTCTGAAGATGCATAAACGAAGATTGTCCGGTACCGAAGTCATCATAAGAGAACTGAAAGCCTTTCTTTTTCAATGCCTGCAGGTTGTCAGACACAATGCGATCAATTGTCGAGGCGACTATGCGTTCACTGAGCTCAAGCTTTATCTGCGATGCGGGCACTTCAAGCTCGTCAATTACAGCGTTAAATTTGCCCGCCAGCTCTGCGTCACGCAACTGTACATCACTGACATTCACGGCGACACTGCGCTGCGGGTTTTCAAGCAACCATGCCTTCCAGTCAGCTATAGTCTGCCGCAGCACCCACAGGCCAATCGCATTGATATTGCCGGTGCTTTCGGCAACCGGAATAAACTCGTCGGGGCGGTATTTTATGG
>CAYZVB010000011.1:15321-35532 GCA_964481315.1 uncultured Granulosicoccaceae bacterium
CGTGTCACACTGCAGAGACTCACCGGAATAGATTGGCTGATAAACCAGCCTGAACTCACCGGCTTCCAGTGCTGTTTTGAGTCGCGCTTCTATATCGCTGCGGCGATCAAGCTTCGATTTCATTTCAAGGTTAAACAGACAGTACCTGCCACGCCCCAGTGATTTAGCTTCATACAACGCAATGTCAGCATTCTGCATGATATTCTGCACGCTGTCTGTACCACCGCGACACAACGCAATACCGATACTCACACCAGGTTCAATGCGACTTTTCGCAAGGAACACAGGCTGGTTTATTCTACTGAGTATTTTCCCGCAAACCTCATAAGCCTGTTCAACACAGTTACATTCCCTGAGAATGACAGCAAATTCATCTCCCCCCATTCTTGCAACCGTATCAGACGGCCAAAGCACACTCGACAGGCGAAAACCGATTTCACTAAGCAGAATATCTCCGGCGCTGTGACCGAATGAATCGTTAACAGATTTAAAGTTATCGAGATCCAGAAACAACACGCCAAACGCATCGGTTTTTTCGTTGACGTCGGCAAGGCGTACATCAAAAAGTGTACGGTTGGGTAACCCCGTTAACATGTCGTAGTGCGCATAGTAGTCGAGCTTGTTAACCAATATGTTCAGCTCTTCCATCTCACCGGCTCGCTGCATTGCCTGCGTCGCCAGCGGTGAAAACGTTTGCAGCAGCCTGAGTTCCGGTTTTTTGAATTCAGCGCGTTTGGTGCTGGCACAAACAACCAGCATTGGCTCCGGCAAACCCGGAAGCGGCGTGACCACTGCAGACCGAAGCGTGTCACCGTGGACAACAGACTCGCTTTGCGGCCAGTCGGCAACCTTGCTTACATCGGTAATGACCGACCCGCGCCCGGCAAGTGCGCGTTCAAACACCGGGGGTAACGCTACGTTGGAGAAACGCAATCGCTCATCGGTACTGACTGCGGTTGATATGGTATTACCTGCCGAACGAACCAGTATCGCGGCACTGTCAAAAGGAATCACTTTTTGCAATGAACCAAGAATTTCATGAAACATCTCGGCAACCGAACAGCTGTCATTGAGAATTTGTAGTCCCGTGATCAGTGTTTCCATCTGTTCACGGGCCACGCGTTCTTTTTCACGCAGCCGCTCTACGTGAAGTAAAGCCTCACGCAGCGCTTCCTGGTTGTTATCTTCTATCACCGAACGATTCTGGTTATTCAGGCAGCGATCAGACAGCGTGCTTGAAGACGGTAACCGAGATCATCAGATTGCCGTGGCGGTTCTCCCCACCGATTAAGCAACCTTGCTCCCCAAAAGTAAAACATCCCAGATACGGACTGTTTTGCATACTTTCGTTTAGATGTTCTGAGATCTCACCGGCTCGCGGCTCAACGGCCAGCAGGCAACCGCCGCAGAAGACTACCAGACCACCAATGATATCGCCTTCACCCGCTTCGGGATGAAATATGGCTTCGTTTGCAACCCGTCCCGGCCTGCTGACAATGTTGTCTACAGAGCCCGACATTAACGTTAGAGTATCGCCTTCCTGCACTTCACAGAAAAAGGTCAGCGCCAGATCTTCGGTATACGTTTCCGGGTGCACCAGACTGAAGTAGGGAATACCACTCACGTCACCTACCGCAATGCCAAGCGGGCTCAGGGTACTGCTGCCAAGCACGTTAGCCGGTAACGCAGTTTCGTTTAAGTCAACAAGGTTATCTGCCCACTGGTTGTACACTGTGGCTGCCGGTTGATGATCAATCTCAAACACGGTGCGACCGCCACAACGAGTCGCAACACCGGTGCGTTCAGTTGGCAGATAGCCGCTCTGAAAGCTGGTGCTGATTTCATAGCTTGAAAACATCACTGCAACCGATACCCCTTCTCCACCGATATCATTGCCGGCAAAGCAGGTCCAGTTAGCTTCCAGCGTTTCGTCTGCCGCAGAACCACCAACAATCAGCACGTCACCACCAAAGAACTGATCAATAGTCGCAACTACGGATTCTTCCTGGCCGGGTGACGCATGCATCCAGACCAGATCAGGGAGTTCTCCCTCGCGACCGCATTGCCTGAGAGCATTCTCAAGTGCAGTCTGTGTCGCAGCAACAACATCGCCTTGTGTAGCCGCAAAGCCAACACCGTAGTCGCCGTCTTCGTCACACAGCCCCCAAAGTGCCAGATTTGACTTGCCGAAGGCCACAACACCGTTAGCGGTTAATGCCCCCCGACAAGTAGACGCCCCCATGACCGCACTGTCGGGGAAGTGCGCTTGAAGACCTCTGATGATATCGCCGTGATCACACAGCGATGAATAACTGGCTATTACAAGCCCTGGCGGGTTGGCCAGTTCACTCGTCAGTTGCCTGGCAATGGTATTAATATCGTCGGTGTTTTCGCAGCTTCCAGCTGTGGTGGCAATCAGATTCGCACTCATCTCCGTTCCTGTATTCAAAACTATCGTGGTCAATTCCGGACAGTTGATGGGTTGCAACTATCCGCAACTACCTGACGTAGTTTCCGTTTTTACGCTTTCCGGCAGGCGTTTTCGGCAACCTGTCGCAAAACTTGACCGGATTGCCAATGTCATAACAGATTGAAAACAGGGCTGAAAGTAACGAAACCGGAACCCGCGCTCAGCCAGTCAAAGCAGCAAATACCCTCGTAGTTCTCGCGGGTGCTGATATCGCTGTAACGCGATTAACTTCTGCTAAATACCGGACCACCGGCTCCCAGACGCACGCCATCGCGCAGTCTGGTATAGGGAATTCGTTCCACCACACAAGGGTTTAAACCCTCTGCTTCGGCAAAAATAATTGTCTCGGCCAGCGGTTTATAGTCGGCCAGAAAGTGCGCAGTGCTTTTCACCACCAGGATTGATTTCTGCTCCGGCTGTACACCCATATGGCGGAAAATTTCAGCATCTGCATTTTGCGTACGGATGCTGCTGACAATGATATGGATATCGGTCTGCGCGATGCGCAACAGTGCCATCTTGCCCAGCGTGGCGTGCGCTCCCCCATACATTGGACCGGTAAAAGTGAATTCTCCATCGCTAATCGACTCTACCTCTACGTGCGCTTCAATGGGCGCATTTTGAGGATGACCGTCGGTAAACTTGCCGCCCAGCGTTGCAGCAAAATCACCACCGACGCCAACACGGTGCGCCTGCTCTGCCGCTGCTTCATCCCACAGCATGCCTACCCACACATCTTCCGCTTTAGCACTAATCAGCGCCCGTAGCAGACCGGTTGAGTCTCCGGAACCACCGGCTCCGGGGTTGTCCTGCGGGTCGGCAATGACTACCGGCTTATTGCTTGTAGCGGCTAGTTGCATGGCCTGCTCTACCGCCTCCGTAGCAGGTAACATCGGGTCGGTAAAGTCACTTTCAGCGCTTTGCAGTTGCGCCAGTAGTGAATCGGCCGCCGCATCACAACGCTGTTGCGATTTGCCATAACACACGAGTGTTGCACCACAATGCTCAATATCTGCAGGTGGAAAGCCCATCGCAATATCGGCGCTGAGTATGTCGGCCGCAGAAACATCGGACAGGCCCGCATAGATCGATTGCGCCGGTTCACGCATGGTGGCCTGAGAGGTCAGCGGGATAATGTAATCGAGTTGCCTGAACGCCTTTGCCAAAGGCCCGTGTTCAAGTCGCTGTTGCAACAGTTGCTGACAACGACGACCGGTATCTGCCATATCAATGTGTGGATAAGTCCGGTAAATGGTAACCACATCGGACTGATTGAAAAAGTCCGGAAACAGATTGCCGTGCAGGTCGAGGCTAACAGCAACAGGCACTTCAGGACCGACAGTTTCACGAACTCTGCGAACGATTTCACCTTCACCATCTTCAAAATTTTCAACCACCATTGCCCCGTGCAGATCAAGGTAGACAGCATCAAGTGACGAGGCACGGCGAATGCCGTTGCATAACATTTCTATAATGGATTCGAACGCTTCACCTGAAACGTAACCACCGGGCTCTGCGGCAGTCCACAATACGGGTACCAGCTCCCAGTGAGTAGATGCCTGAATAAAACCGCCTATCGGTATATTAAGATTTATGAAAACATCAATGACCGCTTCACCGTGTGTGAGTGCAGGCCATGACCCTCCCAGTGAAAACTCATTAAAGCCGGTTGGCATCGGTGCAAATGTGTTGGTTTCGTGTTGAAACCCTGCAATGGCAACTCTCATGACTCACCCGTGTGTTTATATCTGTTTAGCGATTGCGCGGCATAGGGTGCTTTATTACAAATTTCCGGTCCAGCACCACTTCACGCCAAAATACATACAAACCCGAAAAGAATATTAAAAGTATCCCTACCCAGGCGACAAAGTCCGGCCATTCACCCCACAATGTCACTCCCCAAAATATAGCAAGCAACAACGCCATGTATTCAAAGGGAGCCACTATGGCCGCGGCGCACAGTCGATATGCCTGACTGACTAAATACCCGCCAAAGCCACTGGTGATACCAAGCCCGATCATAATCAGGAAATCGCCCGTGTCAGGTACCTGCCAGGCGCGAAACAGAAAATCGAGCGGGGCGTTATTAGGGTTTGCATAACGCCCGTCGGAAAACAAAACACCGAAGGCAACGCAAACGATTACAAAGATAAACTGAATATAGAAACTCATGGTTGATGCTTTGTCCGCCAGACCGATCTTGCGGGTTAACACCTGCGTTCCCGCATAGGCAAGTGCAGCCGCAAGCGGTAAAAAAGCAGCGTAGGTAAACGCCTCAGTGCCCGGCCGCAGCATTACAATCACACCTGCAAGACCAATCAACACGGCAACCCACCGTCGCGGCCCGACAGCTTCCCCTAGAAAAATAACCGACAGTGCGGTAATGAACAATGGTGCGATAAAAAAGATGGCACTGGCTTCCGGCAGACTGAGCACTGCCAGACCGACAAAGAATGTCATATTGGCCAGCACAATCAATAAACCACGAAAAAGATGCGTACCCAGATGGTTGGTTTTTATTAATGACCAGCCACCCTCAAGCGGCATAATCAAACACAGGGTTATTAGTAAACCAACAACTGATCTGACAAGCACAATCTGATGAAGTGCGTAGTCACCACTAAGAAATTTGATGCCGACATCGTTTAACGAAAAAGCGACCCACGCACCCATCGCACACAACAAACCGGTGGCGGTGCCACTGGAAAGTTTGTCTGCTTTATCATTGGACAACCCGTCAGATGGCTGACCGGTTGACCCTGTTGTCTGGCTGCGGGTTCTGCTCATCCGGTATCTGACACCCGGAGGCAGATGCTTGTCAATCTTTTTTGATTGATTCGAGCACGCTGTTAAACGGGATATGTTCAGCAACACCATAAAGCGGGTGTTTCTGCAGCTTAGCCTTTGTCATTAGCGGTGTAGATAATCCACACAGCAGTCGACAAACCGCGAGGTCTGAGTCCAGCACCTGCGGGTATTCGGCACGCAGGCCGGGGATTTTTTCAATGGTAGCGGACGGTAGCGTTAGCGATTTGCGCTGCACTAGCTGTGCTGCAGCCTTAGACTCGCACCATCCGCAATGCCCGCAGGGTTTCTCAAGCGGGCGATCAAAGCGGGCACACAGTGCAGAGGTTTGGCAGCCATCCAGTGTTACCCACTCCAGACACTCGTTTAAACGATCAAGCTCTCTTTGCTGCCTGCTTTGCGATTCCTGAAACAACTCATCGGTCAGTTTACTTACAGCTTCCGGACGTTTCACAATAGTGTAGCTGTTACGCACACCGGCTGCCTTGACTTCAAGCATTTCGTGCTCTGACAAGTAGTCGAGTGCAGCAATCAGGCGTTGCCGTTCTACCTGCATCTTTGTTGCAGCTTCTTCGACGTCGAGCTTGAACCAGGTGCGACCTTTACTGGCACAGCGAAACATATTGCCAATAAACTCCGCACGATCGGCATCGAACTTTCCTAAGATTTCAGCCGATGACATCAGCGGTTTGAATTGGTAGCCGCTATAGAATGGCGTGCCACCATTCAGGTAACCTTTTAGCTCCAGCTGCGTTAGTAAAGTACGTAACACCAATATTCGGATATCGCACTGGCCGGATAACTCATACAGTGAAATATCAAACTGATCATCACTGTCGAACACTGACTCCACCAGTTTTTCAATGGCGCTGCGCTCGGGTGTATCACCGAAGATAAAATTCTCAAGCGGAATCAGGTCGTCTTCACAAGCGAGCAAATGACAAACTGATGGCAGGCCGTCACGACCCGCTCTGCCAATTTCCTGCGAGTAGTTTTCGAGACTTTTTGGCAGATTGTAGTGGTACACATAGCGAATATTGGACTTGTCTATACCCATACCAAAAGCAATCGTCGCTACCACAATGCCGGAGTTTGACTGGATAAACCAATCTTGTATTGCAGCACGCTGATCATCTTTAAGGCCGGCATGGTAATGACGTGCCTCTATTCCGTTAGCGGTCAGCAACTCGGCAACATACTCGGCGGTTTTTTGTAATGTCACATAGACAATAGCGGGGCCGGGATCTGCCTCTTTCAGAATAGACAGAAGCGTCTCATCTCTGTTTTGTGCTGTTGTGGCGGTGACTCGAAGTGTTAGGTTGGAACGATAAAACCCGGTTGTGATCGCGCATTCGGTATCAATTCCAAAACCTTCACAGATATCTTTGCGAACACTTTCCGTGGCAGTAGCGGTCAGCGCCAGTATTCGTTCTGCCCCGCAGACTTTGGCAAACTGCACAAGCTTCAGATAATCTGGCCGGAAATTATGACCCCACTCGGAAATGCAGTGCGCTTCATCTACTGCGAACAGTGCAATGGGCGTGTCCTGCAGCCATGCGCGGAAGCGTTCATTGTTAAAACGCTCCGGGGCCACGTACAAAATTTTAATACTGCCGGCGCGCAGATCAGCCATCACAGCACGGTATCCATCGGCGCTTAGTGTTGAATCGAGCTTTGCCGCGCGTATACCGCGTTCGGCCAGCGCATCGATCTGGTCTTTCATTAAGGCGATTAACGGCGAGACAACAAGCGTTAATCCGTCAAGCAACAATGCGGGCAGCTGATAACACAGAGATTTACCGGCACCGGTCGGAAATACGGCCGCCGCCGACCGTCCGGCCAGCAGATGATCTATAACTTCCTGTTGACCGGGGTTAAATTGTTGATAACCAAAATACTGCTGCAGCGCCTGCTGCGCCGCGTTTTCAGAGCGGTTGGCGGTAACGGGCTGTTGTGCAGTTGACTGCACGGGTTTGCGTTCTGGTGCGCTAGCTGACATGAGTTACTTCCATCACATTACTTCTGAGCGGCAGCTTGCCGCATCGGTAACAACAATAATGTGATGCAGCTCACGCAACCCTGCACATCACGCTTCGGCGCGCATATGCGGAAACAGGATGACATCCCTGATTGACGGCGATGCAGTAAACAACATAACCAGCCGGTCTATGCCAATGCCCTCACCTGCGGTCGGCGGCAGACCAAACTCCAGCGCCCGAATGTAGTCGGCATCGTAGTGCATGGCTTCCTGATCACCGGCATCGAGGTTTTCAACCTGTTGACGGAAGCGTTCGGCCTGATCTTCAGAATCGTTAAGCTCGGAAAAACCGTTGGCTATTTCCCGACCACCAACAAAAAACTCGAAGCGGTCAGTCACATCGGGTTTTGTTTCATTGCGACGCGCCAGTGGTGATACTTCTGCAGGATAGGCAGTGATAAAGGTCGGGTCGATCAACCGGTGTTCGACAGTCGCTTCGAAAATTTCAGTTTGCAGCTTACCGACACCCCAGCTGTCTTCGACCTTAACGCCTTTGCGCTTTGCGATTGATCGCAGTGCATTAACATCTGACAGATCATCAGCATAGATGTCCTGGTTATATTGCGCTATTGACTCTTCCATAGTCATACGTGCAAACGGCTTGGCAAAGTCATAAGTCGCTTCACCATCGGCAGATTCAATAGTGGTTTTGCCAATTACATTCTCTGCAATCTCACGCAACAACTGTTCGGTAAGATTCATGAAATCCTGATAGTCAGCATAGGCCTGATAAAACTCAAGCATGGTGAACTCGGGGTTATGGCGGGTAGATAACCCCTCATTGCGGAAATTGCGGTTGATTTCAAAAACCCGGTCAAAACCACCCACTACCAGTCTTTTTAAATAAAGCTCCGGCGCTATTCTTAAATACAAGTCCATATCAAGCGCGTTATGGTGGGTCACGAAAGGTCGCGCTGTTGCACCTCCGGGGATCACCTGCATCATTGGGGTTTCCACCTCAATGTACGCACGTTCGATAAAGAAATTTCGGATGTACTGAACAATGGCCGCACGCATGCGGAAGGTGTCGCGCACATCGTTGTTAATAATCAGGTCAACATAGCGTTGCCGGTAACGCTGTTCGGTATCGGTTAAGCCGTGAAACTTTTCCGGCAGTGGACGCAGCGATTTGGTGAGCAGCCTGAGTGACGTCGCCTTGATAGTCAGCTCACCCTTTTGGGTTTTAAATAACTTACCTTCAACACCGATAATGTCTCCAACATCGAGCTGTTTGAAGTTAGCGTAGCTTTCGTCACCAAGCAACGCCGGCTGCAGAAACAACTGTATTTTGTCGGTTCCGTCCTGCACGTGCGCAAAGCTTGCCTTGCCCATAACGCGTTTGGCCATCATGCGCCCGGCCACCACCACCGGAACCTCGGTGTTTTCGAAGTATTCGCGGTCGCGGTTTTCGTGTTCGTCTTTCAGTGCTTTGGCAGTGTCTTCGGGACGAAAGTCATTCGGAAACGCCACGCCGTTTTCACGCAGTGTGCCGAGCTTTTCACGTCGCTGCGCAATCAGCTTGTTTTCATCTTCAGGGGGTTGTTGTTCAGACATAATTTTCCTGCGGCGTGCCGCACTGATACCGGGCTTATAACCCGCTTTTTAAACTGGCTTCAATAAACTGGTCAAGGTCACCGTCGAGCACTGCTTGTGTGTTGCCGGTTTCCACGCTGGTACGCAAATCTTTGATACGAGACTGATCGAGCACGTAGGAACGGATTTGACTACCCCATCCAATATCTGACTTGCTCTCTTCAAGTGCCTGCTGATCACCACGGCGCTTTTGCATTTCAAGCTCGTAGAGTTTCGCTTTCAGTTGCTTCATAGCCTGATCTTTATTCTTGTGCTGCGAACGATCATTCTGACACTGCACCACAATGTTAGTTGGCTCGTGGGTAATACGTACCGCAGACTCTGTCCGGTTAACGTGCTGACCACCCGCGCCTGATGCACGATACACATCAATTCGCAGATCAGCCGGGTTAATGTCAATTTCGACGCTGTCATCGACTTCGGGGGCAACAAACACTGCGGCAAACGAAGTATGCCGACGGTTGCCTGAGTCGAAGGGTGATTTTCTGACCAGCCGGTGCACACCCGATTCTGTCCGCAGCCAGCCATAGGCGTATTCACCTTCAAACCTGATGGTAGCTGATTTTATTCCGGCCACATCACCAGGAGACGCTTCCATTAGTTCGGTTTTAAAGCCGTGCGCCTCGCCCCATCGCAGGTACATACGCAACAGCATTTCAGCCCAGTCCTGCGCTTCGGTACCTCCGGAGCCGGACTGCACATCGAGAAACGCGTTGTTGCTGTCCTGCTCGCCACTGAACATGCGGCGGAATTCGAGCGTGGCGATTTCCTTTTCAAGCCCTTGAAGATCTTCTGTGATCGAGGTGACGGTGTCTTCGTCGTTTTCTTCACTGGCAAGTTCAAGCAGTTCAGAGGCGTCGTCAAGGCCGCTTGAAAGTGAGCTGAGCAGATTAACTACCGATTCGAGTTGCGAACGCTCTTTGCCAAGTGCCTGCGCGCGTTCCGGCTCGTTCCAGACCGCAGGGTCTTCGAGCTCACGCATGACCTCTTCGAGTTGTTCGCGCTTGGTATCGAAGTCAAAGATACCCCCTTAGCGCAGTACCACGCTCGCGAAGATCGTCTATTTTGCTGAGTATGGGGTTAATTTCCATTGCAACATTTCATTATCGATTAGTCGTGCAAGTTTACACCACTGGGCGCATTGAGGCGCGATTTCGCTTATCGCACACCGTCAGTCAGCCAATGCGAGATGCTCGACCACCAGCTGCAGGGACCGGGTGTTTTTATAGGTATTCACATCGAGGCGGTAAACCACATGCCATCGTTCGTTGGCCTGTGCTTCAACGCGCCGGTTGAAAGCCACCGCCGGCAGCTCGCGGCGACCGTTCACACAGCGTAATTTAAGGCGCATATGTGCAGCACCAATGGGTTGCACGTTACTGATTTCGAAAATGTCGTCAAACAATGGTGGTGGAAACGACTGACCCCACGGCTGCAGGTATTTGATTAGCTCGGCTTTGTCGAGCGTCATGTCGGTCTCGTTTAACGCACCATCAGTCAGCCACTCGCGCTGCAGTATGCGACCGTCGAGTATTTGCTCTACCCGGCGGTTAAATGCTGTGGCAAAGGTATTGAGGTGTTGTTCGTCGAGGCTGACACCGGCTGCCATTGCGTGCCCGCCGAACTTACTGAGCAGGCCCGGCTGCTCAGCAACCATGGCTGACAGCACATCGCGAATATGAATACCGGGTACTGAACGCCCCGACCCTTTCAGTGTGCCGTCGGCAGTTTTCGCAAATGCAAACACCGGCCGGTGACAATGCTCTTTAAGCCGACTGGCCAGAATGCCAATTACGCCTTCGTGCCAGTCTGGACGGTACACCGACAACGCACAGGGCATTTCGCCCTGCTGACCGGCAATCACTTCTTCGACCTGTGCAAAACCCTCGTTACGCATACCGGATTCAATTTGCCGGCGTTTGCGGTTGAAATCGTCAAGTGCACGCGCCCCGGGCAGCGCCTGCGCCATTGTTGGTGCCAACAAACATTCGATACCAATACTCATGTCGTCGAGCCGGCCGGCAGCATTTAACCGAGGGCCAATCATAAACCCGAGATCGTCAGTGGTGGCGTTGCGATGATTGCGTGCAGCCACTTCAAACAATGCCAGTACACCGGGTCTTGCGACGCCCGCCCGAATCCGTCGCAGACCCTGTTCAATCAGGATGCGGTTGTTGTGATCAAGCGCCACTACATCAGCCACAGTACCGAGCGCGACCAGATCAAGATAATCTGCCATAGGCAGCACTTGTTCTATAGTTCCGGTGTTTTTCAGGTGCCTGCACAACGCAGTCATCACATAGAAAATAACGCCGACGCCACACAGGTTTTTACTGCCAAACTCACAACCGGGCTGATTCGGATTGACTACCGCATCGGCATTCGGGAGTTGTTCGGGAGGCAGGTGATGATCGGTAACCACCACGGTAATGCCGGCGTCTTTTGCCACCTTTACCCCTTCATTTGAGGCAATGCCGTTATCCACCGTCAGTATTAAATCGGGTGATTGCTGCTGCGCCACTTCGACTATCGCTGCAGACAAGCCGTATCCATACTCGAATCGATTAGGCACCAGGTAACTGACCGACGCACCAAGCCTGCGCAGTACGTCCATTGCCAGTGTGGTACTGGTGGCACCGTCTGCATCGTAGTCCCCCACAATGAGAATCCGACTTTTCTGTTGTACCGCAGCGGCCAGTAGTTCGACAGCGGTGTCGAGCTCTTTTAAGCCGGCAGGGCGTAGCAAACCCTGCAATGATAATTCGAGCTCGGTATTACTGGTCAGTCCGCGCCCGGCCAGTATCTTCGCAACCAGTGTGTCACTGTGCAGCCCTTCGGCGACACTGGTATCTATTTGCCTGCGACGAATAGGCTCAGCCACGGGACCACCCCGCACGCCCGAGCATTGCCCTGAACTGACCCACCAGCCGAGCCACCATTGTGCGACGGCCAACATGCAGCCATCGTTCGCCACCGAGCCACAGATTCGCCTGCTGCCAGGTGCCACGACGCAGCCCCTGATCGAGAGGTACAAAAACCTGCTGCTCGAGGTTTTGAAGCAGATGTTCATAGGCCGGCTGATCACCGGTGGCACGCGCCGCTGCAAGACGATCGTCGACCACCAAAAGCTCGGCGCCGGCAGCGGCGTTTGGAAACTGACTCACCCCGTTGCACTCTGCCTCGTGGTAGTGCGCAAGACTTCGTGTGTAGAAATTTTCGGCAAATATTTGACGATGCGCCGCACTAATCGGCGGCAGATTGTCGGGGTTGCCTTCCCCCCACAGCCACAGTGAATTTATGGTGGTTTTACCCGCAGCGGCCCGTTGCACATTTACCGGGTGAGTGTGCAGCAGCATTTCAATTTCAGAAAGCCAGCCGCGCCAGCGGCGCGCGCCATCACCGGATGGCATTTGCAGCGAAACATTTCTACCGGTCGCGACATCCGGTGCAACAGTCTGCACCGCTGGCGGCTGGTCAAAAATGCTGTACCAGCGCCCCTCTGCGCCACTTTCGAAGCGTACACCGTCGTCGCGGAAGTGCTGATTAAGATCGGTAATTATCGCTTCAGATTCTTTATCGGTAAGGTCAATGAGACTGCGGTCGCCCAGAATGGCGTGATTGATATCGAGTTGCTGATACACCGGATCGGCACGCATACAGCCTGCAGGTACTGCAGCTTTGCTATTGTCCAGCCGATATCCGAGATTGGCAGCGGAATTTTCACCCGGCATCTCTTCGCCGTGGAACCATTTTAGTACCGCCGACTCCAAGCTTGAACTTACAACACGACGTTGCTGTGCTTCGCTTACTATCCGATGTAGTGACTTGTACTCTTCGAGCTGCTGAAGATGCGCTTCTTCCGGTAATAGTTCCGGCACAAGTATCGTCACGGTGAGATCTTGGTTTTCAGATTTCATCAATAATAGTAATCAGAATGGCCCCGGCCGTGTCACCTGAATCAACAGAGCACTGGAAATGAAAAATGCAAAAATATGGATAGCAGTGGCAGCGGTGCTGCTGATCGCGGCCTTTTTTTACTTCGACCTCGGTCAGTATCTGTCACTCGACTATCTTAAACAAAAACATCAAACCATACTCGAATTCTACAGCCAGAATCGCCTGCTCACGATAGTCGGGTTTTTCTGCCTGTACGTTGCCGTCACGGCCCTGTCGTTGCCGGGGGCGGCCATTCTGACGCTGGCGGCGGGTGCGATTTTCGGGTTTCTTACCGGTTTGATTGTTGTTTCGTTTGCGTCGACCCTGGGTGCAACACTGGCATTCCTGATTTCCCGGTTTCTATTCCGCGATGCGGTACAGAGTAAGTTTGGTGAACACCTCGAAACGCTAAACAACGGTATTAAGGAAGAAGGCGCGTTTTACCTTTTCACACTGCGACTCATACCGGCCATTCCGTTCTTTATTGTTAACCTTCTGATGGGTCTGACACCGATCAAAACCGGTGTCTATGCCATTGCCAGCCAGCTCGGCATGCTGCCGGGTACTGCGGTTTTTGTTAACGCCGGCAACCAGCTTTCAAAAATTAATTCTGTTGGTGATATTTTGTCGCCGCAGTTAATCGCCGCCTTCGTCATGCTTGGGGTATTCCCGATTATTGCGAAGAAACTTATCGACCTTTACAAAAACCGGAAAGTAGCGCAATGAGCACTGACAACACCCAAAACTTCGAAAAGCCCGAATTTTTTGATACCAATGTTATTGTTATCGGTGCAGGGTCCGGCGGACTCATCGCCTCGTTGATTGCAGCTGCTGTTAAAGCTCGTGTCACTCTGATTGAAAAACACAAAATGGGTGGCGACTGCCTGAACACCGGATGTGTTCCTTCCAAGGCACTGATTAAAACCGCGCGCTTTCTGACCGACGTCAAAAATTCTTCAAAGTACGGTGTTAAAACAGCCAGTGCTGAATTTGACTTCCACGACGTGATGGAACGGGTACAGCAGGTGATTAAAAAAATCGAACCCCATGACTCAATAGAACGATTTACCGAGCTGGGTGTTGATTGCGTTACCGGTGAGGCACGCGTGGTGTCGCCGTGGGAAGTTGAGGTTAACGGACACACCATTACCGCACGGAACATTATTCTCGCCGCGGGCGCCCGTCCCTTCGTGCCACCAATAGAAGGCCTCGATCAGGTTAAGTGGTACAACTCCGATAACCTGTGGGAATTGCGTGAACAGCCAAAGCGCATGATCGTACTTGGTGGCGGTCCGATCGGTTGCGAGATGGCACAGGCATTCAACAGGCTTGGCAGTGAGGTTTCACTGGTAGAGATGGCGCCGCGTATTATGATTCGCGAAGACGAAGAGATCTCTGCCATGGTGCAGGAAAAGTTTGTCGCCGAAAACATGAATGTACTGTGCGGTACACGGGCGGTTTCATGCAAAAACACCAACGGCGAGCAGGTCCTGGTCTGTGAACAGGACGGTAAACAAATCGAAATTCCTTTCGACGGATTGCTGGTCGCTATCGGCCGTCGCCCGAACGTGGAAGGCTATGGTCTTGAAGAGCTGGGTGTAAAACTGCGCAAGAACAATACTGTCGATACCGATGAATTTCTTCGCACCAACTACGACAACATATACGCCGTTGGAGACGTTACCGGCCCTTATCAGTTCACCCATACTGCAGCACATCAGGCGTGGTTTGCCACCGTTAATAGTTTGTTTGGACAGTTTAAAAAGTTTAAAGCCGACTACTCGGTGATTCCATGGGCCACGTTCACCGACCCCGAGGTTGCACGAGTCGGATTAAACGAAACGGATGCCAAAGAACAGAACATCGCCTACGAGGTAACCACTTATGGCATTGATGATCTGGACCGCGCCATTGCCGACAGTGAAGATCATGGTGTTGTAAAAGTACTGACGGTTCCCGGTAAAGATAAAATACTCGGCGTTACCATTGTTGGTGCGCATGCCGGTGACTTAATTGCCGAATATGTACTGGCCATGAAACACAAACTGGGCCTGAAGAAAATACTCGGCACGATTCATATTTACCCGACCATGACTGAAGCCAACAAAATGGCCGCCGGTAACTGGCAGAAAGCCCACGCACCGCAGAAAATACTTAGCCTGCTGGAAAAATATCATAGCTGGCGTCGCGGTAAGCGCCCGGCAACTGCGGCTGTCAAAAACGCCTAGTATTCCGGATAATAGTAAAGCGACCTGCCCGAAGCTATCGGGCAGGCGAACAACCGAATTAGAAGTCGATTAACTCGGGTTTACCAATCTGGTAGCCCTGCGCCAGATCCACACCCAGCTCCCGCAGTTTTTGCAGTACATCATCACTTTCGACAAATTCTGCAATGGTCTGCTTACCAAGCGTGTGACCAATCTCGTTGATTGCTTTCACCATCGCATAGTCAACCGATTCCTGCAGTATGTTGCGGATGTACTTGCCGTCTATTTTCAAATAACTCACCGGCAGGTTCTTTAAATACGAAAACGACGACAGGCCACCGCCAAAATCGTCAAGCGCAAATTTGCAGCCTGTCTCCCCGACTCGCTTCATAAACTGGGTAACACCGGACAGGTTGGCGATTGCCGCCGTTTCAGTCACTTCGAAGCACAGTATTGATACATCGAATTTTGCTGCACGCAGCGCTTTGATTAAAAAGACCGTAAAGTCCTCGTCGGCAAACGATCTGCCATGCAGATTAATTGAGCACATTTGCATGGTGTCGGTAACATGCGGCTGACCTTCCAGCCAGTCGATAGCACGCTCTACTACGGCTTTATCGATATCGACAGTGAGTCCGTAGCGATCTGCTGCAGGCATAAATACACCCGGCTCGATCGGTTGACTTTGCTCCAGCAGTCGAGCCAGAAGCTCAACACGGGTAACCGGTTGATTAAATTCGTTGAGCGCCAGAATTTTTTGCATTGCCAGGCGCACTCTCTTTTCTTTGACAGCACTGGTAATGCGATCAATCCAGCCGGGACCGGCACTGCCGGCTTCGACATCAAGGCGTGTTTCGTTGTACACAGAAACGCGGTTGCGACCAAGGTTTTTCGCTTCATAACAAGCCGCGTCAGCCGCACCGAACAGGGCGGGCCGGTCTTCCCAGCGGTCATCAATAATCACCACACCGATACTGGCGCCAACACTGAAACGGTTGCCTTCCCACAAAAACTGGAAAGCTTCAACCTCAGAACGCAACTGATTAGCCAGGCGCAATACTTCATTCGCACCCACGTCATACACCAGCACGGCAAACTCATCACCACCGAGTCGTGCAAGTACGTCACTTTTACGCACCAAACCTGAAAACAAAGCAGATAACTGACGCAGCAATTCATCACCTGCTATATGCCCGCAGGTGTCATTGACGACTTTGAAGTTATCTAAGTCAAGGAAACACAGCGCGTGAGTGATTTTATTGTCACGTGCAGAGTCTATGGCGCTGTCGCAGCGTTGTTCAAACTCACGGCGATTTACCAGGCCGGTTAAAGAATCGTGACTGGCATGAAACGCCATGGCACTTGCGAGGTTGTATTCTTCCGTGAAATCGCTGCCGATACCACGGTAGCCGGTAAATTGTTTATCGCGATCAAACACCGGCACACCGGATAACCGCACTACCCGCTTGGAACCCGACCGGTGCAGCCATTTGAACTCTCTGTCACGGAACGGCTGACGACTGCGCATATCAACTGAAAGCACACTCCATTGCGCCATATCTTCGGAGTCGACATATCGTTCGATGATGGCACTCAGCGGTACGCCAAGTACGTCGGCGTTACTGACCCCAAGTACCGGCTCGACATTGACTGAAAGGTGAGTCATTTTCTGATCACTATCCATTTCCCACTGGAAGTCACCTGCTGCCGCGACAAAGTCGGAGTACTTTTCAAGTTCTGTGGTTACACGTTCGAATCGCGATTGCAGCTGTGTATTGTTTTGCAGAGTTATAAGCAATGCACTGCGGCCTGACCAGCTGGCCGGACTGACACTAACAGCGTATTCACGGCCGGCAAGATTAACTGATGTTAGCAGCGGCACTTCCACAAGCTCACGCTGGCGCATCATGATTTCTATGTCCGCTTTCTCGAGATCACTGAACCAGTTTTCCACCGAGTCGGATTCCGCTTCGGTCGCCGCATCCGGTGTTGTCAGCGTTTCAAACAGATGTTTTGCCGCATTGTTGCGGTACACCGGCACCCAGTCATCACAGATCAGTACCGCGAATTTCAGCGCTTTGAATATTGTGCTCTCGACGGCTTCGGCAGCAACGGCTGCATTACTCAGTGCGGCATTGTCGAGTGGTTGCTTGTCACGCCGCGCGCCCTTGCGCTTTTCAACAAATGGATCGCTGCCGGGTCGGCGCGGGAAGCAGAAAACGCCCTGTAATTGCTCACCCTGCCAGAATAATTCTGAACGCTGCAGGTAGATCAGGTTGTCGTCGCTGACACCTTCATCCTGTTGCGACTGCATCCATTGCTCAACCTGCGACTGATAGCTTTCTGTGAGCTGTGACCAGCGCCGGTTCTGAAATACGATCTCATCATTGCGCTGAATGCGCACTCCGAACGGGAACCGGTTGAAAAACTTGCGGTGATTCAGATCACGCGTCAGCATCTCAGCGTAATCAGATTTGAGCTCCCGCAGGTTTAGCACATTAACTTCGATGCCGGTGACGTCACCCGAATCAGCGATCACCGGACTACGGACAACCACCACTTCCTCGCTTTGAGACTGGGACAATCTGCCACTCGAGACATCCGGAATGCCGGTTTCGAGCACCTGCTGCTCAATCGCCTGGTAGACGCGGGCGATAGGTTCGGGAAGGAGATTAAAGTCGGACTTACCCGCCAGATCTGCCGCGCTTTGCAACTGAAGACTCCGTGCGAAATCCTCGGTGCAGGCGCGGTATATCAGCTGATTGTCTTTGAGGGCAGCGTTGCGTTTTCGCCCTGAGCGGTCTTTTCGTGCTGCTGCCATACCAACATTGAACTGGGAAACCGGGGTCGCGGCTAATCGACAACGGTGTCGTGTGCCAGCGCGAGACTATGCCATGTTGCGGGCGTCAAGTCCGTGCGGCGGTTCTACAAAGTGGAAAGCGAGACTAAGGACAGGGCGAAATAAGGAGTAAATGTGCAAATCTGTAATTTGAGCCAGCGAAGCCGCTGCCGGGGTTACCGGCCGATAAACAAGCGCTTGCCAGGTGCGGGCCTGCTGCCGCCGAATCAGGATTCGACGGTTACCGTGAAACTAAGAGGACCAGCGATCGACTGCCTGTTCAATACGCTCAAGCCCTTCAAAGAAAGATGCTTTCTGCTCAGGAGTGAGCGAGCCGAGCAATTCAGCATTGCGCTGCTCCATCATTACTCCAACCTGCTGGTGCACGGACATCCCTTTTTCGGTCAGGCTGAGCCTGACGTTACGGGTTTTGGCACCGCCGGCCTCGCTGGTGACGAGCTCGTTGGCCAGCATGTTCTTTACCGTTCTGCTGATCTGGCCCTTGTCCATGCCTATCTGATTGCGAATATCCGCCTGACTGAGGCTGCCGGCCTCTGCGAGCAGCGCAAGTATACGCCACTCAGGTAACCGCAGATTAGCGAGCTTCTGCACTGCCTGACCAATCTGGCGACTCATTTTGACGTTTACTACGTTGAGCTTAACACTGACAGATGGATGATTAATTGACTCATCAACCGACATCATTTCGTAACCTTTTAAATTTCAGCAATACAACGGGATACCGTCGCTATTGCGAGTTTGGAAGCGTGTAGCAAAGCCTGCACGAGCGAAAAACGGATTCACCCTATCTTTATTTCTTTACGCGGTGGAGATCCATTCGGATCACCACGGGCAACTACTGATTGAGACAACTATCAGGCATGAAAGTGCCTTGCGGTAAAATTAACATCACATAAATTGTGAACACGGATCGACTTAAGCGATGGCTATCTGCCACCACTGACATCGATAGTACTACCGGTGCAATAAGCAGCCTCGTCGGATGCCAGCCACAACACCGCGTTGGCAATCTCTTCCGGCTTGCCACCGCGTTTCATAGGCACTGAATGCTTCAGACGATCGACACGATCCGGTTCACCACCACTCGCATGAATCTCTGTGTAAACTATTCCGGGTCGAACCGCATTCACACGAATGCCCTGCTCCGCCACTTCAGTCGCCAAACCAATTGTCATTGTGTCTATTGCTCCTTTACTGGCCGCGTAGTCGATGTATTCACCGGGAGACCCGAGTTTTGCAGCAACTGAAGACACGTTAACAATAGATCCACCGCAACCACCGTGGCGTGTGGACATACACTTAACCGCTTCTCTTGCACAGTAGAATGCACCGAATACATTCAATTCAAACACCTGTTGCAAACGGTTGGCATCAATGGTTTCGATACTACCGGTTTGCAGTATACCTGCGTTGTTTACCACTACCGCGGGTGTACCGAGCGTAGACTGAGTTTGGGCAAACAAATGTGCAACTTCAGCTTCATTGGAAACATCGGCCTGAACCGCCACAGCGGTACCACCCGATTGTTTTATTTGTTCGACTACGTTTGATGCAGCTGCGCTGTCGGAACGAAAGTTAACACTAACAGCGTAACCCTTTTTAGCCGCTGCGATTGCCGTAGCGGCACCAATACCCCGGCTTGCACCAGTGATTATCATCACTTGCATGGTAGTAGCTCATATGCAGGCGCTTACATATTACGACGATACTTTCCCCCTACCTCAAAAAGTGCATCGGTAATCTGGCCCAGTGAGCAATATTGTACCGCGTCTACCAGTTCTTTAAAGACATTCTGATTATTAACCGCCGCTTCCCTGACCCGATCAAGTGCAGCGGCTGCATTGTCCTGGTTGCGGGTTTGAAAATCATGCAGACGATTAATCTGTGATTGTTTTTCATCGTCTGTAGAGCGTGCGAGCTCAACCACCTGATCAGTGGTGTCATCAGGGTTGGTAAACGTATTGACACCAATGATTGGCAGCGAACCGTCATGCTTGCGGTGTTCATACAAAAGCGATTCTTCCTGTATTTTCCCGCGCTGGTAGCCTGTTTCCATCGCACCAAGCACACCACCGCGTTCTGAAATTCGTTCAAACTCCTGTAGCACCGCTTCTTCCACCAGGTCGGTCAGTTCATCAACAATAAAACTGCCCTGGTTTGGATTTTCGTTTTTAGCCAGGCCCCACTCACGATTAATAATCAATTGAATCGCAATAGCCCGACGCACTGACTCTTCGGTGGGCGTGGTGATCGCTTCGTCGTAAGCGTTGGTATGCAGTGAGTTACAGTTGTCGTATATGGC
>CAYZVB010000012.1:0-7261 GCA_964481315.1 uncultured Granulosicoccaceae bacterium
ACAATACCCGCAGATCCAGGCCAAACGACATGTTCTTAACATAGTACAAATCAAATGAGAGCTTGGTTGCAGCTTCCGCTTCACTGGCTGCGTAGCCTGCATTGACCTGTGCCCAGCCGGTGATGCCCGGTTTGACCAGAACCCGGTGTACAAAGTAGGGGATTCTGGATTCCAGCTCTTTGGTAAACTCCGGACGTTCCGGTCTCGGGCCAACCAGAGACATATCACCCATTAGTACATTAACCAGCTGAGGGATTTCATCGATCCGGCTTTTACGCAGGAACTGCCCGACTTTGGTCACTCTGTTGTCAGACAAGGTTGCCCATTGGGCTCCGTCCTGCTCGGCGTGCTGCACCATTGTGCGAATCTTGAACATAGTGAATAGCTTGCCGAACTGGCCTACTCTTGTTTGTTTGAAGATAATGGGGCCGGGGCTGTCAAACCTGACGCAAACCATGGCAATTAAAAAGACCGGCAACAGTAATACCAGTGCAATGGAAGCGACAACAATATCAAGTGCGCGTTTTACAGCGCTGTTGTAGACAACCGTATGGTCGGCCTGGCAATCGATAACCCACTTGGCATTGATATGTTTGTTTGGAATCCGCTGAAATAACTTCTCAACAAAGTTGGTGTAAGTTGACACGTTAATGTTGCTGTTCAACAAGCCAAGCAGTTCGGCTTCGTTGGGGGCCAGTTGATCTTCCGGATCAACCACTACCTGATCAACACCGTTTCGCATTGCCCAGTTTCTAAGCGAGATAGATTCTTTTTCATCCATGACCAGTGAAACGGTACGAACACCCTGAGCAATGAGCAGAGAGTCGACACTGGGGGCCTGTTCAACAAATTTCTGTGAGCCGACAAAACCGACGACGTGCTGGTCGGCCATGCCGACAACAAGTGCTCTGACAACAAACAGGCCCAGCGCTGCACTAAGGAACGTAATGATAGTGATAAGTCGTCCAACGACCAGGTAGTGAACAAGTAACAGTTCAACAGTAAGTACCAGAATAGCTGCAAACGAAATGAGCGCACAAAGGCCAAACAACTTAAGTGATGTACGTTTCTGGTTGCGTTCATGAAGCCCGGCGATGTGAGCGATTAACGCAAGGCACAACCCGAAGCCAAAGCAAAAAGCCATTTGCCCGATGTGTTCGCCGGTTACCGTATCGTTTTGAATATCGACACTGTGCGGAGTAAGCCAGAAAGCCAGCGCCGCACAGACGTAGGCGATAGCGTAGTCGATGACAAACCAGGACCATGGGCCGATATTCGACAAGGTTAATTTGCCGGCAGGTTTTACAAGATCGCGGGGCTGGTCCGTTTGCGGATCGATAAGAGCTGATTCTGATTTCATGCAAGGTATACAGCGGGAGTCGGAGGCCGGAGGTTACTGATTATTCACCCTAATTACAGTGAATTTGTTCTCACAACCGCATGCCATACTAGCGCTGGTATTCATATTTTGAGTAGTCGAATCATACCCCAACCAGTGCTACCCACACTGTGCCCTGTCTGCTTTGTTGTTTAATTTTTACATTCGATAGGAGGCTGATTTTGATGCGCAGACGGCAGGTTTAGCTAACCTTTAAAAAGCGCTTCACATACAAGCCGCATAGCTTAGACATAGGAATTAGCTTTGCGACACTGGATGTGTTGGTTACCAGATAGTTTACAAAACTAAAAACGGTGCAATGTGCACCGTTTTATAAGATTGGCTATTTTTTCAGTCGTGATTTATTCGACAAATTCATCTTCGCGCGATGAATCGATCTTGTCGAAGTTCAGAATAAACTTCACCGCAAAGCGGTTCTCTGTGTAATTGCGGTTTGCCCGCAGCGGCGCGTCACTTTGCTGATAATCGTATTGCAGTCTCAATAACGTAAGATCTGACAACTTGCGATCAAATACCAGGCGACCAAGCCAGGTTTTGATTGTTTCATCGCCGGATATGCGATCCTGCTCTGAGTAAATAGCATCGACGATAACATCTGAACGTCGACCGTTGAGTTTGTAGGAAAGCTGTAGCCTGTTGTCTACAAACGGCTCGTCAAGCTCGGTGGAAAGGTTGGAGTTGTCAATGGTGACCGTATCCGGATCAACCAGCGAGTCGTCGGTGTTACCGGACAGCGGCGAGATAGTGTTTAACGACGGCCCGGAACGTGTCACATCACGAGTGTAGGTCGCTTTGAAGTCTGAGTTCAGTGCGCGATGCCGGAACTGCAGGCTGGGGCCCCGGCCGAAAAACCTTTCGCCATAACCGGCATACAGGCTGGTGCTTTCGCTTGGCGACCAGGTGACACCGGCTTCCCATAGGGAAGAGTCTTCATCTTCCTGGGTTGTCGGGTTGGCGGTGTCGACACCGGTAATGAATTCACGATATTCGGTACCAACAGACAATTCGGCGTAAAGCGTTTTTGAAATAGTGGTGCCGATAGAGCCGTAGAGGCTACTGTTTTTGAAGAAGTTGGTGTCTGACTCATCTTCGCTATAGTACCCGCCGACACCCCACAGGAAACCGCCGTACTTCGGGTTGCGTCCAAGAGAAAAATCTATGCCGTTATCACGCGAAGTTGCTGCTTCATCGGCTTGCTCGAAAAATGAAGCGTGGTTAAGCCCGATGTACAGTTCAGCAAGCTGCCCGAATTCACGATAGATAAACAACCTTGCCTTAAGATTCAGTGCAGGGTCGCTAGTGTCTGACGGTCTGAGAAAATTGTTGTCCGGCGAAAGTTTTGAGTACGTTGCTGTGGTGTCGAGGTACAACAGGTTATCGATCAGCGTGCCGCGAACTCTTGCGAACAGTCGCGGGTCGGTGACGTCCCGCTTGGAGTCGGTGTAGCGGAAGTGTTCAACTTCACCAACAACAACTGATCCAAATCGATTGCCGGTAAATTTGAGTTCGACGGATGGTTTTACTGTGAGCACTAACTCGGAGTCGCCGCCATTTTCAAGCAGGTCCGGGTTGTCGGTGGCGGTTGCCCCAAACTCCAGATATCTGGCAACCACTGTCTCGGCAATTGTCGTGCCGGAGTAGGCCGACAATGAGAATGCAAGCAGGCCGAGTTTTAAAATTCGCTTGGTCAACTGGTGTCTCCGGAGATTTCGCAATAGGCTGGCCTGTTAGTGACCGGCCGTAACTGATTTTTCTATGCGAAGTCTATGCCTTCACAGAAGTGAATGCACAGAGATGTTGTGCGAAATGTTGTCCTGTGCGCCGTCGATGCGCAGTGAGTGCGCGAAACAGGGGGTACGTCACAGTGGGAAGGTGGTGGCATGAGACACACGACACCATTGTAATCTGATAAAAGCTACTTGTTTACTTGTGCCCGTAGCCGTAACCGTAGCCATAACCGTAAATGTTCGACTGCTTTTTACGGGTTTTGTTCAACACATAGCCGACACGGCTGTGGTTGTTTATCATTTTTAGTGCATCAGACACCATGCCCTGAGTGGTAGATTCAGCGGCTACAACAAACACAATCTGACCGGCTAGATCAGCAATAATTGATGCTTCGCTGGTCAGGAGGATTGGAGCAGTGTCGAATACAATGACACGGTCTTTGTAGTTCTTGGAAAGATTATCGACAAGCTCGGCCATGGCCCGGCTGGAAAGTAACTCGGTCACGTGATGTGTTGAGCTGCCGGCCGGCAGAAACTTCAGGTTTTTTATATCAGACTGGCAGACGACGTCTTCAACGTGAAGGTTTGGGTTAAGCAGCAGGTCGGTGAGCCCGCGTTGCTTCGGCGGAAAGCCCAGTCTTTCGCCGGCACTTGGATTGGTCACGTCGCCGTCGATGAGCAGAACTGACCGGTCTCTTTCCATCGCAATGCTAATGGCCAGGTTAATCGCGGAAAATGTTTTTCCCTCTCCCGATACACAACTGGTTACCATCACGATGTTCGAGTTTTTTATACCGTCGAATTTAGCGACATCGATTGCAGACAGGATTGGACGCTTGATCGCTCTGTATTCTTCAGACAGCTGATTTCGAGTGCCGGCAGCGGCAACCAGTCCTTCAGCATCGAGCTTGTCGTACGGCAGCTCAAAGTAACCGTCATTGGATGGCCTGCCACGTGCACGTACGTTGTCACGTGGGTCAATGTTTTCCTCTGCAAAATCGTTGTCGTACTGCGGGCGTTGCCGTACGTGATCGTCTACCGGTCTGCTGTCACGGTTCTGCTGGTTACTCTTGCGGGCAAAAGCCTGTTCGATTGCGCTCATAGTATTACTCTTTTAACCCTTTGTTATTGCTTTTCGAGAGCGGCGACCGTAGTGTCGCCCTCAGTCGAGAACTTCAGGTTTTCGTATAAGGTTGTATTGTTCAACAGCGTATACAGCAGAGCTGCGCATGTAATAGGAAGAAGCGCTGCCAGGGCAGTGAACTTAATGTGCTTCATAAAGTTCCCAACACGCTCTGAACGACTGTGGTTAAGCGTGACAACACCCAGTACCGGCAGTTGCGTAACATGCTCGAGTGCGCGCTTGTTGTAGAACACAGGGTTGAGCAGTGAAAGGAAGAACGCTATCAGCACGCCGGCAATAATACTGCCTATCAGCGTCAGTGCGGTCAGCAGCAGACGATCGGGATCGGTAGGGCGAGAAGGAACGAACGGCGGATCGATTGCACGGATCAGCGTATCATTGGAGTCTTTCTCAATGTTACCTGTCAGACGGGCAGCTTCACGTTTGTTTAGCAGGATCTGGTGCTGTTCACGCACGGTTTCGTAGTCACGATCGAGTTGTGTGAGCTCTGCTTCAACGGCAGGAATGCTGTCGACAGTGCTTTCGAGGTTGCTAACACGTTGCGAGTAGTTGGCGGTACGTACCTGAAGTTTGGCTACTTCCGCTTCGGCTTCAGCCAGCAAAGTGGTCAGCTCCTGGTAGACAATGCTGCCCTGCAGCAGTCGCGAGGAGTTGTTCGAACCGCCACCGGCGCGTGCTTTTTGCTGGCGGAGGTCTTCAATTGACTGCTCTAGAATAGAGACCTGCGGATGGCGCTGCGTATAGCGCACCAGCAGTTCGTCGAGCTGCCCCTGAAGCTCACGGATTCTGGCATCAAACGGGCTGCTGTTGCGAGCCGAGCCACGAATTTTTCGCTCTTCTTCTGCAAGGTTGGCGCGCAGTGTATTGCGCTGGTTGATCGCTTCCTGAAGTTCTAATTCTGCAGTACGTTCCAGCTGCACCAGATTTTCCAGGCGCTTATAGAAGCCACCGGCCTCACCGGGGAGAGACCCGGCATGCTTACGTTTAAACGCAGCCAGGCGTTGTTCCGCAGCTATCAGACGTTCTTCGTAGTCTTCGATCTGAATATCCAGAAACCGCTGTGCAGTCTGGTTATCGGAGCGATCAGCATTTTGCGAGCTGCTGACAAAGATATCTATCATGTGTTGAACCACATCGATAGCGACCTGCGGATCTTCGTGTGAGTAACTGACAACATAGATCGACTTACTCTCGTTGGTATCGAGAATTTCTATGTCATCCTGCAATGCCTTGATCAGCCCTTCCCGCGTGACGCCGTCGAAGGTTGAAAGCAGATCAAGATCATCGATCAGCTCTTCCAGGTTTGGACGGCTTAGCAGGGTTTTACTGATCAGTGAAACCTGTTGTTTGAGGTTTGGCTTCACTGCAATGTCATTCAGCAGTGGTTCCAGAATTCTGTTTGAGTCAACAAACAGTCTGGCGGTCGCAGGGTAGCGCGCGTCTACCTGAGCAACCATAAGCCAGCCCAACAATGCAACTATCCAGGCTGTCAGCAACGCAGTCCACCGGTAGCGCCATACGCCCCAGATAAACTCGCTTACTTTGTCAAATAACTCATGCATTATAGAATCATCGTCAATGTGTTAACTGAAAGGTTACTAAAGCTGTACTGTCTAGAACCAGGATTCAGGAATAATGATGGTGTCGCCCGGTCGAACCGCACGATTAGCTGAAATATCCCCTTTCTTTAACAGATTGTGCAGTCTCAGTCGGTAGGATCTGCTCGCCCCGTTTTCATTGCGTACCAGCACCGCTTTGTTGCCGCTTGAAAATTTCTTCAGGCCACCAACCTCGATCATGACATCGAGTACTGTCATTCCGTTTACATAAGGAACTGTTTTTGGCTGTGTGCCGCCGCCGACCACTTTGATCTGCTGGGACGGAGCGCCTTTAAATTTGTCTACGGTGACGGTAACTGTCGGGTTCTTTACGTAACGTTCGTACTGGCTTTCCAGTTCCCGCGCAAGTACGGTAGGTGTCTTGCCGCTGGCTGCCATATCTTCAACCAGTCGCGTGGTGATTTTACCGTCCGGACGAACCGGCACAGAAACAGACAAATCTTTATAACCCCAGACGAATATGTCGAGCGTGTCGCCCGGACCAATCACGTACTTGTAGTCAGGTTCAGATGACTGAGTGACTGCAGCAGGGGCTGCCGCTTCGACGCTTTGGGTAGCGACCTGCTGGGTGTTGGTTGTGGAGCAGCCAACCAGGAAAGAGGTGATTACCGCTGTATAAAATAGTTTTATCTTCATGGCTTTAATGTCACGCAGCTATTAAGTTTGACTCTCGGATTTCCTGCGGCAGGAGTCCTTCGCTAATCAGATCGCTGATTACTTCACAAAGGTCTGGCAGTTCAAGTTCTTGCCGGTCATGTGCCATCGCATGAAGCATGAGACGGCTGCAGATGAGGTTGATCCAGCGTCTTATTCCGAGGCTGGATCGATGCACGGCAGTATAAACGTTTGACGCTATTGCAGGGTTGTTATTCCACCCGACAGCTTGTAAATTTTGTAAAATGTAGTCTTTGGTTTCTTCGTCTGTCAGCGGTGCAATTTCGCATGTTGCCGACAGTCTTTGATGCAGTTGTTCGTGCTCCGGCAGGGAAATTTTCTGCCATAAACCAGGTTGACCTACCAAGAATAACTGTACCAATGGGTGGCCGTTAACCCGCTGGTTTGCCAGCGCAGTAAGCTTGGTCAGTGCATCACTGGTCAGTTGGTGTGCCTCGTCCAGTACCAGCACCGGCAACCTGTCTTGTTCGTGGATATCTTTGAGCGACTGGCCAACCGAAAACATCGCATCGGTAAGGCTGAGCTTTTTATCTTCATCACCGAGTAATCTTGCATAGTACGAAAGCAGCTGTGCGCCATCATAGTCGAGACATTCTATGACCATCGGATCGAAGCTTTGTTCGCGCGAATCTAACAGCACGCTGTTGATCAACGACGATTTTCCGGTTCCGGCTTTGCCTGTGATTAACATATTGGT
>CAYZVB010000012.1:7271-9657 GCA_964481315.1 uncultured Granulosicoccaceae bacterium
GTTAAAGACCGGCTGGGAATACAGGTTGCGATAGTCTGTAGCCAGACGAAAAGGGTCTCCGCTCAACCCGTAGTATTCCATATACATATTTTATTCTCGGTTTGTCGATGCTTTCGGCGCGAATTCGAGCCATACAGCGTCTTGTTGTTATAATTCAGGAGCGGCATGACACCCTGAATTTACCTTGAGTAATCCGAAGCTACGCTGACTACAGCGTTGCTTACACATTGTTGCGGCAAACATTAAAAGAACTGTCGTCTGGTGTGTTTGTTAGGGGCACCACCGCCCAATTTGGCTGGCTGGATAGTTGGCCGGCGGGTTCCAGCAACCGACCAGTGTAACCATTCCCAATCGGAATTAATTCCCAGTAGATCACAAATCCTGTCAACAATGCTTTGAAAAACAATTTGTTGCCTAAGCTGCCTGTGCCAGTTCGTTTGCGTACACCTGCGGGATGGTCTGCCAGGTGTAGTCGCCCAGCAGTCTGACGATTTTGCCTTCCATGTGCTGAAGATTCTGGTAGTGGCGGAATCGAGTACGGGCATCAAGCTGTTCTATCTTCGGTTGCCCGGGATCAATTTCCCAGGGATGAAAATAAAATATCGCCGGTTCCCGGTCCTTGCGGTTTACCCGATCGATTGCCCATTTGCTGACAGGGTACGGATACAGTCTGAACCAGCCGCCGCCGCCACACGGATAATTCTTGTTAAACACCTGTACGGTTGTAATGGGTAGCTCCAGAACTTTTTCGCTGCAGTACCGGTGAGAAAATCTCGGAGCGTCAGGAATGCCGTACAGATCATGTTTTATCGGAGCAATGCTCGAACTGTACAGGTAACCCTGTTCCAGCAGAACATCATGTGCCCAGTCGTTTTCGCGTGTAAAAGAGTAGCTTGGTGCCCGGTAGCCGTTAACCGGAGTGCCGGAAACATCTTCCAGCTTTTCTTTCGACATTTTTAAATCAGTCGCAAATTCCTGCCTGGTCAGGTTAGTAACGCGGCGGTGGTCCCAGCCGTGGCTGGCCAGGTCGTGTCCGGCAGCAACGATTCTTTTCACCAGATCCGGGTAGTGTTCGGCGACCCAGCCCAGAGTAAAAAATGTCGCCTGCACCTGATGCGCGCTGAACATTTCGAGTATGCGGTCGGTGTTCTGTTCAACCCTGCCGGCGAAATTTTTCCAGTTTTCCCTTGAGACATAGGCTTCAAAGGCCGAAACCTGAAAGTAGTCTTCGACGTCGACAGTCATTGCGTTTGCAGTAGGAACTGAATTCTCGGTCATGGCGCAGCAGCTTTTAAAGTTGAATGGACAGTGGGCGTGCAGCATACACGTCGGATGACGCGGTGTGCTGGGTTAACTAGCGGAACTTTGTGAGTTTTCTAAAAAGATTGCGTTGTAACGCGGTCGACTTTGATAACGTACTGTCGAATGTCCGGTTGAAAAGAGTCAGGTATGAAAAAACTAAGGCGGTTTTGTTGAAATGTGTGGCATAGCGGGGTTTACCCGATACCGGAATCAGTTTTCCGATGCACCTGCATTGTTAACCAGAATGGGTGAGGCAATACGCCATCGCGGCCCGGACGCAGGTGATATTTATCACGATGATCAGGTGGGGCTTTGCCATCGCCGGCTGAGCATTATTGATCTGAGTGAAGCAGGTGCACAACCCATGCACTCTGCCAGCGGGCGCTATGTCACTGTTTATAACGGTGAGATCTATAATTTCCAGACGCACAGGCAACAACTTGAATCGGAAGGTGTTGTGTTCCGGGGCTCATCAGATACAGAAGTCCTGCTGGCGTTATACGAAAAACACGGTATTGATTGTTTGCAAATGCTCAATGGTATGTATGCCATTGCAATCTGGGATAAACAGCAGAAGTCACTGTTTCTGGCCAGAGACCGCCTGGGTAAAAAACCGCTGTACTACTACCACAGGAATGGCCAGTTTATATTTGCGTCTGAAATTAAGTCTATTCTGTGCGCACCGGGAGTTGATAAGTCGGTTCGATCAGACGCAGTGATGGATTTTTTCCACTACCAGTATGTCCCTGACCCGAAATCTATTTTTAGTTCAATTCACAAGCTGCCACCCGGTCACTGGATGCGTATTGATGAGAACGGTATCGAGTCCGACTGTTACTGGGATGTATCTTTTGCAGATGTCACCGAAGACAGCAGGGAAAAGATACACGAAGATCTGTTCAATCTGGTTGAGGACAGTACCCGTCTGCGAATGATCAGTGATGTACCTTTGGGTGCTTTTCTCAGTGGTGGTGTCGATTCAAGTGCTGTAGTCGGAATGATGGCGCGTAACAGCAGCGAACCGGTAACCACCTGTGCGATTGGATTTAACGACAAAAAATTCGATGAAGTGGAGTTTGCCGAG
>CAYZVB010000012.1:9667-26935 GCA_964481315.1 uncultured Granulosicoccaceae bacterium
AATTTACGGTGCGTGAAAAGGTAGAATCTCATCTGCTGGATATCGCACGAATGTTTGACGAACCCTTCTCCGATCCGTCATTTGTTCCAACATATTTCGTATCACAGCTTGCCAGAACGATGGTAACCGTAGCGTTGGCAGGTGACGGCGGGGATGAAAATTTTGCCGGCTACAGCAAGTATTTAAACGACCAATTCGAAAACCGTTTGCGTAACTGTGTACCTGCGGTACTGCGAAAGTCTGTGCTTTCAGGGTTGTCGGGGCATTTAGTCAACAGCCAGTTAAATACCTTTCGACGTGCGGGTTCTTTGTTGCATTCTTTATCCTGTGAACCTTCGAATGCGTTTTTTCTGTCGAATTCTTTCTTCAGAACTCATTTGTGGAATAGCCTGGCCACGGACTCTTTTAAGCAGGAGTTGTCAGGTTACGATGTCTCAGAGCTGACACGAAACTACTATAACGCAGCAGACACAGACGATCATTTGGCAAAGCTGCTTTACACCGATATTAAAAGTTACCTGCCTGGCGATATTCTGGTTAAAGTCGATCGTATGAGCATGGCTAACTCACTCGAAACCAGAGCGCCGCTACTTGACTACCGTGTTGTCGAGTACGCCGCCACACTGCCTTCATCGATGAAAATAGAAAATAAACAGGGCAAGAGTGTACTAAAAACATCGCTGGAAGGTTTCCTGACAGATGAAACCCTGTACCGAAAGAAAATGGGTTTTTCTGTGCCGCTTGCAGCCTGGTTGCGCAACGAGATTCGTGACCTGGCCGAACAACATTTACTGGCGCAAAACAGCGGTCTGTCCAACTATTTTAAGGTCAGCGAGATTAGTGCGATTTGGAATTCTCATCTTTCAGGAGAAAGAGATTATTCGCAGGAGCTCTGGAGTCTGCTGACTTTTGAAATCTGGTGGCAGCACTACGTGCAGTGATGCCTAACCTTTTGTCCGGTAAAAGAGAATGCTAAGTTGAATTCCGCCACAGAGCGATTGCGTGTATTACACCTGACTCATGAAATGGGAGTTGGCGGTACGCAGCAAGTGATCAGTCAGCTTGTTAAAAACCTCGATGCGTCACGCTTTGACTGCAGCATTGCCTGCATTGACGGTGAGGTCGGAATGATCGGTGAAGAGCTGCAGCAGGGTGGAGTGCCGTTTCATGTATTCCACCGCACTGCCGGCTTTGATCGGGAGTTGATCAGGCAATTGAAAGCACTGCTGAAGGAGCAGCAGATTGATATTATTCATTGTCACCAGTACACGCCGTATGTGTACGGCGCGATGGCGGCGCTGTTTACCGGCGTGCGGATTGTGTTTACCGAGCACGGGCGTTTTTATCCTGATCGTTACAGCTGGAAGCGCCGTCTGGTGAACCCGCTACTCGGTCAAATGACACATGCTATTGTAGCCATTTCTTCTGCTACTGCGGATGCGTTGGGTCACTATGAATGGTTTTCTCGAAAATCGATAAAGGTGATTTATAACGGTACGGCTATTCCGGCGGCAAAGGCTAATGAGACTTTCCGCAGCGACGTCGGCATCGATGAAAACACTCTGGTGTTTGGCACAATTGCACGCTTTGACGAAATAAAAAACCTGCCGATGATGATTGATGCATTTAAGCAGGTTCATGACAACCATCCACATACGCGATTGCTGATGGTGGGTGATGGTGATGAACGGCAGATGCTTGAGCAGTTGGTGGAAAAACACAATTTGACTGACAGTGTGATTTTCACCGGTTATCAGTCTGATACAGCAAGTTATATGGCAGTCATTGATCTCTATTTACTGACTTCCTTCAGTGAAGGTACATCAATGACTTTGCTCGAGGCAATGGCTAACGAAACCTGCTCAATAGTGACAGCGGTGGGGGGTAATGTTGAACTGATTGAACATCTTGCCAACGGGGTAGTTGTTGACTCCGGTGACACTAATACGCTGGCGCAGTGGATGAGTAAGCTAGCCAATGACCCGGGTCACCGGAAAAAGCTGGGCGAGCAGGCCAGACTGACTTATGAACAGAAGTTTTCAGTTGAGCAAATGGCCGCGCATTACGCCGCGACCTATGATCAGGTGAGCCGGAAAAGATAGCAAGGCCGATTGGCAGGCTGGGCTCCTACGTCTGTTTTGCTTCGACCTGTTGTTCAGGAACAGTCTCACGCTGCCCGACTCGATAGATCGATTTCTTGGGTTTACGATAATTGTCCGGTACTTTGTAGTCGATGACGTACTTGCTAAAAGACAGCAGTAAAATGAAGTAAAGGATTTCAAAGATCATCAGATCAAGAAACATTGCCAGCATGAATAGACCGATGAACAGGCTATTCAACATGTCTTCAAGATAATCCCGGTGCAGGCCTGCCGCAAATTTCGCATCGGGTGGTGGTTTTTTAAAAAAGTTCTTAAAACGCATCCAGAAAAACCAGAGATAGATAAGTCCGGTGATAATGCCGGTTTCTGCTGAAAGCTGAATGAAAGTGTTGTGGGCAACGTGTCGCTTGGTATTGCTGTACTCCGGAAATGCAACGGTGAAGTTTCCAACACCGACTCCAAAGCCCGGAAAGTCACGCATGATTTCCAGTCCGACTTTCCACGACACCAGCCGTGGATCCAGGGCCTCTTCTTCGGAGAGTACATCGGCTTCCACCTGCGACGCGTTGTCGATAGTTTCGTCGACACGGTTCAACAGCACACCACTCTGGTAGATGATTGCCACCACCAGTCCGACAACTATTCCGATTGATGCGAGTTTGTGGAAACTCCTGAAGAAGATATAAATAATTACAAAGCCAAGTGACAGCAGCCCCCCACGTGACCCGGTTAAAAAGAGCGCGTGCCAGGTGAGAGGAATGATCAGCCAGATGCCGTATCTAATATAGAAATTTTTAAATGAGATTCCGATGTAGTAAAGGACCGGAGTCGCGAACACGTACAGCATGGCGAGATAGTTTTCGTCGAAATAAACACTTTTAGGCATCCCGCCAAGTCTGCCGTTAAAACCGAACAGCCAGTACTGGCCGGACAAATACATTACATTTGCCCAGTACGAGTAGTACACGAGCATAATGGCGAAGCCGTAAATTAGCCAGATCAGCTTTTTGCGCGTGTCGATAAGGAGTGAGGCGATTAGATAAAAGATGACGATCTTATTGAAAATCTCGATAATTTCACTGGTGGTTAACTCTCCCGGCAGAGGGTTGTAATACACAGAGAAATTACTGTAGGGAATTGACAGGTTCACCCACGCCGCAAATATCACAATTGCAATGGTGTGCGGATACATCAGGATTCGGTAGTTGACTCCACGAATGGCTGTGGCACCGCACAACCCGATCAGGGTGGCCGCCGTCATCATCAGGGCAACTCTGCTTTCTTCGCCGAAGTGATGAGGCCACATCGATTGCATTTGCCCGACACTGAACAGGTAGTAGAAAATCACCCCAAGCCACGGTACAAAAAGGCTCATCACGCACGCGAATGCTACGTATATTAACGCTGCAATGCTCATTATTTGTTGGTCTTCGGTCCGTAGTCAGACATGTAGGGCTCAATCGAGGCGATGTAGTTCAAAATTCTTCACTGCGGGTCTTATACAGAACTTGCCACAGCTGTTCAGTGATCCAGCCATCATGGTGCGGTGTTAGTCTTGTCGGTGGTTGAATCGCTGATCGACAAATAACTTGTACGCCGCAGCCGGATTTTCCGGTCAATAATTTCGACAGCAATATTTGCGCCCCTGCCGGTTGTGCGGGTGCCTTCCGCGGAGCGGCGATTTGGAGCTGCAGGCGTAACATTACCATTGTAGGTTGCCTGCAGCGCAAAATGCGCGAGATGTTTTATCAGTTGTTTTCAAACGTTGGTTGCAGCCCGGACAAGTTATTGTAGAGTTGCAGAGTTCGGGCCGATACATCATGAGATAATGGTGGATCCCCGACGCTCTCACCAAACCTCCGGTATATACCTTCTCTGCCAATCGGCAGCGTAAGCGACTCCTGTCACAAAAACGATAAGTTTATTCGAGTGGGCAACCAAATATTTAATCCGATTCAGTTGCGGTTAGCGGCGAATGCACCTGAGCAAAATCAGCGAGTGCTGGTGGTAGGTGCTCCGCTGCCGGCTGGCGGTTGTGACGACCCGTCACAGCTGTGTGTGCGCGACGGCAACGGTCAGTGGTTGCCAGCGGTGATCGATGTGACCTCTCGCTGGGGTGATGGCAGTATTCGCTGGTGCCTCGTGAAGTTTGAGGTTAGTTCTGCAACAACGGAGACGTTGTTTCTGGATATTGCAGCAGATCAGCAATTAGTTCAGCCTCCCCCAAAAAGCAAAGATGAAGCAAACAGATTTGAGGCGACTCAGTCTGATGGTCTGAAGATCGTTCACGGTAAGCTTTGTTATCACTTTATTGATGGTGCAGGGTTTCCCGACATTCTCTGCGCCGGTGTGCCGCTGTACGGCAACAACGCGGGCTATCGCCTGACTGATGAAAACGGTAACCCCGCCGATTTGACTTTTGAGCTACCCACGCTTGAACACAATGACGGTTTGTCCGCTGCGGTAGTCATTCGCGGGCGCGCAGGGCTAAACGGCGACCGGTCTATTAATATCGATATAAAGTATCATTTTTACGCGGATAATCGTTTCTGCATGACAGTTGGTCTGCACAACCCGCACAGAGCACAGCACCCGGATGGGATCTGGGATCTCGGCGACGCCGGCTCGATCATGTTTGAGCAATTTGGTTTGGAACTGTCGTTTAACGATGCGACAGAAATTCTGTTGCAGCATGATGGCGACGGGGACTGGTTATCAAACAAAGCTCACACGTCCTTGTCTCTTTACCAGGCATCAAGCGGTGGTGAGCACTGGCAGAGTCCGGTCCATGTTAACCGTCACAATGAATGTCGGCAGGAGTTTTGTGGTTATCAATTAGAGCTTGATAGAAATGACGGCCACAGCGGTGCCAGAGCGGAGCCTGCGATAATTGCCGGTCGGGCACAACAGTTTATGTCTGTCACTCCGGCAGAGTTCTGGCAGAACTTTCCAAAGAAAATTGACATCGAATCAGCGTCGATCAAATTTGAGATTTTCCCTGCCGTCGAAGGCGACAGTCATGAGCTTCAGGGCGGAGAGCGCAAACAGCATCGCTTCTATTTTTCAATTGCGGACAATCAGGCACAGGCGAAAATTCAGGCAGCGGAAAACCGTAACCCTCCATACGTCACGGTAGATGCCGGTGCGTATGAACAATCACAAGTGCTTGGTACACCGGTTGGAGTGGCATTCGAGCCGTACGATCAATTGCTGAAGCCGTCTTTCGACGCGCAACAGGGATTTTTTGCCAAGCGGGAGCAGCAGGACGAATTTGGCTGGCGCAACTTTGGTGATGTGGTTGCCGATCATGAGACACTCTACAACAACGATGACAGCTACTTTATTTCACACTACAACAACCAGTATGACTGTGTTTACGGATTTGCACGGCAGTATTTGCTAACGGGTGACAAGCGTTGGTATCGCCTGATGGATGAGCTCGCGCGGCATGTAGTGGATATTGATATTTACCACACGGATGAAGATCGCGCTGAATACAACCACGGATTGTTCTGGCACACCGATCATTATCAAAAGGCATCTACTGCCAGTCATCGCACTTATTCAAAAGATCACTATCCGCAGGACTGGACAGGGCCCCGCGGTGGCGGGCCGGGACCGGAACACTGTTATACAAGTGGATTAAAAACCTACTATTTTCTAACCGGAAATCAGGATGCCTGCGATGTTGTGATTGGTATGACCGATTGGATACAGAACTATTACGAAGGCACCGGCACATTCGTCGAATTTTGTAAAACGTTACTGTCCAAAGATGTGAAAAAGCTGCTCGCGTCACTGCGTGGGCAGAAAGTGCTACGGTATTCGTATCCATTCGACAGAGGCGTTGGAAATTACATTAGAGCGCTGCTTGATAGCTATGAGCTAACCGGCGATGACCTGTATCTGGATAAAGCAGAGAAAGTAATTGTCAATACGTTCGGTGCGGCAGATAACATTGATATGCGTGACCTGCGCGATATCGAACATACCTGGTACTACACGGTATTTCTGCAGGAAGTGGTAAGATTTCTCGATACCAAACGAGAGCGGCAGGAGCTTACTTCCGGGTTTCAGCATGCCCGTGACGGTCTGCTGCACTATGCAAGGTGGATGGCTGAAAATGAGCAGCCTTACCTTGAACAGCCGGATAAACTTGAGTACCCCAATGACACCTGGGCTGCGCAGGAAATTCGCAAAGCAAATGTGCTGTACGCGGCTTATCAATACACCGATACCGACCGACAGACGTTGCTGACCCGTGCGCGTTATTTCAGAGACTATGTGACGGAGACACTCAGTAAATCGGAAACGCTGTATTTTGCACGCATTCAGGCGTTGCTACTTCAGAATCATGGGCCTTCCGGTCTAATGGAAGTCGAGTCTCCTGCCCATAACGGATTTGCTCAATTCAGTCCGCGTCCGTTAACTGAAAAAGACAGTCTCTACCGGGTTAGAGACTTTTTAACCGCTGTTACATCAGGGTTGTCCAGAGTGATAAAAACAACAAACCCGAAACGGGAATATGAATGGGTGAGGACTCGCCTTGGACGCTAACAATAACAACACGGTGTTGGTCAGCTTCATCATTCCACACCATGGAAGAGACGAGTTACTGCTTGAAACCGTCGCATCGATTTCACAGCAGCGTGTTGACGGTGAAATCGAAGTACTGATTATTTCCAAAGACGCCGATCACAAAGCGTCAGCACTGCGAGATCGTCTCGAAGCGGTATTCGACAAAGGATCAGTCGATCTTGTACCCATTCCTGCCGGTAGAACAATTTCGTTCGGGCGGAATTTCGGTGCTGAACGCGCGCGGGGTAAATACCTCGCATTTATCGATGCAGATGTCCGTCTGGCCGAAGACTGGGTTGCAGTAATGACCAATACACTGCGGGACAACCCTAATTGTCTGTTGAGTGGCGCGGTTCAGCAGGCCGATACCGACAGAACAGCGGTTGATGTGATCAAAAGCTCAATGAGTCAGGCGAACGCCGGTATGGTGAATGCGTTGCCCGGTAATGCATTGTTTATAGAGAAATCGGTATTTGAACAATACCCAAAGTTTCCGGAACATCTTGAAACCTGTGAAGACTGGGTGTTCACCAATACCTTGTCACAATCAGGAGAAATCGCACTGTCCGACAACTCCCACTTTGTGCATCTGGGAGAAGATAAAAATTACCGCACGCTTTTTCGCAAGGAAATTTGGCGCGGTACGTCGAACCTGGGATCAATACACGGACGCAAAATAGAACCTGCTGAATGGCCGAGTTTTATCGTGCCGGTAGTTGTCGGTGTAAGCTTTGTGATCGCATTGCTGTGCCTGCTTTTCGGCCAGTTGTCTGCCGGTGTCGCAGTGTTGCTTTTCTCACTGCTGGCACCTGTGCTGTATGCCATTAGGTTAAAACGGAAATCGGCTGTGCCGGTTTCATTTCCTGTGCTTGTGTATTTTTACTTCTTATACTTCCTGGCTCGAGCAGTGGGCATGGTAAAGGGAGTATTTACCGGCGCAACGCTAAAAGAACGCAAGAGTACTTAGTATGACTGGCCAAAACAAAGCTGACGCCGGGAAAGCTGAAGATATAAAAGGTATGGATAAAAACACCACGGATACAAAAGCCAGGGACGGAAAAGTAAGAGTAATGCACTTTATTTGCTCTACAGGATTCTACGGCGCAGAAAAGTGGATTTTAGCGCTGGTCAATAATCAGGATAACGCCACTGTTTATTCAGAGCTTGTGGTAACGAAAGAAGCAGAAAACCAGGATCTGCAACTGACGCGTGAATTTCGTGATATGGGGCATCCAGTGCATGAAGTGCCCATGTCAAACAAGTTCGATTTAAGAGCGATCAGTGCGCTAGCTGAATTACTCAAAGAGCGTCAGATCGATATCATTCACACTCACGGCTATAAGTCCGACATTCTGGGCCTGCTTGCTGCGAAAAAAGCCGGTGTAAAGTCGATTGCGACACCACATGGTTTTGAGAAGCTCGACGACTGGAAGCTCAACCTGTTTATCGCAATGGGTTGCCGAACCTTTCGGTTTTTTGATTATGTGGCACCGTTGTCAGTCGAGCTGTGTGAGGATGTTCGTCGCTACAAAGTCGCCGAAGATAAAATTGAATACATCAGAAACGGCGTTGACCTCACCAGCATTGAGCACCGTCTTCCTTCACAAAACACGGCCCGTGGAGAACACCGGACCATTGGTTTTATCGGCCAGATGATTGGCAGAAAAAATGTCACCGATATACTGGATGTGTTTGATCGCATTGCCACCGACAAACCCGGTACCCGGCTGGTATTACTTGGTGATGGAGACGCCAGGGCTGAATATGAGCAATACGCCGCCACTAAAAAACATGCAGCAAATATTGAGTTTCTTGGCTTCCTGAATAATCCGCTTGACTACCTGACAACCTTCGATTTGTTTGTGATGACCTCGACGCTCGAAGGAATACCGAGGTGCCTGATGGAGTCGATGGCAATGGGTGTACCGGTTGCAGCCTACGATATTGCAGGCGTCGATCAGCTGATTGAGTCTGGGAAAACCGGAATGCTGGCTCCACTCGGTGATCAGGACACTCTGACCGAGTGTTGGCAAAAGCTGTTATGGAATGATGACTTTGCCGATCAAATCTCGCGCAACGCAGCTGACCTTGTTAACTCGAAGTTCTCGGCCAAACGCATGGCAGATGAATACAACGTGCTTTATTACAAGCTGCTTGCAGAGAGTGATCAGCTTGAGCCGCGTGTGGCCGACAGTTAACGAGCCATCGGCGCAGTCTGCATTGCCTGTTATGGCAGATTGCGCGCTATCATCGGACCGATTATTCTCGTCACAAACACCGGGATACGTTTCCACACAGCAATCACCAGTTTGTACTTAGGGTTGTCGGGATTAATCTCCGGCAGCTCGCCAGAGGCAGTCCAGTAGTGCCACGCCAGTGGATATTCCTGCGCTCCCCACTGCTTCTTAAACTTATACGTATTCGCGTCTTTTGTAGAGCGACCAAAATCGAAATACTCGTAACCTCTTGAGATTGCCTCTGTGAGTATTGAGCGATACAAAAACATGTTCGCGCCCAGGTGATTGTACTTTCGCAGCGACGATGCCCAGGGTATTTCCAGCTTGTCGTTGTAACCAATTAGAAAGCCTGCAGCAAGTGCGCGGTTGTGCCTGCGAACAATGGTCAGAAATGCCTGTTCGGGAAAGGTCGCCAGAATGTCTGCAAAAAACTTTTTGCCGTAAGCCGGTGTGCCAAGGTCTCGCATGTTGCGGCTGTACACGTCGTAAAATTCGTTCAGCAGCTCTGAACCGCCGGTGATGGCTGTTAGTTCGTGGCTGGCGGCACGTTTAACCTGTGCTCTTAGTTTTGAACCCAGCTGACGATCGAGGGTGTCGTCATCCTGCGGCAGCTTCAGCACCATGCTGACCTTCTTTTGCGATGCCGGCCAGTCTTCGCGCAGATGTGTTTCCCTGATTTCCATATGGCTGCAGCCCAGCTGTTCGGTGTGCTGTGCTGCAAACTGCATTAGCTGCTGTTCTGCCGCTGCTGTGCTGGCCAGTGGGCCGCCGTAGTTGAAGTAGGGCATTGATATGGTAAACGAACCGAAGATCCGGCTGTTCAGGTGTGTAAGTGGCATGACACCGACAATACGGTTGTCCGCTGTTCTGCTCACCAGGGAATATGTTTTGTGATTGAAGTTTCGTTCGATTAACGGGTGCCAGCGCGGGTCGTGATACACCGTTGCATTGCTGCGTGATGTGACGAAATCGAGCCATTCGCCAGATGCGTTTTCGATGCTCAGCAGCAGTTCACTGCTTTGGTTGCTGTCGCGGTCATCGTTTTGTTCGGTTTCGGAGGCATTAAAATGACGTGGCGATTTACTGACGCTTTCAACGCTGTCTTCAGTCGTCGCCAATGTCGTAGCAATTTCATCGATCGCCAAGTTGCGTTCAGATTCGTAGTTTTTTATCTGAGCACTCAATGCTGCGACATCATCGATAAGCTGCTGACAATCGAGGTTTTTCTTTCGCGCCGGACCAATTTGGCGCGACAGCGTCTTGCGTTGTGTGTCCTTGTCGTCAATTTCGCTCTGAAGCGTCTGAATTTGTCGCAGTTTTTGTTTTGCGTTACTCAGAAAGTCGCCGTTTGAAATATGTTTCTCGAGTGAGGCTTCAACGCGTTGCGGGTCTTTTTTGAGATACTTCTTTATCTCGATTTTAATATCGAAAACGGAGGCTGCTTGCATGTTTATTGGTATTTTGGCCTTATCGGGAACGCGCTTCGAATTGCTGCTGGCGGTGCAGTCAACCGGCTGTAGAGTGCAACGCAGATTTCCCGCCAACCGGTGAGGCAGACTGGATTGAGACGCTGATCGTAAAATTAGTTTACATGAGGTGCTGTAGTTTGGATTTTAACAACGGTAAATGATTTGCGATTGCTAATGGTTGTTATACTACCGCCGCTGAGAGTAAGTAGAGCGACCGTCCACCGGTTGCAGTTTGTTAAACGTATTCTCGGCCTTCATAGTCCAAACCCCCTGATCGTTTAATCGGAATATTCGTGTGAAAATTGTGGTGTTGAGCCATAGGGTGCCGTACCCCCCGATAAAAGGGGAAAAGATCCGCACCTACCATCAACTCGAGTCGCTCAGACAGGCTGGCTGCGATGTGACGTTGTTCTGTCCAATGCACGAGCCGGAAGACGAAGCGCTGGTGAGCGAGTATGCAGCGAAAACTTCATTTAAAGTGATCGCCAGCCCTGCCGGTAAAGGGTGGCTGCGCATGATTAAAAACCTGCTCACCGGTCAGTCTCTCAGTGTTGCCAAATTTCATTTTCGGAACCTGCAGCGCAAGCTCAATGCACATCTCGCCGAGCACGAGGCTGATGTTCTGTACTGCACCAGTTCGGCAATGGCTGAGTATGCACTAATTGCAGACAATCGCAGCTCGCGGTGTAAAGTGCTGGTGGATTTTATGGATCTCGACTCGGACAAATGGCAGCGTTTCAGCGAAGTCTCAAAATTGCCTATGTCGTTTATCTACCGTTACGAGGCCCGCGTTTTAGGGCGGTACGAAAAGAAAGTGCAGCGACTTGTTGACCATTGTCTTTTTGTTTCACAGGCGGAAGCCGGCCTGTTCTGTACCAAACACAATAGTGTTGGAGAAAATCTTGAAGTCATTGGTAACGGGGTAGACCTGTCTGACTTTTACCCGCCTGAGGCAAAGCAGGTCTCCAGCTCGCCGACCTTGTTGTTTACCGGTGTGATGGATTACCTGCCTAACGAAAGTGCTATCTGCTGGTTTGCCGAAAACGTCTGGGAGCAGATTGTCGAGAAGCACCCCGATGCTAAATTGATTGTCGCCGGTATGAAGCCCACACAAAAAGTGCTTGACCTGGCCGGCTATAAAAACGTTGAAGTGACTGGTTATGTCGAAGATATGCTGCCGTACTACCATGAGGCTGATGTTTTTATCGCACCATTTCAAATTGCCCGCGGCGTACAGAATAAAATTTTGCAGGCGTTTGCCTGCGGGCTGCCGGTGGTAACCACGCCGCTTGGTGCAGAAGGTATCGATGGCCAGGGCGATGTGCACTTTCTAATCGCAGATACCCCAGATCATTTTGCTCAGCGTGTAGAAGAACTGGTGGGTGATCCGCAGAAGTATCAGGCACTGGCCAGTGCAGCCAGTCAGCTCATCGACGATGAATATCGGTGGGAGGCGAAGAATCGTCCACTCGTCGATTTACTTGCTATCAATTCCTGACGGTGTAGCCCATGCGCCCCAAAGACGCGATATCGGTACTGTCGACGGTACTGGTATTTCCACTATTTTTATTTTTTAAGTTGCTGTCGAGTGTGAGCGACACCAACAGTGCATTTGCCTCGCACGCGCAGTTTTTAAGTCTATTTCCAGGGAAAGTCGGCAGCTACCTGCGAAACAGTTTTTACCGTCTGACCATGACGCGCTGCGACCCCGAAGTCGTCATATCGTTTGGCACCCTATTTTCCCAGCAGGATACCGAAATAGGCAGCGGCACCTATATCGGACCGCAATGCAATATTGGCAGCTGCAACATCGGAAAAGACTGCCTGCTCGGCAGCGGTGTGCATATTCTGAGCGGGAAAAACCAGCATGCAATCAGTGACCTGGACGTGCCGATTCGGGAGCAGGGCGGGCGAATTACCAAAATAAGTATCGGTGACGACTGCTGGATTGGTAATGGAGCGGTGGTGATGGCCGATATTGGTTCTAAGACGGTGGTCGCAGCGGGCGCGGTGGTAGTAAACCCGGTAGGTGACAAGGTCATTGTGGCAGGCAACCCTGCCGTCGTTATAAAAAACAGAGCTGTGGACGCCCCGCCAGGCACCACGTAACGAGAATCAGTACCTGTGTCAGTACTAAAAACTATTTCAAGAAATATATTCTCGAATTACGTGGGAATAGGTGGCGCGATTGTTATCGCGTTTCTGCTTTCACCGTTCCTGATTCATACGCTTGGTGACACGCAATACGGTGTCTGGTCGGTAATTGCTGCGCTGACCGGCTATATGGCGCTGCTCGATCTTGGTGTGAGCTCAGCGGTTGCCAAGTATGTTTCCAAATACAAAGCGCTGAACGATTACCGGTCTCTGAATATCGTCATGAGTACGGGATTGGCCATTCTGCTGTGCGTCGCGGCGTTGTTGATTATATGCAGCCCGATGATTTCAAGTGGCATGGTGCGTTTCTTCGGCTTTGAAGATGCGCTGGGTGATACGGTTTCCAAGCTGATTATTATCGCGTCAATCGATATTGCCATCTTTGTTACTACCAATGTACTGGTGGGCGCCTACTATGGCTTTCAGCGCTACGAGATCATCAATGCAGTAAATCTGTCGGTCGGCGTGTTTAAGGCGCTGGCATTCTATTTTGCCCTGACCAATGGATATGGTTTGCTGGCGATGGGGGTTATCTCGCTGATCGGCAATGTCATTGCCACTACATCGTTGTATCTGGTGCTCAGAAAAATCGAGCCGGACGTGCAAATGCACCCGGTCAAAGCGGAAAAAGAAACCGCAAAAAGCATTTACGACTACAGCAAGTACACTTTTCTATCGATGGTTGCGATGCAACTGGTGTACTACAGCGACGCGTTTGTCATTGGTTATTTCCTGTCGGCAGCGGCAATTACCATCTACACCATTCCGTGGAGTTTGTCGGAATACACCAATAAACTAATGCTGGCAGTTGCTCAGACATTTGTGCCGGTGTTCAGTGAGCAGGATGCAACACAAAGCAACCAGGCTATTTACAACACTTACGTAACCGGCACCAAATTTGTGCTGGTGCTGTCTAATCTGTTGTGTCTTGGTGTGCTGGCCAGCGGTGACTATTTTGTCGGGTTATGGATGGGGCCGAAGTACGCTGTGGAGTGTTCGGCGATATTGATGGTGTTGTTTACCACGCAACTGATCAAGGGGCCGCAGCTTCTTAGCTATTCCATCTTACTTGGCACCTCCAATCACAAGCGTTACTCGTTTTATAATTTCGCGTTCTCAATATTAAACCTGATTCTGAGCATTATTCTGGTACAGAAGTTTGGATTAATTGGCGTAGCAGTCGGTACCGCCATTACCCAGATTACGCTCTACGGTATTGTGACTCCAATCCTCACCAGTCGGGCGATCAATTCGAGTCTGGTTGACTACTTCAAACAAACTTATCTGAGAATTCTGCCTTCGAGTGTGCTGTTATTTGTTCTGCTGAAGTATTTCGCCAGTGTTCGAACGCCGGATTCCTATGCAATTCTACTGCTACAGGCGGCGGCTGCGACGGTTGTTTATCTGGTTACTGTCTACTTTATGCTGCTGGACAGCAATGAGCGCAGTATTATTAATTCAGGCGGCAGAAAGGTGCTGGCTAAAGTTTTCTAGTTTTTTGTGTCTGCCGGATAAACGTTATTGTAATAATGGTAGCCTTGTACCTCATGTCGATTGCAATTGTTTCTCATGATGCATTTCGTTAGGTCTTTAAATAACAGCTCCCCAGACAAATTCAGCCACCTGCCATGGATACTGGCCTTTGCATTAATTTTGGCAGGTTGTGCAAACCGGCCTGCACCACCTCCCCACCCGGGGATATTGCTGAGCAAAAGTGATTTCATTTTCGAAGGTGGTTTTTTCCTGCCTGACCAAAAGCTCGGTGTATCGAGTACCAACTGGACGCAGGGCGTTATCGAGGTGCATGAAGGTGCATTGTTTATTGTCGGTAACGAACAGCAAGATGCACTGGCGGAGTTTGCCGTTCCACCAAACTTAATAAACACAGCGGATATCAATTCGCTTCCTGTTGCCGGCACAGTGCGGCAGCCATTTACCGGCGTTTTCAATCGAATACCGGACAATCGCGACGGGCTCGACAGCATAGTCGGGCTGGAAATTTTTGAAGGTAAGTTAATCGCAAACGCGGTTGAATACTACGACGCACCGGCTGATAACAGGCAAACCACTTTTGTGCTGGAACAATCGTCGAATATGGCCGGCTCTGCGGTGCGCGGTATGTATGGCATTAAAGGCAGCGCGAAAGCGGCGGGCTGGCTAAGCACCGTTCCGCCGGAGTGGCAGCAGCAACTTGGCTGTACTCATTTGTCCGGTAGTTCCAGTGGCGGGCCGATCATTACCCGCTATAGCATTGGTCCGTCTGCGTATTGCATAAACTTACAGGTGTTTGATGAGCGCTCGCCGAGGCAAACTATTCCAACACGTGAGTTGCTGGGCTTCAGTATGAATAATCCGTTAAGAGAAGATCTTCTTAACGAGTCACGCAGTAACGAACTCTGGACACACCTCAGCCGTGCGACATACGGTTTTATCGTGCCCGGTACGGCAACGTATGCAACCTTCGGTTACTCCGGCGGACACCAAAGCGGCGTTGGATATAAACTTCCCCGTCGCAGTAGTGCGGATTGTGAAGGATATTGTTCTGTCGATCCGGCTGACAACGCCAACTACTATTGGTTATGGGATGTCAGAGACCTGTGGCGTGTTGCCAGCGGGCGCAAAGCTGCCAGTGATCTGCGGCCCTATGAATGGGGCGAGTGGGACATACCGCTTAATGCGACTGGCTTTAGACTTGGCGGCGGTGCCTACGACGATGCCAGCGGTAAACTTTACTTCACTGTGCTCGATCTGCAATACGACCCTGAAAGGGGGGTAAACCCCCCGGCTGTTGTCGGGTATCGTATCGGTCGATAGCGTTTTTTAGCAGCTGATTCTAAGCCTTGTGCCCTGAGAAGCATTTACCGGCACACCGAACGCGGTTACCGATCCACTATTTGCTGTTGAAGTACCGGTTTGCAGACTTTGTCCGGTCGCGTTGTCAGTGGCGCTCCACTGGCATTGTGCACCATTGCCGGGTCTGAACGCGTTGGTACGTCGGGGTGTTATGTTTGCTGTTTGCGCACCGGCGGTAGATCGCAGAGTGATTTGGTAACTATTGCCGTTGTCGACAATACCGTCGGCAAATGCATTTCGCGGTGTCGACCACTCTATATTCAGGTTGTAGCTGTCATTGCCGTTTGCAGTGGGATTTATTGCACCCGAGCCGCTGGCGTTTGTAATTGACGGGTAACTTAATGAGCGTGGATAGCGCCATGGTGCTTCGTCGCCAAAGCCCAGTCCGAACAGCGGTTTTACCACCCCTGCAAATGCCTGCCAGCCATGGCCGACGCCAGCCAGTGCATTAGCAGTAAACCCTGCGTTCGCATCGGTCAGTGCCGCAACCAGCGGGCTGCCCTGAGTTTGCCAGTCAATTGTGGTGTCGGCTTTACCATGATCGATCGCCAGAAATGCAAAGCCATCGGAAGATCTGCTGCGTACCTGGTCTAGATGATCCATCCAGCGCCATGCGGTCGTTGGTACATTTCCACCGGCTCCGTAGCGTTGAATAATCTCACTGTCAGGACCTGAGTTGACTACCTGCAGCGCCGATGGCTGTTGCCCCCAGAGCTGAATAAAGTTTGATTGAAATGTCGGGCTTGCCGGATAGTCCGTCATAGGCTGACTGGCATAGATGCCGGAAATAACGTTTGGATACCTCAAACCGAGTGACAGTGCGCCGGACGCTCCCATTGAGTTGCCAATCACATGTATCAGATCAGTGTTGACGTTAAAAACCGAATCACTGATTACAGCGCGAACTGCAGCCATCAGGCGTTGCTCGGTAAAGTTGGCTACCGTTCCACTCGATGGCACCTGGCCCCGGGTGTAGTTATGGTCTGCTGCATGACCAAACCACCAGGTGTGTATGGTGCCCTTTTGCTCACCCGGGTCGTGCGCGAACAGTTGTATGATTTCCCAGTCTTCAAATTCCGTTTGCGAAAGAAACTTCATGTCTTCACCAAACGCATGCAGGTTAAGCTGCAGTGGATAGCTTCGACTTGCATCGTAGTTTGCCGGCAGTGCGACACTGTAGCTGAACGCATATCCGTTTAATGTCGGGTTCCAGTTCTGGTAGTCCATATAGTGTGTGTACAGTCGCCCAAGGCCATTGTTTTTTGATGCAATCAATACAGGCCGCGGAGTTGCAACAGATTCTGTAACGGGAGTATCCAGAGTGTTTCTGGCAACCAGTGTTTCGGTATCGTTGCCGGTTACAACTGTTACGCCATAGTAGGCAGTGCCTTGCTGCCCCGGTTGCACTGTATGTACAAACAGACCGGTGTTGTCGGCCAGTGGTGAACCAAGATCCTCCACCACAAAGTTGTCAGGCTCTGCGCCGGAGCCATAGGTGTTGCGTGAGGTGTTGTTGTCGAGTGGTCCCCAGCGACCGGTAAGCCGCTGCGCACTGCCGAGGTTTTCCTGCGTAAGCGATGCGCTGTGACGGTAAACGTGATAGTTCGCACCGCCTGATTCCGGCCACACCAGAAAAGTCTGCCCGCTGCGATGCAGTGCTGTTAGTTCTGTTACTACCTGCGGCAGCACCTGGTTGGGGTTGGCAGGTACTGTCGTGTTGGTTGCTGTCAGGGTGCGGTCGGAACCTGCACAGGCAGTCAGAGTAGACAGCAATACCAGCGTTGACAGTTTAAATAGATTCAATGTAGTTCTTCCGTTGTACCGGGTAGCCGGTCAGGTGCTTGTCGCCGGCCATGACCTGATAGAAAACACGGT
>CAYZVB010000012.1:26945-34607 GCA_964481315.1 uncultured Granulosicoccaceae bacterium
TAGCTGGTTCGCGGCGCCAGAGCGTAGCAGTGTACTGTCAGACGAAATTCATGCCAGTCGATTGGCAGAAACTATTGTAGATTAATGTTTCTTGCGCTGATTCTGTGCCTGTAGCAGCGCGGCACCGAGCGAACCGACGTCTGACTGTCGGGAATTTCCTGCATTTGCTTTTGCTTTGCGTGGTTTGCGATTAGCGGTCGATCGCTCGGATGTTTGAGTGGGTGCCTGGTCTTTTGCGCTATCGGCGAGCCGCATAGTGAGCGCAATGCGTTTTCGTTTTTCGTCAATCGAGAGTACTTTCACCTTTACAACATCACCGGTAGCCACCACATCGTGTGGATCCGAAACAAATTTATCTGCCAGTGCAGAGATATGTACCAGTCCGTCCTGATGTACGCCGATATCAACAAACGCGCCGAACTGCGTCACGTTGCTTACCACGCCTTCGAGCACCATGTCGGGTTTTAGGTCGGAGATTTTTTCTATACCTTTTTTAAACACGGCGGTCTTGAATTCCGGCCGCGGGTCCCTGCCGGGTTTTTCCAGTTCACTGAGAATATCGCGAATGGTTGGAACACCGAATTGCTCATCGGTATATTGTTTTGGATCGATCTTATTTAGCGAAGCGGCGTCGCCGATAAGCTCGCCGACGTTGCGGCTGATGTCGCGGGCAATTTTTTCCACAACACCATAAGCTTCCGGATGAACTGCTGAAGCATCAAGTTGATTGTCACCATCGGCAATGCGCAGGAAGCCGGCGCATTGTTCAAACGCTTTGGGTCCGAGACGCGGCACTTTGAGCAGTTCTTTGCGGGTGGCGTATCTGCCAATAGATTCGCGGTGCGCAATAATGTTTTTGGCAATAGATTCAGACAGGCCGGAAACGTAAGACAGCAGCTCGGCTGATGCGCTGTTTAAATCAACACCAACTGAGTTCACACAGTCTTCGACAACGCCGTTCAGTGAATTCATTAAGTCAGTCTGATTGACATCGTGCTGGTACTGACCAACACCAATAGCTTTTGGATCAACCTTCACCAGTTCGGCCAGCGGATCCTGTAGTCGCCGTGCGATCGATACTGCACCGCGCAGAGAGACATCGATGTCGGGCATTTCTCTGGCGGCACTTTCGGAAGCAGAATACACCGATGCCCCTGCTTCACTGACAATCACTTTTTGCATACCCAGATCCGGATGCGCCTTGATCAGATCTGCCGCCAGCTGATCAGTTTCGCGTGATGCAGTGCCGTTGCCAATGGCGATCAGGTTGGCTTTGTGTTTTTTCGCGAGTTTTGCCAGTTCACTGATTGACTGATCCCATTTCCTTGCCGGTGCGTGCGGGTAAATGGTAGTAGTGTCGAGGAGCTTGCCTGTTTCATCGGTGAGGGCGACTTTCACGCCGGTACGTAAGCCCGGATCAAGCCCGATTGTGGCGCGGTTACCTGCAGGGGCGGCCAGTAACAGCGCGCGTAAATTTTTTGCAAAAACCTCTATAGCAGTTTGTTCGGCGTGTTTACGCATACGCATTTTTAAATCTGTTTCGATACGCGTGTGTAACTTAACCCGCCAGCACCATCGCAATGTGTCCTGTAACCATTCGGCGGTGTGCGCAATACCAAGATACTTTGCAATCTTAACCACACATGGGTGTGGTAGTTGTTTATCAAGTTCGGGCAATTCGAGTGATAAGCGCAGCACGCTTTCTTTTTGCCCGCGCAACAGTGCCAGTGCACGATGTGATGGAATTTTTCCGATCACTTCTGAGTATTCAAAATAGTCAGAAAACTTTGCAGCGTTTTCCTGCTGATCAGGGGTGACCTGACTGATCAGGTGTGCATTTTTCCAGAAGTACTCTCTAAGCTCGTTGCTTAGCTCAGGTATTTCTGAAATCTCTTCCATCAATATTTGCCGTGCACCTTCAAGTGCTGCTTCTGTTGTTTCTATGTCTTTGTTGATAAAGGCGACTGCTTCTTTCGATGCATCTGCGGCATGATCTTTCAATAACAGATCTGCCAGCGGCTGAAGACCGGCTTCCCGTGCTATTTGCGCTTTGGTTCGACGCCTTGGTTTATACGGCAGGTATAAATCTTCAAGCTCGGTTTTACTTTGCACCGCTGACAGTTGCTTTTGCAGTGCGTCTGTCAATTTGCCCTGTTCTTTAATACTGGAAAGTATAGTGGTGCGCCTGTCGTTTAATTCACGCAAATAGGTAAGGCGGCTTAGCAATGTTCTCAGTTGAGTGTCATCAAGACCACCGGTGGCTTCTTTTCGATAACGGGCAACAAACGGCACGGTTGAACCATTATCAATAAGGTCGACAGCTGCATTCACCTGGTGTTGTTTGACACCGAGTTCAGAGGCGATGATCGGATTTGGATCCATGAGAATATTTACTTAAGTACAGGGTGGTCAGAGTTAAGGCGGCAACTGTAACAAGAAACGCCGGTGGTCATGTCGAGCATAACCCATGTTGAGCATAAGCCACATTAAGAAGAACAAAGGGTTAATAAATCAGCTGGCGTACTTCTGCAGGTATCTGTCTAGTTGATTGGCAAATTCGCGACGGTCTGTTGCATTCATTGGTGGCGCACCGCCGGTGTCAATACCGCTGCCGCGAAGCGTATCCATAAAATCACGCATGTTAAGGCGTTGTTTGATGTTGTTTTTTGTATAGAGCTCACCGCGAGGGTTTAGTGCATGAGCGCCTTTGTCAATGACTTCTGCGGCCAGCGGAATGTCGCCGGTAATGACCAGATCATCCGGTTTTATCCGTTTGACGATTTCGTTGTCTGCAATGTCAAAGCCCGACTCAACCTGCAATAGGTTAATCCAGGCCGCCGGTGGTACTTTCATCGCATGATTGGCAACCAGCGTTAGTGGCGTGCCGGTGCGAATGGATGCCTTAAACAGAATTTCCTTGATTGCTGCCGGACAGGCATCGGCGTCTACCCAGATGGACACGTCAGATAGCGGTTTGGTTTGGTTTTTTTCTGTTGTCACGGGTTGTGCAGTGCCGTCGCCGGCCTCAATATGATAATTATTGACTCTACTCTGGTTCGACAAAACATATCATGAAGATTTTAAGCACACTGATGTTGTTTGCTGTCTGCATGACTGGGAGCGCACTCGCCGCAGACCAGTCAGACCTGATCGAATCTGAACGGCAGGACTTTCGTCTGGAAACGGTTGTCGATGGACTTAGCAATCCGTGGGCAATAGCCTTTCTTCCCGGTGGAGATATGCTGTTCACCGAACGTTCCGGCCAATTATATCTGCTGCAGGCCAATGCAACGCAGGTAACGTCAGTAAAGGGCATCCCGGAAGTGGCTGCCGGCGGGCAGGGAGGGTTGCTTGATATCGAGTTGCATCCTCAATACGAAGCGCCGGGCAATGACTGGGTCTACCTGACTTACTCATCGCCGCAACAGTCTGATGAGCCCGGCCGTGGTGCCAACACGGCATTAATGCGGGCAAAGCTGCGTGATGGCGCGCTGGTCGAGCAAGAGCAACTATTCAAGGCGCTGCCCAATTACCCGCAGGGCGTGCACTACGGGTCACGGGTGGTGTTTGATCGCAATGGTTATCTGTATGTTACCGTCGGTGACAGAGGCGGGCGCGATCAGGTGCAGCGGCTCGATAACTACCGCGGCAAAATATTCAGGCTGCACGACGACGGCAGCGTGCCTGACGATAATCCGTATGCCGAGACCGCAGGCGCCATAACCTCTATCTGGAGTACCGGCCATCGCAATCCGCAGGGGCTGGCTCTGCATCCGCAAACCGGTGAGTTGTGGTCGCACGAGCACGGACCGCGCGGTGGTGATGAATTAAATCTGATTGCCAGAGGTAACAACTACGGCTGGCCGGTGATTACCTACGGGGTCAATTACAGTGGCAGCAAAATTACTGACGAAACTGCCAGACCTGGGTTACAACAACCGGTTACATACTGGGTACCGTCCATTGCACCGTGTGGAATGGCTTTTATCAACAGCGACCGGTATCCGGACTGGAACGGCAATGTGCTGGTCGGTTCACTAAAATTTCAGATGCTGCAGCGGGTTGAGCTTGAAGGTAACCGGGTCACTCATCAGGAGTCACTGTTGCAGGGTATCGGCCGGGTCAGGGCGATAGAGCAGGGACCGGATGGTTATATCTATGTTGCGACCGAAAGCCCGGGCCGAATCATCCGGCTGTTGCCGGAGTAGACTGCCGCGCCTTATGCCTTGGTTATCTGTGCGTAGGCCGAGTGGTTATGGATGGACTCAAAATTTTCGACTTCAAGGTGATACGCGCTAATGTGACTGTTGCTGTTTAACTCGGTTGCTACTTCCCTGATTAAGTCTTCTACAAAACGCGGGTTGTCGTAGGCGTGTTCGGTCACATACTTTTCATCGGCACGTTTTAGCTGGCTGTAAAGCTGTGCAGAAGCCTGTTGCTCTGCAGACTCTATAGTGTGTTGCCACGAAAAGTTGTCGGCGTCAGCAACCAGTGCATCAATTGAGATCACTGAACGCTGGCTGTGTGCACCGTAGTTTGAAATTTCCTTTGAGCATGGGCACAGAGTAGTGACGGGAATATCGAGCTTTACACGGGTTTGTGTGTTGCCTGCATTGTCGCTGGTGGCGGTAAGGGTAATTTCATAGTCCATCATACCCGGCAGTTTCGATACCGGCGCATGCTTTTTGATGAAGTAGGTGAAAGTCATCGACAGTGAGCCCGCGTTACTGTCGAGTCGCGACAACATTTCATTAAACATGTCGCTGAAGTTGGCGGTGGTGAGGGTGGTCTCGCGATAGTCGTTTAACAGCTGCGAAAACCGCGACATATGTGTGCCTTTACGATCTTCGGGCAAATACACAGACAGCTCAAACTCTGCGACGCAGTGCTGCGGGTTGTGTTGATCGGCAACTACAACCGCCACGTGCCTTTTGTCTTCGTAGCTCTGCACATCCGGCATTGCCTGTTCAGACTGCCGGGAGTCGTTAGAGTCGTTCATAAGTCGCTTGGAAGTGCGTGAGGTGAACTGCAGCGGTCACTGGGTGACTGACAGTTGTTCAGTGGTATTGGGGAGCTGCAGTGTTGCTGTGAAATTCATAATCTGGTGTCTGATGCCGTCTTCATCAAGACCGCAGTCTTTAAGTAACTCGCCGCGCTCACCGTGCTCGCCGTAGTCGCAGGGCAGGCCGATATTCAGCACAGGTACTTTAAGGCCAAGTCGATTGAGGCATTCATTTACTGCACTGCCGGCACCGGCGGCGACGGTATTTTCTTCAATGGTAATGAGCGCGGTATGTTCCAGTGCTGCCTTTTTCACCAGGTCTTCGTCGAGTGGTGTGATAAAACGCATGTTTGCCACCGTGGCATTGAGTTCGGTGCCTACTTTCAAGGCATCGGCAACCATGCTGCCAAAGGCCAGAATGGCAATGGACTCACCAGTGTGAATTACATCGCCTTTACCGATGGGCAGTGCAGTCATGGCTTCTTCGACCGCAACACCCGGTCCGCTGCCGCGCGGGTATCTGACGGCAGCAGGTCCATCGAGCTGCAGGCCGGTGTAGAGCATTTGGCGGCATTCGTTTTCATCGGCCGGTGCCATCACCACCATATTCGGCAGACAGCGTAAGAACGCATAGTCGAAGCTGCCGGCGTGGGTTGGGCCGTCCGGGCCGACCAGACCGGCGCGGTCTACGGCAAACAGCACCGGCAGGTTCTGAATGGCAACGTCGTGAACAATTTGATCGTAAGCACGCTGCATAAACGTGGAGTAGATAGCCACTACCGGTTTCATGCCTTCACAGGCAAGCCCTGCAGCAAGTGTTACTGAGTGTTGCTCTGCAATACCCACGTCGAAATAGCGATCGGGAAACTGTTTTTCGAATTCGACCAGTCCCGAGCCTTCACGCATTGCCGGTGTAATGCCAACCACGCGTTCATCGCGGGCAGCCATGTCACACAGCCAGTTGCCGAATACTTCGGTATAGGTCGGGTCGGACTTTTTACTGACCGAGAGTTTCTTGCCGGTCTCAGGGTCGAATGGCGTGACTGCATGAAGTGCCAGCGCATCTTCTTCAGCGTATTTGTAGCCTTTACCTTTCTGTGTAACTGCGTGTAGTAACAGCGGGCCGTTTAGCGCTTTCAGGTTACTGAGTACTTTCACCAGGTTGGGCAGATCGTGACCGTCAACCGGACCGAAATATTGAAAACCCAGTTCTTCAAACATGGTCGCCGGTACTACCATGCCTTTCATGTGTTCTTCGGTGCGTTTAGCGAGTTCCATGACCGGTGGAAAATGCCGCAGTATCCGTTTGCTGCCTTCGCGTGCACCGGAGTAGGTTCGACTGGAAAGAATGCGGGTCAGGTATTTGTTTAACGCGCCAACGTTGGGTGAAATAGACATGTCGTTGTCATTGAGAATTACCAGCAGGTTGGCTTTTTCATCACCGGCATTGTTAAGTGCCTCGAATGCCATACCGGCAGTCATGGCGCCGTCACCAATTACGGCGATGACTTTGCGATCTTCGTTTTTGAGCTTTGCTGCCAGCGCCATTCCCAGCGCGGCACTGATAGAGGTGCTGGAATGCCCGACACCAAAGGTGTCGTACTCGCTTTCAGCGCGTTTTGGAAAACCCGCCAGACCGCCCTTTTTACGCATGGTGTGCATGCGTTCGCGACGGCCAGTGAGTATTTTGTGGGGGTAGGTCTGGTGTCCGACGTCCCAGACAATGCGATCTTCCGGCGTGTTAAACACATGGTGCATGGCGACCGTCAGTTCGATGGTGCCCAGGCTTGCACCGAGGTGGCCACCGGTTTGCGCTACCGAGTGCACCAGATACGATCGCAGCTCTGCCGCCAGCGCTTCCAGTGATTCGGCTGGCAGCGCTCGCAAGTCTTCGGGTTCCCGAATATTTTGCAGCAGTGGAAAATTGGCTGGATCCAGCATGGGGGTCACACAGTTTACGAGCGAATGCGCCGTCGTATTATAGTGGATGAAGGGGGTTGTGTCGGTAGTTCGACACCATTTTCAACGTCGTTTGTATAACTATAGTGACGCAACCGCATATCCCCGGTTTTAACTGGAGCGACTAATTACGTATTCGGCGAGCGCACGCAGTTCATCAAACTCCGATCCGAGTCCCGTCAGCGCGTCCAGCGCTTTGTCGCGTTGCAGACTGGCGTGCCTGCGAGCCCCGTCAAGACCAAGAATCGACGGAAACGTCGGTTTGTTCAGTGCGATGTCTGCACCCTGATTTTTACCAAGCACTTCGGTATCGCCTACCACATCGAGTATGTCGTCGGCGATCTGGAACGACAGCCCCACCGCCTCGCCATAACTGCGCAGTTTTGTGATCAGTTCTGCTGTCGGTTTGTCACTGCACATGGCGCCGAGCACAACGCTGGCGCTGATCAGTGCACCGGTTTTTCGGTTGTGCATTTTTTCGAGATCAGTCAGAGACAGCTGCCTGCCGACCGCCTGCAGGTCGATAGCCTGGCCCGCCGCCATACCGCGCACACCGCTGGCGTCACCCAGCTCGTTAATCATTGCAATGATGGTTTCGGCCGGCAGTTTATTCTGCAGCGAGGCTGCAAGCGTGGTAAATGCCAGTGCCTGCAGTGCGTCACCGGCAAGTATGGCCATCGCCTCACCGTATTTGATATGGC
>CAYZVB010000013.1:0-15149 GCA_964481315.1 uncultured Granulosicoccaceae bacterium
CGAACAAACCGTAGGTTCGCGAACTTACTATCGCGGTACGTTGCTCGGCAAGCCGGTGGTGGTGGTGTTTTCGCACTGGGGAAAAGTGGCTGCATCGATTACTGCCACCAGTCTGATTAACTTGTTTAACGTTAGCGAAATTATCTTTACCGGCGTGGCGGGCGCTGTAAACAACCGCTTGTCTGTTGGTGATATTGTGATTGGAACTGATTTCTATCAACACGATATGGATGCCAGCCCGATCATCTCACGCCACGAAATACCGCTGCTCGGCAGGGCGGCTATCTCTGCAAATGCCGCAATTGGCACCAGGCTGGAACATGCCGCAAACGCTTTTATAAACGATGACTTTGGTGCTGCGATAAGTGGCGATGCCATCGAAGCATTTTCGCTTGAAGCACCCCGTGTGTTAGGCGCTGCGGTCGCCAGTGGGGATCAGTTTATATCCAGCCCTGAACTGTCTGCTGATATTGTAAAACGTTTGCCGGGTGTGGCATGTGTTGAGATGGAAGGTGCAGCGGTTGCTCAGGTCTGCGAGTCCTTTGATGTACCGTTCGGTGTTGTCAGAACCATTTCCGACGGTGCCAACGAATCATCCGATATGGATTTTCAGGCGTTTATTAACAACGTTGCCAGGGTTTATTCACTGGGCATAGTTAAGCGCTACCTGAGCTAGACAATCTGCGGGGCAGAGTTGTGCCCCGCACATTAATGCTGCTTCGCTTAGTTACCGGCCTCGGTAATCGAGCAGTTGTCGAGCTGTGCTGACCCGTTACTGGTTAGGCTCACCACAGCATAGTAACCCGCTTCAGGTGCAGTCAGTGTGGCGGTAAACTCGCCATAGTCGCTGCTTACAACCGGTTGCGTGCTTTCCACAAGTGTTTGGTAACTGCTGTTGGCAATATTGAATGTCAGTGTGGTTTCACCGTTGTTGTTAAGCGCCTGACAAGTCATGTCGTAACTTGCGCCTGCTTCGATTTCGACTTCCTGAAACACGCAGTTACCATCGCTGATGAGCGCTGCCTGAGCTCCTTGTTGCGCATCGTCGGTAACAGATTCAGTGGTGCAGAATTCCCAGTCGGTAATCGATGATTCAAATCCACCGTTATGTAACAGGCCGTCTGCATTCTCACCCAATGCAGGGGAGAACGGCAGGCCGCCTCTGCTGAACATCACGCATGACGGGATCTTGTCTCCTTCAGTGTGCAACACTACCGAAGACCAGGTAGCGTTGTCCGGAATTGGCAGGTTAATGTTCTGGGTAGCGTTGCTGCTAATACCGCCGATGTCCAGATTTTCTACGGTAGATGTATCATTGTTCCCGTAGCTAAGTGATATTGAGGTGTTGCCGAGTACTTCGGTACGGCAATTCAGCTGATGTGTCTGGCCGCTGCTGTTTGCAAACTGTAAAAACCCGCAGGCTTTCCCATCGTCTGAAGTACAGGCGCCCCAGTTCTCTGTTTTGATTTCAACATCGGGGGTACCCTGCGCGGTAGGCGGGTTTTGTACAGTACCATTTTCTTCGGTGCTGAAAAACGATAGATCACGTGCGGGTAATGCCTGCGCTCTAAAGGTTGCGGTATCTGCATAGCCGAGCAACGTTGCCTGCCCCGAACCTTCAGACGGGTTGTTGCTCAGCAGATAGTTACCACCGCCACCCAGCCGAATGGAGTATAGCGCTTGCCGGTTTTGTCCCTGGTCGTTAAAGATGTAACCAACCGGACCAAAGTTCGTGTTGCCATCGCAGTTCAGGTTGTTGCTAATGTACGTGCCCTGAATAGCATCGACATGGCACTCAAATAACAATGTGGTGTTTTCTGCAGGTTCACGAAGCAGCAGAAAAGAAGCTTCTTCAACATAGCCGTCTGGTGCTTCACGAGTCGATGCCCAGTGCGCTTTTTGCGGGTGTCTTGAACGCGCCAGCTTTACGTATGGCAGCAATTCGTAACCGTCGTCAAGGCGTGGCGGGTTGTGATTGTACAGGTTGTTTGTCGACCAGGTGTTCCATGCCTGTTTGCTGTTACCGTCGGCGTCGAACAAACCGGGAGTAAAGTTTCCTTCCTGATAGTGGTCTTCAAGACGGTGGTAGTAAAAGGTTTCAATGCCGGGTGTACCAATCACATTGCGGGTGGCGACCCGTAATTGTTGTGCCATTAACGCCTGTGATGACGGTGGTCCGGAATTAATGCCGTTTTCTGTCAGATGAATATCCCAGGTATGTTGTTTGGTCGGGTAGCGTTGCCTGAGGTATGCCGCCAGTACACCCAGGTTGCCAAACGTCACTTTGGGCAGATCGTACGGGCCGAAGTTGGGGTTAAACAGATCGGGCGGATAACTGTGAAACGCCAGTCTCCATTTGCGATCGCCAACTTTCGGTTCCAGTTCTTCAATAAAATGTTTCGCCGAAGTAAAGCGCTGATTGTTGATAAATTCAGGGCCGAAGTGATGGTCAAATGAATACATCACCCGTGCTTCAGGCTGCTCTGCAACAATTTTGTCGTAGGCCAGGTTGTAAATGGTAGCGTATGAATTTATGCGATCAGGAATGCTGCACGGTGCGCCTTCTGCGCCGCAGCCGGGGTTGTACCAGTCCAGCGCGTTGACTTCGTTTTGAATAACGAAGTTTACAATTCTACCGTTGCCGTTAGCACCGTTGAATCTCTTGGCAAGCATACCGGCAAAACTTGCAAATCCATTCGGATCATCCGGTGCGATAAACTTTTCATCGATCAGTGGCACGTTGCCGACTCGCGATGTATTGACTGGTCGTGCCCACTCCGGTGTGCCGTACAAAATGGCGGTAACTTTAATGCCGCGCTCGGAGTACCAGCGGATCTGTTTTTCGCGCGACTTGGAAATCAGCCAGATTTTTCCGTCGTGCTCGAAAGAGTTAGGCGTGGCGGGATCGAGGTTTGGTGTTGGCTGCCACTTTGACCAGATCAGATTGAATATCACACCGCCAACGTTGGCATCATAAACCTGTTCACGGTCGTCCCACCCTTCCGGTCCGATGGTTTTAAGGTCGTGGGGATTGAATGGCGGGTACGGCAGGCTGGCGCGTATTAGCGGGCTTTCTGATGTCTGCGGTACCGCTGCACCGAACTCCGGTTCAAACGGGATGTAGGGCTCGTTGAGGTATTCAACCAGCTCCGGATCAACGTTGACAGGTCCTTTTTGATCAGTCTCGCTGTTGCACGCGGCTAGTATGGCGCTGAGCAGGGTTGCCCCCACAGCATAAATAAGTCGCTGGTGTCTTTTCATGTCGCTGAGAGTGTCTGGCCCGGTTAATTACGCAATTCAATCGGCACGGGTTGCCAGAATTGCGCCAACATAAAGACGACCGGTTGGTAAAAACCGCTTAGCCTGAAGCGCTAAAAACGTAGTGCAACTGCTGAAAGTTTTGACGCAATTCGCGGGTTTGCGGGGCCAGTGATGCAGGATCGTTTGTGTGGAGCGCGCTGGTGATCAGGTCGGCGAGCAGCTCGGCATCGGACTCCTGCACACCGAAGCGTACAATCTAGGGCGTTCCGATCCGCAGTCCGTTGAGGTCGCCGCTCACTTCGGTTATTGGCAGACCAATGCCACAGGTAAGAAAACCGGCCTTGCGCAACTTTGCCGATGCGGTTTGACCACCACTGAAAGTTGCCGCTTCAATCGCAAACTGATGTGACCTGGTATAACCGTGTTTTTCGGCGTAAACCGGCACACCTGCGTTAGCCAGTGCGGTTGCCAGAGATTTGGCGACGCTGATCATTTTTTCTGCGTAGGACTTTCCGTGCTCGCGCCAGTCGAGCATACAGATTGCCAGCGCTGCGGTTTTTGCAGCGTCGAAGTTGGCGGTCATACCGGGGAATGCAATGCTGTCGATTTTCTGCATGAGCCCGGCATCGTTCGACACGATCAGTCCGCTTGCCGGACCCCCGAGACTTTTGTAGGTGCTCATGGTCATTAAGTGTGCGCCTTCTGCCAGCGGGTTTTGCCACGCACCACCGGCAATAATTCCACACTGATGAGCCGCATCGAACAGCACCTTTGCACCAACCTTATCGGCGATTTCACGAACTGCTCTAACCGGATGTTCAAACAGATTCAGACTGTTGCCAAGCGTAATGAGTGCGGGGCTGGTTTTATTTGCAAGGGCTTCGAGCTGATTGAGATCAACGGTGTAGCCGTCGGCATTCACCGGTGCTTCAATGATATTTAATCCGTACAAGCCGGCACACCCTGCAGCGTGATGCGTGACGTGACCGGCAATGCTTGCCGGAGGCACAATAACGGTGTCCCCCGGTTTGCAGATAGCCATAAAGCCGTAAAGGTTGGCGATAGCACCGGAGGGAATACGGATTTCGGCAAAGCGGGCGTCGAAAATTTCCTCGCATAGCCCGGCTGTAATAATTTCAATTTCCTCGGTAGCCTCGAGACCTGTTTCGTATTTGTCTCCGGGGTAACCAAGTGAGGGTCGGGTGCCAATGCCGCTTGCAAGCAACTGCTCACCGAGCGGATTCATGACATTGGTTGCCGGATTGAGGTTAAAGCAGTCGACGGTGTGTATTTCCTGGCTGCGAGTTGCCAGTGCGTTAATTGCGCCAGCGAGATCTGCAGCGGATTTTCCGCTATGTTGCGCGCACACGTCATCAATTCGTTTCTGACAGGTGGCGGGAATCCAGGTGCGGGAGTTTTGCATAAGCGGTTACTTGTAATGGTGGCGTGTGTCTGTTGTCGATACACACATGTTGTAACAACAGGTTGCAGGGCTTTAGCGCAGTTTCGAAATAACTCAGTGACGAACAGAAAAAAGGTAAACTTGCCAGTAACGGCCTTATCAGATCTTTAGTGCTGCATTGCAACCACTATAACTCAAGCGAGAATCGATGAGAATTTTTGTCCCCGCCACTTTGTTACTACCCTTTTTGTTATTACTAAGTGCCTGCACCGGCGTTCCAAAAGGTATTAAGCCGGTCAACGGATTTGAGCTTGAGTCGTATCTGGGTAAATGGTATGAAATCGCCCGACTTGATCACCGTTACGAGCGCGGACTCGACAACGTCTCTGCAGAATACAGTCTGCGGGAAGACGACGGCGTAGTGGTTAAAAATCGCGGGTTCAGTCAAAAGACGCAGGAGTGGGAAGAGGCAATCGGCAAAGCATATTTCAAGGGTGACCCGGATACAGCGCATTTAAAAGTGTCTTTTTTCGGGCCGTTTTACGGTTCCTACGTGGTGTTTAACCTCGACAAGCCGGATTACCAATATGCATTTGTAACCAGCTACAATCGGACAAGCCTGTGGTTTCTTTCTCGAACACCTGTTGTCAGTGACGATTTATATGATGAGTTTTTACAGCAGGTGACTGATCTCGGGTTTGATATAAGCGGCCTGATCAGAGTTGATCAAAGTCGACAATGATCACGCATGATGCCACTAACAGGTCGTTGTTTGTAGCCGAGCCGTCTATCAGTAGAAGCCAATCTGAAAGTCTGTCTCAGTGCAGTTTATTATTTGCTTTCGTGTACCAGGTTGCCTGCTGCCTCGTAAGCCACATTGCGTGCGGGTTCAGTAAAACCGATTGTTTCAATTTCCTGCAGTAGTAAAGCTGCGGTGTCTTGTTGTTTTAATTTGACAGCGGCGTCGACCATGATCTGGTGAAACAGATCCTGCTGTGCATGGCTGCCACCCATTTGCCAGAACTGATGCCTTACCGGCAGCATGGTACTGAGTGTTTTTTCATAGTCACCTTTGCGATGCGCAACAGCACCAACGGCTGCAGGAATGGCTGCATCGAGGTAGCGTTGTGCCAGTGTCTGATTGCTGCTTGTTGAAAAGGCACGCATGTGTTCTATTAACTGCTCGCACTGGTCGAGCTGCCCGGTGGCTGCAAGAATGACAGCATAGTGGGCACTGGTGAACGGGCTGCTCATGTCGTCGAGGCGGTGTAATGCAAGCTCTGCCATTTCCTGCCATCGATCACCAACGTCAATACCTGCAAGTTCAAGACGCCACAGCATTGAGGCACCGTTTTGTATGTCAATGTACAAGTCGGGCATGGCGATGACCAAATCTTCACTGCGGTTGCGAACCCAGCGATCATAATGTTCAAGCACAGCGTCGTGCTCTTTGCGCTCGAGGTGAAACAGGCACTGATGCCACCAGATATGAAACTTCATTTGGTTGGTTTGCGTCCAGCTGTCGTGTTTGTTGGTTAACCAGTCCAGTCCGTCTTTGTGGCGACCCTGCATTAGCAGCACATGTGCAACAGCATGTGCTCCCCAGATATTGGTATGACGCAGTGAAACTGCCTGTCTACCGGTGGCCTCTGCTTCTTTGTAGTTTCCGGTTTCTTCCAGATCAAACGCACGTACCGCCAGAAATTCGGAGAAGCCGGGTATGTCTTCCTGCCAGTCTTTGGCCACTGCAGTAGACAGGCGACTTGAATGTTGCATCTCGCCAAGCCAGAACAGTTCTCCCTGTGCCAGTGTCAGCGCCAGTAGGTCGTTGGGGTTGTCTTTGAGAATGTTTTCAAAGCAATCGACGGTCGCAAATAAATCCCCATCGCACGCGCAGCTTAGTGCATTTATATAGTGTTGCTCGCGATGGCTGCTGCCACTGGCGGCCGACTGCGCTTTTTCGAGTGTGCTGTGCATATTGGCTTTGAGACCGGCATTTCTTGCACCGTGCAGCATCAGCCCGAAGGTTGCCTGTGCCATGGCGCAGTGCGGGTCGGCCTCAATGGATTCCTGTAACACCGGTACAACATTGACCTGACGTTGAATAAACATTTCAACGGCATTACTGAGTTTTGTAGCCGCTTCTTTGCTTGTTGTTGTGATGGTGTGACCACGGGGATCTGTATGCATAGTGACTCCGTTTAACGCAGGCAACTCAATTGTAGTCTGGGGTTAGTTTACACGTTTTGAGCGATCCGCCATTGCACCTGGCCCGGGTCTGATAAAAGAAACTCCCGCATACCCCATGGCTGATCCATCAGTTCGGTGATGTTAACACCGTATTTTGCAACAATGCCGGATTGTTGTATGTGTGAATACCAGTGACGAACATCTTCAACCAGCAGATGCATCATGAGTGGTGCGGGCGGATTATTGTTATCACACTGTTGTAGCATGAAGCTGCAGTTGCCGTGATGAAAGTAGGCCACACCATGACCGTCAGACGCTTTGGTGAATCCCATGTCACTGTAGAAATTTTTACATGTTTCGAAATCTATTGAAGGTACAAACGCCTTTATTTCTACACATGCCAGGTTGGCTGCCGGTGTGTTTGACTGGCGAGACTGATTAAGCTTTGTTTCGGTATCGAGGGTTTCGCGAATTTGTCGCGTGAGGTTGGTGGCGTCTGTATATTTCTTTCCATAGTCGAGATTAAACCCATAGTCGAAATCCTGTGGGTTTTTCCCCTGGTTGTGCTGCAGGATAGTTTCGATTTTATCAAGCGCTTTGGCGTACCTCGCTTCTGTGGTTTGTGCGTCTTCGTATTCGTCCCACAGATTGCTGAAGTCTTCTCGCAAAGCATCGGGCAGGTCTGCGATTAGCGATTGAAAGTCTGCACGTTCAGCGCTCGATTTATCACCTGTTTGTTGCGGTGCAGGCACATCGCCGCCGATTACTTCGCCTAAGTCATGCAGAATGCAAAGTTTTAGAAGCCTGAGCGTATCTGCGTCCGGACACAGATCGGCAAAGGTGAGTGCCAGCAGAGTCAGGCGCCAGCTGTGCTCTGCCACACTTTCTGTTTTACCACTGGCTGTGTAGGCACTGCGTAGTGTGTCCTTTAACGGTTCAGCCTTGCGAATTAAATTAAGTCTTGCGGTGATGTCGTTCATGCTGTTGTATCAGTGTTAACTGTTTCAAGTACGACCGGGCAGTGATCCGACCCGGTGATGTCGGGCAGGTGGTAGCAGTCTGCAATACGGTCCTGCAGTGAGTCTGAAATACAGAAGTAGTCAATACGCCAGCCGAGGTTTTTTTCTCTGGTCCCTTTGTTAAAACGCCAGAACGTATAGTGCCCGCCGTCTTGTTCAAACAGTCGGAAGGCATCGCAAAACCCAAGGCTAAGCAGTTGCTCGAAGCTGTCCCGTTCTTCGTTTGAAAAGCCGGATTTACCACGGTTACGGGTCGGGTTGGCAAGATCGATCTCTTCGTGTGCGACGTTTAAATCACCGCACAGAATCACTGGCTTGTTTTCACTGAGTGACTGCAGGTGTTGTTGCAGTGCATTGTCCCACGCCAGTCGGAAGCCAATGCGTTTCAGGCCGGCCTGTGCATTGGGTGCATAGACATTGACGATATAAAAGTCTTCGAGCTCTGCGGTCAGCGCGCGCCCTTCGCCATCGACGTCTGCTGTGTTTAAGTCGGCACTAACGTTGTTTACCGGTACGCGAGTGAGAAGCAGCGTGCCGCTGTAACCCTTTTTGCTGACAGCGCTGTTCCAGTGCTCGTCATACCCCTGTAGTACCGGTTGCCGCAGTTGGCTCTGATCGCATTTGACTTCCTGCAGTGCAATGACATCGGCGTCGAGTTCGTAGAGCGATTCAATGGCACCGCGCCGCATTGCCGATCTCAGCCCGTTGACGTTCCAGGTAACTAGTTTCATTGATATGAGCGCGAAGCCTGTCGTCGCTGCAGCATATCGTGCGGGAGAACGGTTCTACAAGGGCAGGGCGTTTTGATTCGTCAGTGAGCGTGCAATTATGTGTAGAATTCGCGCATGCTGAAACAACAACGCGCCGACTACATAAAACAGCGGCTGGACGAGATCTATCCAACCACTCCTATCCCGCTCGATCACACCGACGCCTACACACTGCTGGTGGCAGTGCTGTTGTCGGCGCAGTGTACCGATGAGCGGGTGAACCAGGTGACACCGGCTTTGTTTCAGCTTGCCGACAATCCGCACGATATGGCGCTACAGTCGCCGGCGGCGGTGGAAAAAATTATCAAACCCTGTGGGCTTTCGCCGCGCAAGTCGCGGGCTATTGTCGAGCTGTCGAATATTTTGCTGGAACAACACAACGGTGAAGTACCGCAGTCATTCGAAGCGCTTGAGGCGTTGCCGGGTGTTGGCCACAAGACCGCCTCTGTGGTGATGAGTCAGGCTTTCGGCGTACCTGCGTTTCCTGTTGATACCCATATTCATCGACTGGCGCAGCGCTGGGGTCTGACTAAGGGTAAAAATGTGGCGCAAACCGAAGCAGACCTTAAAAAACTGTTCGACCGTGAAGCCTGGAACAAGCTGCATTTGCAGATTATTTTTTACGGCCGGGAGTATTGCAGTGCCCGGGGCTGTGACGGGACGGTGTGTGAAATCTGTACCACCTGCTATCCGAAACGCCGGACACCACCGAAGATCAACTCTGCCTAATTCACACACATGCCGTGTCAGACGCAAAGTAATGAGTTCGTCAGGGCTCGCGAATAACTAACTGATCGCCGCGCTGAATCAGTTCATAGTGCTTCAGAATACTCATGCCCAGCAGCACCTCATCGGTCAGACCGGGGTTGATGTGGGCGGTGGCGTTGCGTATTTCCAATTCACCGATACGCAGCTGATCGATACTGGTCTGATAAGCCACGCCAATCCCGTTGGCGGTGCTGATTCTGATCGGGTTGCCGCGTTGCAGACCGATTTTGTCGGCAAACTCTGCGGGAATGCTGACAGATGACGCACCGGTGTCGACCAGAAAATCGACCTCTGCGTTGTTTATACTGCCTGTCACCAGATACTGACCGTAACGGCTGCGTTGCAGTGTGATACTGCGTTTACCGTTTTCGGACGAGGTGACCACCTTATTGTTGGGGTTTCGATTGCGTTCGAGCTGCTGATTCACCAGCAACACAGCCAGTGCAATAGCGGTGGCCCACATTCCCATGACCATAAAACGACCGATGGACTTCTGATCACTGCTCTGATTGGTCAAATGTCTGGTTTCCGAAAATTGTTTGCAGATTATTGGCGTTCATAGCAGATACAATACCGGCTGTTGAATTCCATGGTCTTTACATAATGTCTGGCAATAGCATTGGCAAGCTTTTTACCGTTACCACGTTTGGCGAGAGCCACGGTGCGGCAATTGGTGCCATCGTCGACGGGTGTCCACCGGGGCTTGCTTTGTGTGAGGAAGATTTGCAGCGCGATCTCGACCGGAGAAAGCCCGGGCAGTCAAAATTTACCACGCAGCGTCGCGAGGCGGATCAGGTGAAAATTCTGTCCGGCGTGTTCGAAGGGGTGACCACCGGAACGCCAATCGGTCTGCTGATCGAAAACACCGATCAGCGCTCCAAGGACTACAGCAACATCAAGGATGTGTTTCGACCTGCGCACGCCGACTTCACGTATCAAAGTAAATACGGTCTGCGTGACTATCGCGGTGGCGGCCGTTCATCAGCGCGCGAAACTGCTATGCGTGTTGCAGCCGGTGGTATTGCCAAGAAATATCTGGCCGAACACTACGGCGTTTCGATCAATGGCTATCTGTCACAACTGGGACCGATTGAACTCGATGAAAGTGCCTTTAGTTGGGATGCGATTGAAGAGAATCCGTTCTTCTGGCCCAATTCGGCGCAGATTGATGATCTTGCCGAGTACATGAAACAACTGGCAAAGGACGGCGATTCGGCCGGTGCAAAAGTCATGGTGGCGGCGCGCGGTGTGCCGGTTGGCTGGGGGGAGCCTGTGTTTGATCGACTCGATGCCGATATTGCTCACGCCATGATGAGTATCGGTGCGGTTAAGGGGGTTGAAATCGGTTCCGGCTTTGATTGTGTGGCAATGCGAGGTACAGAGCACCGCGACGAAATTACCCCCGATGGTTTTCTTTCCAACCATGCCGGCGGTATTCTCGGTGGGATCAGCTCCGGTCAGGACATTATCGCAGCCCTTGCATTAAAGCCGACGTCGAGCCTACGCACACCCGGTCGCAGCGTTAACGTGGACAATGAAGCAGTGGAAGTCGTCACCACCGGGCGTCACGACCCGTGCGTTGGAATTCGCGCAACACCAATAGCTGAGGCTATGCTGGCGCTTGTCCTGATGGACCATTGCCTGCGTGACCGCGGACAGAATGTACGCGGTGCTGCATCGTAGCTTTATATAATGGTATTTGGCAGTGACTTAATAAACGCCTGCGCCGCACGTGACAGTGTTCGGTCCTGGTGACGTACAAGTGAGACGCGCCTTTTTAAGTCAATACCACTGAGTTTCACCACGTAAAGCGAGTCGTTGTTGCACAACGCGTTGGGCAGAATACCCCAGCCCAGTCCGATCTTGACCATCATGCTAAGGGTGTCGAAGTCTGCGACTTCGAGATTAACGTTGGCTTTGGCATTTCTGACAGCCAGCGCCTGATCGATCAGTGCCCGGCTTGCAAACGGCGCCGGTGGCAACACGGCTGGGCATTTCAATAACAACTCCAGATCGACGTTGTGTTCTTCTGCCAGCGGATGGTCTCTGGCAACAACAATAGACATGTCGTCCTGCCAGATATCGATTTCCTTGAGTTTGGGCCCCACCGGTTTGTGCAACGCACACAAGCCCATTTCGAAAATTCCGTTTTCTACGTCTTCGAGTGTTTGAACGGAATTGTTGAATTGAATGTCCATGTCAACATCCGGAAACTGAACTCTGAACTGCTTCAACACCGGCGCAAGGTACGTTACCCCGATGTGCGGGCTGGTGCCGATACTGAGCTTTCCGGTAACACTTTTACCGAGGTTGCAAATGACTTCTTCGATGCGGTCGAGCTCTGCGCTTATCTGCCTGGCCGACGGCAGTAGTACGTGCCCTGCTTCAGTCAGGTGCACACTTCGACCGACTCGATCGAAAAGGCGTGCCGACAATTCTGATTCTAATGCAGCAATCCGTTTGCTGACTGCAGGTTGTGTGAGGTGTAGCGATTCGGCGGAGCGTGAAAACGACCGCTTGTCTGCAACCTCAATAAATGCCCTGAGATTATTAATGTCCAAACCAGCAACTCCATATGGTTGTGGTGGTGTATACCACGTGTTCCAAGAATAACCAGAACGTATGATCACGGTACCATTCTTATTAAAACAGCATGGTGCCCGAAATCTGCTTCAATATTAGGTTCTATCGGGATTTCAATGCAATGTGGTACTGTACTTAGTTGGTGCGACGGCGATTTCTTAACATCAGATAAACTCTGGCGATTGCTAAGCGTTGGTTGATTTCCACAGGTAATTGCATTGATACTGCATCAAAATGCCTCTCTGGCGGGCACAGTTGTGCAGTGGCTGAAGCACACAAAGCGGGTTGATGAGGTGACAATTAGTGCCATCATCGCCACTCGTTGCAAATGCTTAACATCTTAAATTTACACCTTTATCGAGAGAAACAATGAAAGTCGGAATAGTCGGCTGGCGCGGTATGGTCGGTTCGGTACTTATGCAGCGCATGGTAGCGGAACAGGATTTAGCTCTGATTGAGCCGGTATTTTTTTCAACCTCGCAGGCCGGGCAGACAGCGCCGGACTACGGGCAGGCTGAAACCGAACTTAAAGATGCGCACGATATTGACACGCTTGCCGGTCTGGACGTCATTCTTACCTGTCAGGGTGGTGACTACACTCGCGATGTGCATGGCAGTCTGCGCAGCAGAGGATGGGAGGGTTACTGGATTGATGCGGCTTCAGCGTTGCGCACCGAAAACGACAGTACAATCATTCTTGACCCGGTAAACCTCGATGTTATTAACGCTGCGCTTGATAACGGCAGACGCGACTTCATCGGCGGCAATTGCACAGTCAGCTTAATGATGATGTCACTAGCGGGACTGTTTCGCGAAGACCTGATTGAGTGGATTTCATCAATGACCTATCAGGCGGCGTCCGGTGCCGGTGCGCGCAGCATGAGAGAGTTGCTGCAACAGATGGGTACGCTCGAAGACAGTGTCGCCGATGCATTAAAAGATCGCGATAGCTCGATTATCGATATCGATACTGCAGTAACGCAATCCATGCGCTCAGCCGACTTCCCGACAAACGAGTGCGGTGCGGTTCTTGGTGGCAGCCTCATCGCATGGATCGATTCCGATCTTGGCAATGGCCAGAGCCGGGAAGAGTGGAAGGCACAGGTCGAAACCAACAAGATTCTCGGTCGCAGCGAATCTCAGGAAATTCCGGTTGACGGTTTGTGTGTGCGCATTGGCGCGATGCGCTGTCACAGCCAGGCGCTGACGATCAAGTTACGCAAAGATCTTCCCATTGAAGAAATCGAACAGATACTTGCCAGCGGCAATGAGTGGTCCGAGGTTGTGCCAAACAATCGTGGTGACTCCATTGAACGCCTGTCGCCGGCGGCGGTTACCGGTACGCTTAAAACGCCTGTCGGGCGTTTGCGCAAACTGAATATGGGGCCTGAGTACCTGTCGGCGTTTACCGTTGGTGACCAGCTGTTGTGGGGAGCGGCGGAACCGTTGCGTCGCATGCTGAGGTTGCTGGTGGCGAGAGCTCAGGCGTAAATTTTCAATGCGGTAACTTCGCGCATAAAATTGCGCGAATTCCCATCAGCACTTACCGAACGCTGCCATCGTTGATGGCAGCGTCGTGAAATTGCGTAAAAACTATTCAACGTGCGTTGTTTGCTGATACGCGCGCTGTATGATTACTCACGGCTGCAGCTCAGCAGCCTGCCGGCGTTTACTCGCCGGCACTCGCGCGCCGGTACACGGCCGGTAATTCGTGATGAGCAAACAATTAATCGCGATGGGCGAACAAAATTGTCGAAAGCGTTGCCGGAAATAGACGGCGTCGAATGTTGCCTTATCCGCTTGTGCGTACTATATCAATAGGGACGGAAGTTTGACGGGAAGTCCTAATGCTTATGTATTGCATGAAAAGACCTCCATCTGAAAATCCGGCAGCCCATTAACATAACTAAATTGCCGATTTTGAGTCGGGTGTAAACAGAGAATTGCTGGTTTGGAAATTTTCGAGAGATTTGCTGCGAAAAATGTTCAGGTTCAGCAACCTGCAAGCTACATCCCCGGATCTGACAAGCCTTAGAGCATATAAAACAAGAGATCGAACAACTGTGCGTAAATTAGCCCTTGCAGCCGCTGTCAGTATGAGTCTGGCGAGCGTTTCCTCTGAATCACTGGCCGTGGGGATGGGTGAGATAGAAATATTCTCAACCCTGAACCAGCAGCTTGATGCAGAAATCTCGCTGGTAAGTGTCGGGCCGGGTGAGCTGGACGGTGCCACCGTCAATCTCGCCAGCGAAGCCGCGTTCTCCCGAGCGGGTTTGTCCCTGTCACCGGCGCTGCGATCACTGCGTTTTGATATAGAACAGCGCCCGGATGGCGAGCCAATTATCAAGGTATTTAGTGATGCGCCTGTTGTCGAGCCGTTTTTGAATTTTCTGGTTGAGCTTGAGTCACCTTCGGTTGCCAGTGAAGTTCGTGAATTTACATTGCTGCTTGATCCGCCTGCATTTGTTGCTCAGCAGGAACCCGAAGTTGCCGACCCGGTCACCACGCTTGAGCCGGTAGTGCCAACTGAGTCCATAGCCATTGCACCGGTAGAAGAGGTCTTTGTTGACAGCAACCCGGCAGATTCAGGTGCTGAAATCGATTTGTCTTCAGTATTGGTTGAGCCCGTTGAACCAACTGTCATTTTCACTGAAGGGGAAGTACTGCAACTCGGCCGTGAAAGTGAAGTTGCCGAATTACCTGAAGCTGAAACTACACAGATCAATGAAAATATTTTTGTCGACTCCGATGCCGGTGGCGAAGAGATCGACCTTGGCAGTGAACTGATTGATCGAACCGAACTGGTGGTTGAAGACGAAACCGGCGGCCAGGACATCTCACTCGGTGAGTTTGCTGAAAGTGCTATTTTTCCGGTTGAAGAGCAACTGTCCGCTGATACTGACGAGAACATTGTTGATTTGGGTTCCATAGAAACCGATGCAGTCGATGCTCTGGTGAATGATGTAAATCAGGTATCGGATGAACTGCGTCAGCAGGGACTCGATGTTGATCTCAATTCGGTTGAACCGGGCGTTGAAGGTTTTGAAGTTGAGGGAAGCATAAGATTTTTTTCAGATAAATTAGGAGCAAAGCTTATTGGTATTGCAAATCATAAACGTGGACTAATAAGAAGAGTGATTGTAGGAGCGAATGTGG
>CAYZVB010000013.1:15159-33747 GCA_964481315.1 uncultured Granulosicoccaceae bacterium
GTCGAGACTATTGCGCTTGACTCTACCGGTCAGGGCGTGACGGCCCAGGTACCTGAAGAAGCGATTATCACCTCTGACGACGAGCGTACGTTTGGTGCTAACGTCGATCTTTCTGCCATTGACGATTCCGATGCGTCGCTGCCGGTTGTCGATAACTCTGTAGCAGTTGATTCCGGTGACGGTGAGTCAGTCGACATCAGCGGCGTAGTGGTTCAGGTTGAGGACGACGTTACTGTCGATATCGGTGAGTCTGACCTGATCGATAGCCCGGTTTCATCAACCTACACAGTACAAAGCCAGGATACGCTCTGGAGTATTGCAAGACGCAGTAAGCCTGCTGGTGTCTCCACACCGGACATGATGACGGCAATTCTACAGGCAAACCCCGAGGCGTTTTCCAACGGCGATATGAACACCCTGAAAGAGGGCGCGACTTTAACGTTGCCGGGTTCCAGTACCGGAGTTTCGTTTGCACCGTCGCAGGCAATCGTGCAGGACAACTCAACGTTTGAAGCAGCACCGGTTGAAACCGTTGAAACAGCACCGGTTCAGACCGAAGAGATGGTAGTCACTGACGACACGACTGTGGTGACTGACAGCACGGTAGTGACAGAAGTTGAGAATACCGGCACCCAGCTTTCGACTAATCTTGATGAAGTTAACAAGAAGATGATGCTGGCACAGGAAGAACTTTCTTCTGAAGCCGAACAGCGTGATGAACTGAGCAACCGGGTGGTTGAGCTTGAAGACAGCCTGACCAAGATGAAAGAGCTCATCACGCTGCGTGAAAGTGAGCTCACCAATTTGCAGACAGAACTCACTGCAACACCTGAAACCGGCGAGCCTGCTGCGCCCGAAATAACTACCGAGTCAGCTGCACCTGAAACAACCACTGAGCCTGATGCAATGCAGGGCGAGCGTGAAGAGATACAGGACAAGTTTAAAGAGCTTCAGGAACAGATTAACGAAAACACTACGCTTGCACAGGAACGTGTTGATGCTGAAGCCGATGCTGAACGCAACCTGGCATCCGCAGAAGCACAAGCCAAGAGTCTGCGTTTGGCCAATGAAGAAGACGCGCTGAAAATTCAGCTTGCGCAACTGCGTGCAGAAAAGCTGCAGCTGGAAGAAACAGCACAGCAGGACAAGCTCGAGCTGGTGCGTCAGGCGGAAGCCGAAAAAGCACAGTTGCTTGAAAATGCCACAGCCGAGCGTGACCGGATTCTTGCAAGCCTCGAAGATGACAAGCGTCGCATTACCGAAGAGGCGGCAGCCGAACGCACCCGCATTGCCATGGAAGCAGAGGCTGAAAAAGAGCGACTTGTCTCCGAAGCACGTGCAGAGCGCGATAAAATTGCTGCAGAAAGCGAAGAGATGCGCAGCAAGCTTGAAGCACTTGAAGAAGAAAAAAATCAGCTGATTGCACAGGCCGAGATCGACAAAGAGCAGCTTGAAGAGGCAAATCGCAAAGCCGAAGAAGAGCAAGCCAGACTTCAGGCTGAAGCTGAAGCAGAGAAAAAGAAGCTGGAAGAAGAATCTTCCCGCGCTAAAGACAAGCTCGCCGAGCTGCAGGCGGAAGCAGATGCAAATCTTGCGAACAACGCCAACAATGCAACGATAGATCGCACTGCAAGTGCGACTGAAAGCGACAGCTCAATGACTGATCTTGCTGTCCCTGCGGCTATCGGTGGCGGACTGGCTGCAGCACCGCTTGAACGAGTCATGGGTGATCGTAAAAAAGTGCTGGCAACCGGTGGCGGCATAGCACTGCTCGGTCTGCTTGGTGCGTGGGCGTTACGTCGCAAGAAGGTGGCACCGGTCGCCAGACGTGATGTTCGTGATGATCGCGGTGAACTTGATTTGAATGAAGATCGCACGGGTTCATCGGTTGCAACGCAGTTCGATAACAATCGATCAACTCAATATGAAGACGTTGGTGAAGACCGGCCTAACATGGGGCGCGCAGCAGTTGCGGCGAGTGCTGCGGCAGCAGCGACCGGTGCTGCGGTAGTTTCGCGTGATGCTGCCTCACGTAGCGAAGAGCCTGCACCACGACACGTTGACCACCAGCACGATGCCCGCGCCGAGGTTGACGCTCGTGATGCACAGCGTGTTGCACAGACAGAGCCGGCTGCCGATGCACCGGAGCAGCAGGTTGCTCATCCTATGATGGATGAGGTGCTGGTAGACGATACGATTACTGAAGCCGATGTGTACCTTAGGTACGGCTTGCACGGTCAGGCCGAGGATCTGTTAAAGGCCGCCATAGCGAAATCACCGGATGTTGAAGAGTATCAGGTGAAGCTGCTCGAGAGTTATCACGACCAGAAAAATACACCGGAATTCAAGTCGGCGGCAGAGAGCTTCAAAGACCGTTTCGGTGAGTCCCGACACTGGGATCACATTGCCGAAATGGGTCGCAACCTCGACTCTTCCGACAGTGAGTTCTCGCGGGTTGGTGCGCTTGGTGCGGTAGCCGGCGTGGCCGGTGCGGCAACCGCTGCTGTAGCCAGTGACAAGCCTGATGTTGAAATCGGTGCCGATGTCAGCGACGACACTATCGACATTGACGCAGAAGCCGACTTCAATGTTGCTGACCTTGAAGCAACAGGCGACATGACAGCAGTCACTGATTCACTGCCGGATGACCTTGATGAAATCAGCCTCGACGAAGTTGATATGGCGGCCCTTGATGACGACGGTACGCTAAACCTTGAAGAGCTGGCCGGTGATCAGATGTCAGGACTTGATCTCGGTACACTCGATCTGACCAACCCGGTAGGTGATTCAACGCTTGATAACCTGACACTCGACGATGCCGATCTCAACGAGCTTGGCGATGTTACATCGAATGTACGGTCAGGTCTGCAAACAGATATTGACCTGGACGAGGGTTCGATATCCCGTACTGATGAAATGGAAACCATGCTTGATCTGGCGAAAGCCTACATCGATATGGGTGACTCAGACAGTGCCGAGGGCGCGCTTAAGGACATCGTGGAAAACGGTTCCGATGCACAAAAAATGGAAGCACAGGATCTGCTCAGAAAATTGCGGTAACAACACTGCAGTAACAAAACTGCGATAACAACAAAACAAACAGCAGTTTAAAAGTCAGGGCGTCTTCGGACGCCCTTTTTTTTGGATGACGGTTTTGTGCAGGGCAGAGTGACATGCCGCAATAGTCATCGGTGCGGCACACGCAGTTCTTATATAATCGCTCCAATGCCTGCACTGATTTTCGCCTGATGACACGCTATGCACTAATACTGGAGTACGACGGCAGCCGCTACTGTGGCTGGCAGCGGCAGTCGCACAGTGCATCGGTGCAGGAATGTGTCGAAAACGCAGTCAGTGAAGTAGCCAGCCAACCGATCAGTGTGGTTGCCAGCGGCCGCACCGATACCGCGGTTCATGCCTTTGCGCAGTGTGCACACTTTGATACCGATGTCAGTCGTGAACACAAAGCCTGGGTGCTGGGTGTAAACGCCAAGTTACCTGCAGATATATCAGTGCGTGCGGCAGTGCAGGTAAGTGATGACTTTCACGCCCGGTACAGTACCTGTGGTCGCAGCTATCGTTACATTATTCTGAACCGCAGCTCACGCTCCGCGCTGATGGCAGAGCGCATGGCAGTGATTTATCAGCAGCTCGATACCGACGCCATGCACCACGCTGCACAGTGTCTGATTGGTGAACATGACTTCAGCAGCTTTAGAGCGGCAGGTTGTCAGGCAAAACACGCGCGTCGTGAAATCCGCTCTATTGATGTCAGCCGTGAACGGCACAGGGTCACTATTGAAATTACCGGTAACGCCTTTCTGCACAACATGATACGAATAATTGTCGGCAGCCTGCTGCGCGTGGGTACCGCACAGGCATCAGCTCAGTGGCTGGAAGAAGTGCTGGCAGCACGCGATCGCACTCGGGCAGGCGTGACCGCTGTGCCGCACGGGTTGTACTTTATGGGGCCGGACTATCCGTCACATTTTGGAGTCCCCGACTGGCGCGACAGTCTGCCGGCCGGGCCGTTTTAAGCACTGTGAAGTTGCGACCCATGGTATTCGGCAAATCTGTAACTATGTTATCGTCAATGTCGAATACACAGCGCAGTAACATCGTTTGAAAACACAGATAAAACTCTGCGGATTTACCCGTTCTGAAGATGCCGCGCAGGCGGTGGCTCTGGGAGCGGATTCACTGGGCCTGGTGTTCTATCCGCCGAGTCCGCGACACGTCAGTATCGAGCAGGCGGTGGCGGTCTGCGATGCGGTTGGTCCGTTTACTTCACTGACTGCGCTTTTCCTGAACGCTGAAGTACCGGAAATTGAACAGGTGCTGGCACAGGTGCCGGTGTCACTGCTGCAGTTTCACGGTACCGAGTCTGCGGATTTCTGCCGGTCTTTCGGTCGGCCGTACATAAAGTCAGTGCCGATGAAAACAGTGGTTGATGTTGAGGCTTACTGTAACGAGTATCACGACGCACGCGGCTTTCTGCTCGACAGTAACGCAGCCGGTGCTGCCGGTGGCAGTGGCAGCGTGTTTGACTGGACCCGCATTCCGTCTAGCCTGTTGCCGCGACTGATACTCGCAGGCGGGCTTTCTGTCGACAACGTGAACGATGCAGTTCGCCGTGTTCGTCCGAGTGCGGTCGATGTCAGTAGTGGTGTAGAATCTGCCCGGGGTGTCAAAGACTCCGGCATGATGCAGGCTTTTATTCAGGCGGTAAAAGCAGCAGATGCTGCTGCATGAACGGCAACGGCATCGAGGTCACATGATCAACCCGGTTTTGAGTTCCGGGTTTGTATGTACCGTTGTACTAAGTTCCGGGTTGTGTAAGTTTAAGAATCTTCCGACAGGCAATCGATAATATGAGTTGGTTTGATAAATTAATGCCTTCACGGGTACGTACTGACAGTCGTAATCGCGGCTCGGTACCTGAGGGCTTGTGGGTCAAGTGTGAAAGCTGCACCAACGTGCTTTACGGTGCCGACATTGAACGCAATCAGAATGTCTGTCCGCGTTGTAGCCATCATCGTCGAATCCGTGCGCGCAACCGCCTTGAGTTGCTGCTCGACCTCGACCCGCGTCACGAGATTGGTGACAACATTGAACCTGTCGATCATCTTAAGTTCCGTGACAGCAAAAAATACAAAGACCGTCTGACACAGGCGACTAAGGCGACCGATGAAAAAGATGCGCTCATAGTGATACACGGTGCGCTAAAAGGTTTACCGGTAGTTGCCTGTGCGTTTGAATTTGAATTTATGGGTGGCTCTATGGGTTCTGTGGTTGGTGAAAAATTTGTCCTTGCCGCAGAAACCGCTCTGCAACATAACGCCGCGCTAATCTGTTTTTCAGCCTCCGGTGGTGCGCGCATGCAGGAAGCGCTTTTTTCCCTGATGCAAATGGCAAAAACCAGCGCAGCACTTGCGCGGCTATCAAGGCGGGGTGTGCCGTATATTTCGGTGCTGACCGATCCGACCATGGGTGGTGTTTCCGCAAGCTTTTCCATGCTCGGCGATCTGATCATTGCCGAGCCGCGTGCGCTTATCGGCTTTGCAGGTCCACGGGTTATTGAACAAACCGTGCGTGAAAAACTACCCAGCGGGTTTCAGCGCTCGGAGTTTCTGCTTGAACACGGTGCTATCGATATGATTGTCGATCGACGTGAAATGCGTGACACGCTGGCTCAGCTGATCGCTCAGCTCACAGGCCGGCAAACGCCTGAAGCATCCGAACCTGCTGAAGCGGAAGCAGCGGCGTCTTAAGCGACGGTGCGAGGCATTATTGTCTGACTCAAGCAACAATACCGGCGGTACCACGCCGGATACTTCGTCGTTAAGCTGGTGGCTGCAGCGGCTTGAGCAAATGCAGCCGGATCGCATTGAGCTCGGTCTGGCGCGTATTAAACAGGTGGCTGCGGCCTGCGGTCTGGACCGCCCGGGTTTCGATATCATCACCGTGGCCGGCACCAACGGCAAAGGTTCTACGGTGGCGTTTATCGCCGGTATGTTGCAGCGCAGTGGCTATCGGGTCGGAGTTTATACCTCGCCGCACTTCATCGATTTTAACGAACGCATTGTGATTAACGGTGCGCGGGCCGATGAACAGTCGCTGTGCGAGGCTTTCACCTTTATCGATCAGCATCGCGCAGACACTGATCTCACCTATTTCGAATTCACTACGCTTGCAGCGGTTTATTGTTTTATGCAGGCAAAGGTCGACATTGCCGTGCTCGAAGTGGGTCTTGGAGGCAGGCTCGATGCGGTGAATGCGTGGGACAGTCAGGTCGCCTGTATTACCTCAATTGGCATCGATCATGTCGACTGGCTGGGCGATGATCGCGAATCGATTGGTCGCGAAAAAGCCGGTGTGGCGAGAAGCGGGTGTCCATTGATTTGCGGTGATAAAACCCCGCCTGCAAGCATTGTCGAAACGGCAGCTAGCACCGGTGCGGTGCTGCTGCAGGCGGGTGTTCATTTCTCTGCCCGTGTTGGCAGTGAAGAGTGGCAGTACCATGGGCCGCACGGGCAGGCGTTGCTGCCCATGCCGCGAATTGCCGGTGACTGGGCGGCCGATAATGCCGCAGTTGCCATTACTGCCTGCGCCGAATATCTCGGCAGACTGCCGGATATTAGTGCGGTAGAAAGCACCCTTAGCCAGGTTTCGATACCCGGACGAATGCAGCAACAGCGCTTTAGCGGGGTGCCGGTGCTGCTCGATGTTGCGCATAATCAGCAGGCGGCCGAACTGCTTGGTGAGTATTTGCGGCGGGACTCGCAGCAGGGCAGGCGACAAACCACGGCGGTTTTCGCCTGTATGCAGGATAAAGACGCGGGTGTCATCATTAAGCAGCTGGCAGCGACCATTGATCGCTGGCATGTCGCGCAGCTCGACTATCCGCGCGCCATTGATGCGCAGGAACTGGTGTCGCTTATTGAGTCCGGTAAACAAGCCGGGGGTAAACACGCCGGGGTTGAGGTTTTCACTTCGGTAATTCAGGCCTTCGAGTCGGCTGTAGCACAATCTACCAGTCAGGACCGGGTGGTGGTATTCGGTTCGTTTCATGTCGTGGGACCGGTGCTGGAGTTTCTCGCCTCGCAGGAGTGAGGTTGAACCTGCTCTCTGGCTGAATCTCCGCGCCCGTATCAGCGCTTTTTTCAGCGTGGCGGGACCGGCCGCAACAGTAAGTGGGATACAATACTCCAGATGAGCGCAGCACCGGTGTTGGCACAAGGCCGAAAAGAATATAAAGACGAGCAATTGCTGGCGCGTCTGATCGGTGCTGCCGTGCTGCTGGCAATTGCGGTTATTGTGCTGCCATTTGTACTCGATGGTGCGGGCTCGCAGCGCGAATACGAATACGCCGAAACTCTGCCGGTAGAGCCGCCGCAACCGGTGCCGGAAAAATCATTTTCATCGCGCCAGCCGCTGCCGCAGGCGCCCGCGGCCAGCGAAGTTCCGGTGGTCACCACCGAAGCACCACCGGTGTTCGAAACGCCGCAGGCTCCACAGGCCGAAACATCTGTCACAGCAGTGGCCGAGCAAACAGCGGTAACGCCGGCACCACCGGTCGCGGCAGCAGTGGTGCCGCAGCCGGTATTGAGCGGCTACAATATTCAGGTGGCAAGCTTTGTCCGCGAGGCGAATGCACAGAAACTGATTGGTCGTCTGCAGGCCGAAAACCTGCCGGCCTATGTCAATCAGGTGCAGGGCAAAAGCAGCCCGATCTTACGGGTATTTGTCGGACCGATCGCCAGCCAGATTGACGCGCTCGCATTAAAAAACCAGATCGACCGAACCTATCGGGTCGAAAGCATACTGGTGACCCGCAATTAGCCTGCTACTGCTACACTAAACTTAAGAAGCAAACGAGCTTAGTTCATGACACTCGACATTATTATTCTGGCGGTCATCGGTGTTTCGAGCCTGATCAGCTTGTTCCGGGGATTCACCAGTGAGGCCCTGTCGCTGGCAACCTGGGGTGTGGCGCTGTGGCTGCCATTCGCCTACACCGAAGAATTCATGGCATTTTTGCCGGCAACCGTCGAAAGCCCTTCTGCACGCTGGTTTATTGCCGCCGGTGTGTTGTTTATCGGTGCGCTGGTGGTTGGCGGAATACTGACCTGGCTCATTCGCAAAGTGATTGGCGTAACCACACTTGGCTTCGCAGACAGACTGCTTGGCCTGGGCCTTGGGGCTGCACGAGGTGTGCTGATTGTTGCCATTGTGGCTATGCTGGCGACGGCCAATCCGGCCATTCCGAAAGAGAGCTGGTGGAATGAATCGAAATTGCTGCCACCGATTATGCGCATTTCGGCGTTTCTGAAAAATCAGCTGCCACCTCAGTACGGTGCCTGGTTCAAGATGTAGCACCGGCGGGGCGTGGCCAGTTGCTTTTCGCTGCTGAGAATAAAAAGCCCCGGTAAACGCGATCTCCAATAAATGCGATCAATGTGCTGTGGTCTGCAGCCATAAGCGTTTACAATTCCACTTCCTCGAACCGAAGAACCACCTATGTGCGGGATTATCGGTATTGTCGGTTGTGAACCGGTTAACCATAAACTCTACGACGGACTGACACTGCTTCAACATCGCGGTCAGGACGCCGCAGGTATTGCCACCTGCGAAGATCGCAAGCTGTTTGTGCGCAAAGCGCCGGGGCTGGTGAAAGAAGTTTTTCGTACCGCCCACATGCTGCGTTTGCGTGGCAACATGGGTATCGGTCATCTGCGTTATCCGACCGCCGGCAGTTCGAAAGTGTCTGCCGAAGCACAGCCGTTTTATGTCAATTCACCGTTTGGCATTGTGTTGGTGCACAACGGCAACCTGACCAATGCTCAGGAACTGCAAAGCGAACTGTACCAGTCTGATCGGCGCCACATTAATACCAGTTCCGACAGCGAGGTGTTGCTAAATGTGTTCGCGCATGAATTACAGCGTGTGGCACAGAACCTAAAACTGCAGCCCGAACATCTGTTCGACGCGGTGCGGTCAGTGCATCAGCGCTGTAAGGGTAGCTATGCAGTAATCGCCATGCTGGTCGGTCGCGGTGTACTGGCGTTTCGCGACCCCTACGGCATTCGTCCTGCCATTCTCGGAAAACGCGAAACGGAAAACGGCACCGAATATATTGTCGCTTCCGAAAGCGTTGCACTAACCGGTCTGGGCTATGAGCCGGTGCGTGATCTCGAACCCGGTGAGGCGGTATATATCAGTAAAACAGGTGAGCTCCATTCGCAGCAGTGTGCACCTCGCCAGCAGCTGACGCCGTGCATTTTTGAGTATGTGTACTTTGCGCGTCCGGACTCCGTGATTGACAACGTCTCGGTGTATTCGTCGCGTCTGAACATGGGTCGTAAGCTTGCCAATAAAATCCGTCGTGAATGGCCGCAGCACGACATTGATGTGGTGATTCCTATTCCCGACACCAGCCGGACTTCGGCGCTTGAACTGGCGATGGAGCTGGGTATCAAGTACCGCGAAGGTTTTGTAAAAAATCGCTATATAGGCCGCACGTTTATCATGCCCGGTCAAAAAATGCGTCGTAAATCGGTGCGGCAGAAACTCAACCCGATTGAATCGGAGTTTCGCGGTTTGAATGTACTGCTGGTCGATGACTCTATTGTTCGCGGCACCACGTCAGAACAGATTATTGAAATGGCCCGCGAAGCCGGCGCCAGTAAAGTGTATATGGCGTCAGCTGCACCGCCGGTCAGTTATCCCAATGTTTATGGCATTGATATGCCGGCTGCCAATGAGTTAATCGCGTTTGACCGTGAGGTGCCTGAAATTTGTGATGCTATCGGGGCAGACGGGCTTATCTATCAGGATCTTTCTGATCTGGTTGATTGTGTGCGCGAGTTAAATCCGCAGTTACAGGAATTTGAAACCAGTTGCTTTAACGGTCAGTACATCACCGGCGATGTCGACACCAACTATCTAAGCTGGCTCGAAAACAAGCGTGCAAACTCTGCACAGGAAAATTCCAGTGACGAAGTGCTGGTTGATGTCGGTATAGAGTAATGGCTGCTTTCGCAGCGCTGCAACAAAGCTACGCTGCGCTGATTCATCGTGAAGGTTTGTCGGCAAACACCGGCGTTCGAAAGCTGATTCATGTCAGTATTGCCGGGCAAACATTAAGTTATTACAACCGCGGCACTCTTGCGGCGCAGTATCCGGTGTCAACGGCGGCTAATGGCCCCGGTTGTCGCAACGGTTCCGGCTGCACACCCATCGGGTGGCATGCAGTAAAATCACGTATAGGAGACAGGCAACCGGTGGCTACTATATTCAGGGGCAGGGAAGTCTCGGGTATTGCGCAAACCCTGTGTGATGATTCATCAGATGATCTGATCACCAGTCGCATTTTGTGGCTCGCAGGGCTTGAAACAGGCGTTAACCTCGGTGCCGATGTCGACTCTTACACCCGCTACATTTACATTCACGGTACCGCCCAGGAGCACCTGATCGGGATGCCTGTATCTCACGGTTGCGTGCGGCTGCGCAACCGCGATGTTATTGAATTGTTTGACCAGGTGCCCGAGCACACGCCTGTGTATCTGGGTGAATTGCAGAGCCTTTAAGTACCGGTTTACAGCCAGGCCAATTGACAGGCGACGCCTGTAATGCATAATTGTGTTGCGCCGATTTGATATCAGCTTGCGGGCGCTTAAAAAAATACAGCTAAAGCGAGGCCCCGCCCGCTAACCCATTCGCTGTTGCTTGCACGACTGTCCGCATAGTCAAATCCTGAGCGCTGTTCATCTAACTCGGGAACCCGAATGGCACAGGCTTACGATTTCTCTACCGATGCAGTACGCGCCGGTTACCAGCGCACCCCTGAGGGCGAACACTCAGAGGCGATTTTTGCAACCTCGAGCTTTGTCTTCGACAACGCTGCACAGGCGGCCGATCGTTTTACCAACAACGCGCCTGGCAATGTGTACTCGCGTTTTACCAACCCGACAGTCAGAGCCTTTGAGCAGAGACTCGCAGCACTTGAGGGTGGCGATGTGTGTGTTGCAACGTCTTCGGGTATGGCGGCGATTATGTCTTGCTGTGTTGCGTTGCTCGAGCCCGGCGACCACGTGGTTGCCTCTACCGGATTGTTTGGGTCGACACTACAGTTTTTTAAAAAGTACCTGACTCGTATGGGTAATCCGGTCGACTTTGCAAAGATTGATCAACCGTCTGACTGGGAAAGCAAAATAAATCAACGCACACGATTATTGTTTGTTGAAACTCCATCCAACCCGCTAACGCAACTGGCGGATATATCGGCACTGGCGGCAATCGCCCACAGTAACAATGCCATACTGGTGGTGGATAATTGTTTTTGTACACCGGCGTTGCAAAAGCCGCTTGAGCTCGGTGCCGACGTAGTGATTCATTCGGCAACTAAATACATTGACGGGCAGGGTCGATGCGTCGGTGGTGCTGTGGTGGGTGATAACAAGCGTGTTGGTGAAGATGTTTACGGGTTTCTGCGTACCGCAGGTCCGACCATGAGTGCCTTTAATGCGTGGGTGTTTTTAAAAGGGCTTGAAACACTTGAGCTGCGAATGCAGCGGCATTGTCAAAGTGCAGCGGCAATAGCAAAGTGGCTGCAGCAGCATCCGGCGGTAGCAGGCGTCTATTATCCAGGTCTGACAGATCACCCTCAGCACCGTCTTTGTCAGGCACAACAGAGTGATTTTGGTGGCGTGGTGTCGTTTGAAGTTAACGGTGCACAGGCAGAGGCATGGCAGGTGATCGACAACACGCAGTTGTTATCTATAACTGCCAATCTGGGTGATGCCAAAACCACCATTACCCATCCGGCTACCACTACACACGGAAGACTTAGCGATGCCGACCGTGCTGAAGCCGGTATTAAACCCGCGTTGTTGCGTGTTGCTGTGGGGCTTGAATCGGTAAACGATATTACCTGTGATCTGGCGCGCGGGCTTGATCTTATAAAAACCTAAAGCGTCTAATAAAATTAAAGAGTCAGTGTGCCCTGCATGACCGGCACGGCGGTTCCGCCGATTCTGATCTGCGTGATTGCACCGGAGGTTTTTTCAACCCGCGCCAGTAGCTTACTTGGGCGTCCCATATCGATACCCTGTGCGATGCGATAAGTAAACTGACCGGTGTGCTGTCCATCGAGGTGTGCCAACAGCCCTGCAAGTGCGCAGTTGGCGCTGCCGGTGGCGGGGTCTTCGCGAATATCACCAAGTGTCGCGAACATACGGCAACAGATATCAAGGTCACGATGCTCTGTTGCACGTGTATAAACGTGTATTGCAAAACACTTGCTGAGCCCGGTGTACTGCCGCCACTTGTCTGAATTGATGGCGACTCTCGACAAGGCATCGAGGCTGTTCAGTTCAACGCAGTGAAACTCCAGTCCGGTTGAAGCGTTGCGCGGGAAGTGATTTTCAATGCACAAATCACTTAGTTCCAGTGACAGGGATTCACACAACAGCTGGTGATGTTCGCGTGCCGTAAGTTCACTGCCGTACATTACTGTTTGTGGCGTGGTGAGTTCGGCGTATGTTGGTACACCATTGCTGTGATCGACGTTAACCTGAACCAGGCCCGCCAGTTCTTCGAAAATGAGTGATGTCCGGTCGCTTGTGTTGCTGGCGGCCAGCACCCAGGCTGTGCCAATGTTCGGATGACCTGCAAAACCGAGTTCCTGGTCTGGCGTGAAAATTCGCACATTGGCACTGTTACCCTGATCTTCCGGTTTGAGCACAAATGTGGTTTCAGAGTAATTAAACTCGCGCGCAATAGACTGCATTTGCTCTGTGCTCAGCGTGTCTGCATCGAGCACTACCGCGAGCGGGTTGCCACCGAATTTCCTGTCGGTAAATACATCGAGAGTTTGATAGGTGTATTGCATATGCCGCCGTTAGGTGTGCCTCGCGAAATGTGGGGTGCGTGAGGCTGGAATCGCAATAGTCTAACCGCTGGTCGCCGGAATTCCCATGCCGTTTCTCAACTGTGTGATGTAAATTATGAAACGGCAGATTGTTGCCGGATGGTACTGTTGCACACAGCGCAATCTGAACCACCTGCAGTCTGCAGGTGGTCCAGTGTGGCATTTACTGATCAATGCTTGAAATTGTCACGGTATCCGGTTCGGTGAATATCAGATCGACCCGGCGGTTTCTCTGTCTGCCGGCCGAATTGGCGTTGCTGGCCAGCGGTGAACTCTCTCCAAGTCCGCGTGCGGTAATTCGCGAGCCGTTAATACCCTGTGCCGTCAATGCGGCTTTGACTGTGACTGCACGTTCCGATGACAAGTTCATGTTGTATTGTTCGTCACCGGTGTTGTCGGTATGGCCTTCAATAACCAGCGTTCTGTCAGGGTACTTGTTTAAAAAAGCGGCAACCTGCTGCAGGTTTTGTTGCGCTGCAGGCTTTAGCGTCGATTCGTTAATATCGAACAGCACATCGCCGAGCGTCAGTACCATACCGCGGTCGCTACTGGTGGCCTGCAATGCCTTGAGTTCCTCAATCTCAGCCAGTTGTTCCTGTAGTCGCTTTTCGCGCTCCATCACTTCCTGTTCAAGTGCCGCCGATTGTGCCGCCAGTGCCTGTGCTTCTGAACGTGCTGCCTCTGCCTCTGATGCACGCAGCTCCATTTGAACATTTGTACGTGTCAGTTTGCCATCGGCAATGGCAGACTGGTGTTGCAGTAATGTCGAGCGCTGTTCAGCAATTAGTGCGTATTGCTCTGCGATATATGCCCGTCTGTCAATTTCACTTTTAGACTTTTTACCTTTCCATGCAGCGATTGCCGAGTCGAGCTTGCGCTTTGCAACGTTAAGATCTTCTGTGCTGTGTTTGCTAACGACAGGGTTGTCGCTAACTCTTTCGTAAGTTGCTCTGGCTGAATCCAGATTCGAGTTTGGTTTTTTTCCGGCGCAGCCAGTCAACAACAGTGAGGTCACGGCTACAACCATGGTAGTTTTTATATGTTTGTACATGTCTTGCTCCATCAGCCTGTGTTGATTATTGTTCCTGAACTCTGGCGATCTCTTCTTTCATCAGATCGATGCTGAGCTGCAGTTCCTTGTTGGCCTGCTGTGAATTACCGGCCTCGGCGATTGCCTCTGCCAGTTCGGCGTCGGCAAGGGCGAGATCGAGTTGTCGATTGGCGTCGTCGTACTCTTTCCTGTCGATAAAGCTTTGCGCTTTTTCCACCCGTTGCTGTGCACTGCGTAGTGGCTTTGCCGCATGTTCGACTGCCCCCGCTGCTTCTGCGGCACGTATGGACGCCTGAGTTAGTGCCATTTTCTGACGTGGCGGTGAACCACTCGAACAGGCTGATACACCAACAGCTATCAGTGCAGAGAAAATTATTATTGGTAGTTTCATACAACCCCCTTGCTGTTCGGGTGATCGAGATGTCACCCTCCGATGCGACATCGGCGCCGGTTGGCCATATTTGATAGATAACAGGGGTTTATGAAAGTCTTGTAATTTCCGGATAGTGGCAAAAAGTTGTGTAAAAAGCTTGTTTATCAGTGTTTTGTGACAACTAACTTAACGTATCCAGTTACAAGACAGCCGCAACCTTTACGGTGATATTAGTCGGGGGACGGCTGTTATGACCGTGCGGCTTTCATGGCAACGGTTCACCGATTAGTATTGTGGCTAACCTGTTGAGTAATTATTAATGATTAGTCCCTGTTTTGAATTTAGTCGGGCAATCACCCGCACCCCGGCGGCCAGTGTTATCAATGGTCTGAGCGCTGAAGATCGTGGTACGCCGCAGCTTGCACAAATGCTTAAAGACCATGAGGCATACATTACTACTCTGCGGGACACCGGTGCCAGCGTGACCGTGCTGCCACCACTGGAAGAGTATCCCGATGCCGTGTTTGTTGAAGATACAGCTCTGTGTTTACCTGCATGCGCAATACTGATGCGTCCCGGTGCGCCGTCTCGGCAGGGTGAGGTAATGCATATGGCTGCAACACTAAAAACGCATTACGAGAGTGTTTTCGAAATTACAGAGCCCGGCCACATCGAAGGCGGTGACATTCTCATGACTTCGCGGGAAATACTGGTCGGGAAATCCGCTCGTACCGATGCGCATGGAGTCCGTCAGTTAAAAGAGCTTGTTAAACCCTACGGTTACCGCGTACGGGAGCTGCAAACACCTCCGGATGTGCTTCATTTCAAAACGGATTGTTCGTTGCTGGACAATGACACAGTTCTGTCAACGCACAGACTTGCTGCGAGCGGGTGCTTTGATAGTTATCGTGTACTGTATACCGCCAAAGGCGAAGAAGCCGCGGCAAATGCGATTCGCTTTAACGAATTTGTCATCATGCCTGCCGGATTTCCTCAGACTGCTGCACTATTACGTGACAATGATTACAACGTCAGGGAAATCAACAATTCCGAATGTGCAAAGATTGACGGAGGTATGTCTTGTCTGTCGCTGCGGTTCTGATCGTTTAAATCACCTGTCACCAGCCTTCGGATGCCGGGCTGCAGTTACGGGCGATCTGAGGGCCTGCGCGCTTGTTTCCACTCGTAGTAGTGGTCAAATTCCAGTGAATGCGTCAAAACAAACCCGTGCTTTAGATAAAAGCGGTTGGCTCGGCTTTGCCGAAGCGCGCCAAGTCGAAGCGGCAGATCTAATTCGATAGCGTGTTGTTTAATGTTGTTGAGCACAACGGCGCCGAGACCGTGACACTGAAACTGGGGTTTGACATAGAGATGTGCAAGCCACAGATGGTCCGGGCGTGTCATCAGGCTGTAAAAACCTGCAGTTTCCGATTCGATGACAATTTTATAGGTATCGCTATTGACAAAGTCGTTTAAGAACCGGTCACGCGCACGCTGTGGATCAAACCTGCCGATTGCCTCGAGGCTCGGTCGCATGGCAGTGACTCTGAGATCGGCGAGGGCAGGTGCCTCGGATGGCAGCGCTTTGGAGACTTTATGGTTCTGAACGTCGAGCATCGGGTGCGCTCCACATTTTGGTGTTGAAACATGCCTGAGGTCTAATGCTATCAGACGCCGGATGTAGACAGTAGTTTCCACAGCAACGAATACTGTCCTCATTTCAAAGGTCCGTCGCACATTGATTCGGCCGTGTTAAAATAACCAACTCGGTACAATCACGTCGCACAGATTCAAGCAGGAATATAAAGAACATGAGTCAATCAATCGGTTTTATCGGTCTGGGTTTGATGGGAGGTGCTATGGTTGAGTGCCTGCAGAAAAAAGGTTATGCCGTTACCGTCACTGCAAATCGCTCCCGAACCCGTATTGATGAGGCCGTGGCACGCGGGGCTCAGGAAGTCGGCAATGCGCGAGAGGTTGCCGAGGCAAGTGATATCGTTATGCTCTGCATGGATACATCGCAAAGTGTTGAATCGCGCATGCACGGTGATGAAGGGGTTATTGCCGGACTGAAGAGCGGTGCAGTAGTCGTCGACTTCGGCACTTCGTTGCCGGCTTCTACGCGAACGCTCGGTGAAGAGGTTGCGGCAGCCGGCGGTGCCTACCTCGATGCACCCCTCGGGCGTACACCGGCCCATGCTGTCGACGGTTTGCTAAACATTATGTGCTCGGGTGACGAGGCGGCGTTTAACAAGGTGAAGCCGGTGCTTGAAGACCTTGGCGAGAACGTATTCCACCTGGGTGCACTTGGTTCGGGGCACACGATAAAGCTTTTGAATAATTTTTGCGGAATGGCTATTGCCAATGTAGTTGCCGAGGCGTTTGCCATGGCGGATGTGCAGGGTGTGGAACGCAAAGCGCTGTACGATGTGATGTCGGCCGGCCCGCTGCACTGTGCGATGATGGATTTTGTTAAAGGTTACGCGGTCGATAACGATCCGGCACAACTGGCTTTTGCAATCAAAAATGCCACCAAAGATGTTGGCTACTATAAGCAGATGGCGGTTGATGCAGGAGTCGAGAGTATTATGTCGAAAAGCACCCTTGAAGCATTGTCAGATGCCAATGCTTCCGGGCAGGCTGACGACATGGTGAGCCAGATGGTTGATTATTACGCGCGGAAATTCAGTAAATAACTCGAGCCTGTTCACTGACTTGCTGCTCACGCGCCATAGCGAAAGCCGCCGTTACTGTGGTCGGCAAACCTAACGGGAAAACGCAGGCATTGCAGGGCCTGCGTTGGTCCGTTAGCAGGGAATTTTGTCTGAATAGTCGCTGGTAGTGTTTTATTTACTACCTTTTTTGCCATCACCGGAGCCGCTTTTCGATTCGCGACTGTCGCGTGATTCGCGATCGTTGTTGTTATCTTTTTTGTTGTTATCGTGTCGCGACTTTCGCTTACTGTCGTATTCTTTTTTTAGTCGCTCGCGTTCGTCGGACGATTTCTCTTTATATTCTTTGTAAAGATTGCGTAATTTTTTTTTTCTGCCCTCGTCCATGTTTTGAAAACGGCTGAACTGCTGGCGAAGATTCTCACGGTCTTCGGGGGCAAGTTTCTGATAACGCGTAAACTGATCTTTGACGCGTTTTCGGCCGGTGTCGTCAAGAGAGTTCCAGCGTAACAGGCCGTTGATAATGTTATCCCTGCGGGCCTCGCTCATGTCGTCCCAGGTGGGTTGCAGCTGTACCAGAGCAGATTGCTGTTCTGCCGTCAGTTCACTCCATAGCGGGGCGGCCAGACTCTGTTGTGCAATCGTTAAACCGAATAAAAGAACTGCGGCGAAAATGCGTTTCATTTATTGTTCTCCGCGTTGTTTTCGGCGTCTGCTTTTTGTTCCTGTTCGGTCAGAATATCGTTCATGTCCATACCCAGTTCTTCAACTTCGGCGGTTTGTCCCAGCCATTCCAGAAACTCAACATTGAGTTCATCAGCTGCGTTAATGGTGTTTGATGCCATAAGAAGTATCGCTGTCAGTTGTGCTACCTTCATAAGTTTCAGGAGGAGTTGTTCTCAAGCCATTCGAGAAATTCAATCGACTGATAAAATTCGAGATCATCACCTGCAGCAAGCAATTGCAGATCTTCGATAATGCCGCTTGAAGCTGCTGCAGAAATCTCCGGCGCGGTGACATCGGTTGTCGGGTTGTACAATTGCCCGCCCACTGTAATGGCAACTGCCATTGCTGCCCCGCCTCCGGCGATAGTCTGCCAGTTTGCCCATCGGGAATTTTTGTGACTGCGTGTTGCTGACTGATCGAGCGCCCTGCATCTGGCGGCTGCGAGTTTGCTGGTAACGTTGAAGTCGAGTTGGTCTACTTCAGCGTTTAAATACTGATCGAGTGCATTTTTTACCGCCAGTTCGTCGGTAGTCAGGCCCGCCGGGTTTTGTCCGGTGTCATTGCCCCCGTTATTTGTATGGGAGGTATTCATGCTGATCTGTGCTCTTCAAGCTGTGTTCGCATTGCCTGTACCGCGCGTGATAAATGGGTTTTTACTGATCCTTCGGAGATGCTCATGGCGGTGGCGGTTTCCTTAACGCTGAGCCCTTCCCACAGTCTGAGTATCAATGCCTGTTGTTGCTGGTGGCTGAGCGTGTCCATTGCCGATTTTACCGCAGTTTGTAAATCCAGTGAGCTTGCAAGAGTTTCGGGGCAGAAGTCTTCAGATTCCAGT
>CAYZVB010000014.1:0-479 GCA_964481315.1 uncultured Granulosicoccaceae bacterium
GGTTAAGGCCATGGTCACGCAGCGTGTCGGTCGAGGTGTGGTATTCACACCATTCCACTTCGCGGGTCATTTTGAAGGTGAAGATCTTCACGATAAATACCCCGAAGGCACTGCCCCTTATGTTCGGGGTGAAGCGGCCAACAACGCTTTCACATATGGCTACGATTCCGTTACACAAATGCAGGAATCGAAAGTCTCACTCTGCAAAATTGTAGCGGCTTAGGAGAATAATCATGGCTAGAATGAAATTTCTGTGTGATGCCGAGCGCTGCATCGAGTGCAACGGTTGTGTCACCGCCTGTAAAAACGAGCACGAGGTGCCCTGGGGTGTGAACCGCAGGCGCGTTGTCACTATGGGTGACGGTGAAGCTGGTGAAAAATCAATTTCAGTTGCCTGTATGCACTGTACTGACGCACCTTGTCAGGCGGTTTGTCCGGTCGATTGCTTTTACACCACTGATGACGGCATTGTTCTGCAC
>CAYZVB010000014.1:489-32093 GCA_964481315.1 uncultured Granulosicoccaceae bacterium
CCGCAGTATCCAAAGCAATCAGCTTTTGGGGCACGCGGCAAAATGGATAAATGTACGTTCTGTGCCGGTGGCCCGGCTGACGACCTTTCCGACGCCGAGTACGAAAAGTACGGTCGCAATCGTATCGCTGAAGGCAAGCTGCCGTTGTGTGCAGAAATGTGCTCTACCAAGGCGTTGATTGCCGGTGACGGTGACAAGGTTGCGGATATCTACCGCGAGCGCGTCACGATGCGCGGTGGTCGTTCTTCGACCTGGGGCTGGGACACGGCATACAAAGGGTAACGTCAGAGCCTGGTAACAACACAATTAGGGCGGTCCTGGTGGCCGCCCTTGTTGTTTCAACGTTCTGAATGAGTTTTCAGCCGGTGATTATCTGTTACAAGAGATTGTCGGCTCGAATGCTTCAAGTGGGGGAGCAGATGCTTAAACTAATAAAAACTACTACGCTGAGTGTATCCGCGTTGCTTATACTGGCCGGTTGTCAATCAACATCCAATGACACACAGGCCGGCTTCGATGCCGAGAGCTACGAATACAAGGGTGCTGCTGACCCGTTGCTTTCGGAGTCGGCAGCAGACCGGGCCGGCCCGTTGGGTGATCGGTTTGACCTGATTCAGGGTCGTCAGTAAGTGGCTGAACAATAAAATTCATGAGGGGAAAGATGCGGAAAAAAACTGATCCGGCGCGCGTGAAGCGTCGCAAGCGTATAGCAGTCTGGAGCTTTGCTCTAATAATGCTGGCGTCTCTGGTAGCACCACTCAGCGGGTTTGTAATTACCGCTATCGATGGCGCTGTTGCACAGGAGAAGCTTGCAGAGACTAATCCGAGAGCAAACTACTGGCGTGCTGTAAAAGGTGGTGTAGACGGTATCAGTACCGTTAAAGGCGCTGAAACGGGAGTGTTGATTAACCAGGGCGGCACTGACTGGACCAACTTCCGTAATGGCCAGTTGTTTAAGACGTTGCCATGGCTGGTCCTTGCAATGCTGGTACTGGTGACGTTGTACCACCTTATTCATGGTAAAAACCGACTCGAACGACGGCCGTCGGGAGTTCTAGTAAAGCGCTGGTCGAGCTTTGAGCGTCTGGTTCACTGGGTAACAGCGTTTTCGTTTATCTGTCTGGCCATTACCGGCCTTAGTATGTTGCTTGGACGTACGTTGCTGCTGCCATTACTTAGCGGTGTTGACGGTGGCAAGGCTGCCTTTGCTGCGTGGTCTCAGTTTGCTATCCAGCTGCATAACATTATGGGGCCCGTCCTGAGCGTGGGTATTGTGCTGATGATTGTTATGTGGATCTGGTACAACTTTCCGGGTCGTGGTGACTGGGGCTGGATTAAAGCTGGCGGCGGTCTGATTGGTAACAAACATCCAAGTGCCGGCCGTATGAACTTTGGCGAAAAGGTCTGGTTCTGGGTGATCTGTACTTTCGGTCTGGTGGTTGTAGCTTCTGGAATTGTGTTGGTATTGCCTTCATTCCCGGGCATGGCTGAATACGTGCCGGTGGCTTTTGATCGCAACAACATGGCCGAGGCAAACCAGTTTCACATCATTGCAGGCATTATCTGGATGGCGATTGCCATAGGCCATATCTACATTGGTACAGCCGGTACAGAGGGAGCACTGCAGGGTATGTCGACGGGTTATGTCACGGCAGAGTGGGCTGAACAGCACCACAACCTGTGGTTTGACAAGCTTCGCCGCGAAGGCAAAGTGCCGCGACGTCCGGAGCGTTATGCCCGCGGTCACAACGCGGTTCGTCAGCGATCACTGTAGCAACAGCTGTCTGACAAAAGAAATAGCGGGTTTATCCCGCTATTTTTTTGCCTGTAGTAAAATTACCCGCGAGTCTACTGTAGAGCTAACCTTGGAAAAGTTTCCCCAATCAGTCATCGACATGATGAGCGCAGGCGGTTCCACCGTCACCTGTCTGCCGGTACAACTTGATAGTGAAGCACCGGATGTCTGGCAGAGTGCATTTTTCTTTCGTCTTGGCGGGCAGGAATCGCAGCGCGATATACGGCTACTGAAAAAGTCTTCCGAGGCGTTTTCGGTGGGGCTGGAGACCGACATTATCGAACATGCGAACGCATCCGTAGTGATGCTTCGGCTGCAGGCGTTTACGCAGAAAGACAATCCGCTCGTCGGAGAAATTCTGTTAACGCCGGGTGGAGCTGAAACGCACTATGAAATACTGACTCTGCTGTCACAGCAGGACACGCTCACCTGGTTTTTCTCTGACCAGGAGTACCGAGTGATTCATCAGCAGAGGCAGCCATTATCGAAAGAATGGCAGGATGAATTTCTGGCGCTGCGATCTGAGGCATTTAAGCGCGACTCGATCATTCGTCTGGCGGGGAAATATAGTGCGCAAACGGCTTTTGCGGAAGTGGTCTCTAATTACGCACTGCGCTGACGCATATGCCCCGCTTCATTAGTTTACTACTTTCGTTCCTTTTGGTGAGCATCGCCAGTGCCTCGGAGCCGGTGACATGGCAGCGCGCCATTGATCGCGACGACGCTCAGGCGCTCTGGCGTTTGTTGCCTGATGCAGATGTCAAAAAAATCAACGATAAAGGCAAAACCGCGTTAATGTCAGCAGCTCGACTCGGCGATCAAAAACTTTATGATGCGTTAAAGGCAAAGGGTTTAAGTGCTGCTGATCGCTCATTTACCGGTGGTACGACCCTGATGTACGCGGCTCTTGGCAATCAATTATCGATGATCCGCATTGTTCATGGCGAGCAGAATAATCCGTTGTACCTGAACGCACAAAGCACCAATGGCTGGACCGCGTTAATGATTGCTGCGGCCAAGGGATTTGAACAAGCGGTTGAGTTACTCGTTGAACTTGGTGCAGACCCGGCACTTGCTGATGCCTATCAGTGGAGTCCGTTGATGCGTGCGATTGATAATCGCCACAGGGCGGTGGTGCAGTACCTGTTGTCATTATCTGATATTAATATCAATGCAACCAACGAAAATGGTTCAACGGCACTGCACGTAGCGGTGTTGATGAATGACGAAGCCACCGTGCGGCAACTGTTGCAGGCAGGCGTCGACATATCGGTAGCAGACGCCGGTGGTAAAACCGCCTACGATATTGCCGTAAACAATGATCTGCAGCATCTTGTCGCGGTGCTTGCTGCCGGTAGTTCAGATCAGCAATGAGAAGCGAGTGCTTACGGCGCCACCAGCGATTGCAGGGTGGCCGGGTCTGCACCATCAATTAAATCGACTACCTGTTGCGCCAGCTCGCGCCCCGCGAGATGAATATCTTCATTGAAAATATCAATGTTCTTTCTGAAACGCGGCAGAATATTAACCGCTTGCTTTGACACAATATCAACTTCATTGCCAATGGTGAGTCCGGCTTTTTCAATGCCGGAGCAGACCGCAATGGTTGAGCCACCGCTTAAAGATACAATGCCATCCGGCCTGTCGCGCCTGCGGAACAGTTCGTAGGTGGCCATCTCCACGTGATCAAGTGAGTGATCAATCGTGATTTCCAGTGGCGGGTATTCTTCAAGACCCGCTGTGGCAAGTGCGTTTTTATAGCCGTCCATCGCGTGCCGGTAAAACGTGAGGTGCTCGGGCGGGCCCAGCATGGCAATGCGCCTGCGTTGTTTTTTAACCAGTGTTTCTACCGCCTTTGCTACCAGTGATTCGTTATCGAAATCATGAAACGCATGTGGAGTTTTCGCCTGCGTTCGTCCGTGGGTTGCAAACGGGATGCGCTTTTTTTGCAGGTAGCTTACCCGCGGATCGTCGGGTTCGGTTCTGGATAAGATAATGCCGTCGGCCGAGCGTGTTTCAGCAATGTACTTAACGCGGTCAAGTGAAGTGCTGGTTTTTCCGTGCGGTGTTACGGTCAGGTGGTACGAGGTGTTGCTCAGGGTCTCAGAGATGCCTCGCACAAGATGTGCGGTGAGCCCCATAATTTCTTCATCGAGACTTAGTACCAGAGTGATGACATTGGTTTTGCCGGTGCGTAGACCGACACCGGCCCGATTAGGGGTGTAGCCAATCTCATCGGCGACGTCACGCACCAGTTGCTTAGTTTGTTTGCTGATATCCGGCGCATCTTTAAGCGCCCGCGAAACAGTAGAAACGCCAAGGTTGGTAATGCTTGCGATGGTTTTGAGCGTTGGCCTGCGCCCACCATCAGCGGTGGCTGGATTAGCTGAAGGTTTGTCATTCCTCATGTTGAAACGCTACATAACCTGATGATTAATTGCTTGCACGTGTGAGTCTGCGGTGTTTAAATTACCGGACCTATAACGTTACAGATTTTTGGAGGACACAACAAGTTATGAAGATCCGACAGTCAATTTCAGCCATCGCCGCCGCTGTCACAGTAGCTCTGAGCGGTGCCTCGCACGCCACAGAACTCGAAGTCACCCACTGGTGGACATCCGGTGGTGAAGCCGCCGCAGTTGCCGAATTTGCCAAAGCATTCGACGCTACCGGCAACAAGTGGGTCGACGGCGCGATCGCAGGTTCCGGCGGCACCGCAAGACCAATCATCATTAGTCGTATTCTCGGTGGTGATCCTATGGGGGCAACGCAGCTTAACCACGGTCGTCAGGCTGAAGAATTGATTGAAGAAGGACTACTGACGGATCTGACCGAGCTGGCAGAAAAGGAAGGCTGGAAAGACATCGTCAACCCGAGCTCACTGCTCGATGCCTGCACACTTGACGGCCGCATTTACTGCGCTCCCGTTAACATCCACTCTGCACAATGGCTTTGGTTAAGCCACGGTGCATTCAAGGAAGCCGGCGTTGATGTTCCGAAAGACTGGGCCGAGTTTGTTGCCGCTGCGCCAAAACTTAAAGAAGCCGGCATTCAGCCGTTGGCCATGGGACAACAGGGCTGGCAGCAGAATCTGGCCTTTGGCACCATCACCGTTGCGGTTGCAGGTATGGATGCATGGACAGAAGTTGCCGTAAATAAAAATGCAGAAGTAGCGGCTGGCCCTGTCTATAAAGAGGTTTTTGAAGCAGCAGCTGCAGCACGTGAGCTTGCCAAAGGGTCTAACGTTCAGGACTGGAACCTTGCAACCAACCTCGTGATCACCAACAAAGCGGGTGGGCAGATCATGGGTGACTGGGCACAGGGTGAATTTCAGGTCGCAGGGCAGGTTGCCGGTGAAGACTACACCTGCCTGCCGGGCCTCGGTGTGAATGAAATTCTCGATACCGGTGGTGACGCGTTCTACTTCCCTGTGGTTAAGGACGAAGAAACAAAGAAAGCACAGATGGAACTTGCATCGCTGCTGGTTTCACCGGAAGCACAGGTTGCCTTTAACCTGAAGAAAGGCTCGTTACCGATTCGTGGAGACATCGATATGTCTTCTGCTAACGACTGCATGCAAAAAGGTTTGAAAATTTTGGCTGACGGCAACGTACTGCCTTCAGGGGATATGGCTTTGTCACCTGATTCTCAAACACAAATAGAAGACCTGATGGCCGAGTTCTGGTCGTCTGATATGTCTGCTGCCGATGCACAGGCAAGCTACGCTGCTATTATCGAAGAAGCAGAGTAAACACTAAGACCTTCGGATAAATTTGCTGTCAGAGGCAATAAGCCTCTGACAGCAGACGTCTGTCTTAAACACCTGCCTTCCTATGCCCGCCGACGCAAAAAGACCGCCGAGAATTTTTAGAAACCTCTCGGCGAAGATAGCCTCTATCCCGATGATACTCACCGTTTTGGTGGTGTTTGTCGGTGGAACGGCATGGACCGTTCTTCATTCGTTTACCAAATCGAAGCTGTTGCCCAAACTTAAGTTTGTTGGTCTGGACCAATACGAACGGTTGTGGGGTGCACGTCGCTGGCTGGTATCGATTGAAAACCTGGCAGTCTACGGTGTGCTATCACTGATTTTTACACTGATCATCGGGTTTACACTGGCAGCGTTACTTGATCGGAAAATTCGCGGCGAAGCCGTGTTCCGTACCATTTTTCTCTATCCGTTTGCTTTGAGTTTTATTGTTACCGGACTCGCGTGGCAGTGGATACTGAACCCCGATCTCGGGCTGCAGCAGGTGGTTAGAGATTTGGGATGGGCATCGTTTGAATTAAACCCGCTCAATAACCCTGATACCGTGATGTACGGCATACTGGTGGCAGGTCTGTGGCAGGGAACCGGGTTGATTATGGTTATCATGCTTGCGGGTCTTCGCGGTATTGATGACGACATCTGGAAAGCCGCACGCGTTGATGGTATTGGCACTGTAAAAACGTACGTCAGAATTATCATCCCAATGATGCGTCCGGTGTTTGTAACCGCACTGGTGCTGATCGCCAGTGGCATTATTAAACTCTACGATCTGGTTGTGGCCTTAACCAACGGCGGGCCGGGACTGTCGTCTGAGGTTCCTGCAAAGTACGTAATTAACTATATGTTTCGGGCACAGAATCTGGGGCAGGGCTTTGCCGCCTCCACCATGATGCTGCTGTCTGTCGCTATCATTCTGATCCCATGGGCCTTTCTTGAATTCGGCGGGAAAAAACGTGGTTGATATCAACACAGACCCGCAGGGCCCGCGACCGCGACGGGTATTTTCCCGAACCAACATTATGCTGTACGGCACGCTGATCGTTGTGTCGCTGTATTACCTGTTGCCTTTGTACGTGATGATTGTGACTTCACTAAAGGGGATGCCGGAGATTAGGCTCGGCAACATCTTCGCGCCACCGCTTGAAGTGACTTTCGAACCATGGGTTAAGGCGTGGTCAACAGCTTGCACCGGTATTAACTGCGACGGCCTGAGCAGAGGCTTCTGGAACTCTGTTCGAATACTTGTGCCGTCAGTCATTCTTTCGATAGCCATTGCCTCGGTGAATGGTTATGCACTGGCGCGCTGGCGCTTCAAAGGCTCTGAGCTGTTCTTTTCCATCTTAATTATCGGTGCTTTTATCCCTTATCAAACCATGCTGTATCCGTTGGTCATCATCTTAAGGGAAATTGGTTTAATGGGGAGTTTATGGGGGCTGGTGCTTGTGCATACCATTTTCGGCATGCCAATACTGACCTTATTATTCAGAAACTACTTTGCCGCCATTCCTGAAGATCTGCACAAGGCGGCGCGAGTTGATGGCGCAGGGTTCTGGGGCATTTACTTTCGAATAATGCTGCCAATGTCGCTGCCTATTTTTGTGGTTGCCATGATTTTACAGGTCACCGGCATCTGGAATGACTTTCTGTTTGGTGTGATTTATACAAAACCCGATACTTATCCCATGACTGTTCAGCTCAATAATATTGTTAATTCAGTGCAGGGCATCAAAGAATACAACGTCAACATGGCTGCCACCCTGTTGACCGCCGCTGTGCCGCTGGTGTTGTACTTTGTATCGGGAAAACTCTTTGTCCGTGGTATCGCTGCAGGAGCAGTTAAGGGATGACGCAACAAGTTTCACAGGTCAACTCGGTTGAAGTGCAGGATCTCGATTTATCTTTCGGATCTCTCGAAGTACTGAAGGGATTGAATCTGGAAATCCCTCAGGGTGAGTTTCTGGTGTTACTTGGATCATCCGGGTGTGGCAAATCCACACTGCTAAACTGCATTGCCGGTCTGCTTGAAGTCAGTGGCGGAAAAATCTTTATACAAGGTAAAAACGTCACCTGGGCGGAGCCGAGTGAACGCGGCATTGGTATGGTGTTCCAAAGCTACGCGCTGTATCCGCAAATGACCGTTAAAGGGAATCTGTCCTTTGGTTTAAAAAACCAGAGAATGCCAAAGGCAGAAATTGAGAAGCGAGTCGCCAGAGCTGCGGAGATATTGCAAATTGAACCACTGTTAAAGCGTAAGCCGGGTGCGTTATCCGGCGGGCAGCGTCAGCGTGTGGCGATAGGCAGAGCGCTGGTGCGCGATGTAGATGTTTTTCTGTTCGACGAACCGTTGTCGAATCTCGATGCCAACTTGCGAACCGACCTCCGTGTCGAGCTTAAGCGGCTGCATCAGCGTCTGGGTAACACTATGATCTACGTCACCCATGATCAAATCGAAGCACTGACCCTTGCCGATCGTATTGCTATCATGAAGGACGGAGTCATACAGCAAATCGACTCGCCCAAGGGTATCTATAACAAGCCGCACAACCGGTTTGTAGCAGGCTTTATCGGGTCTCCGGGAATGAATTTTATTCACGGAACACTGGCGCAGCATGGTGGTGGCTGGGTGTTCGAAACCGACACACTCTCTGTGCCGCTGGGTGACTATGAGTTTTCCAGCACGCCACAGGCGGGTATGCCGGTTGAATTCGGTATTCGACCGGAGCATATCGCCATTGGTTCTGCTGCAGTCGCGCTACCGGTGCAAAGCTCTATAGAGGTTGAACTGGTAGAACCCATGGGGGCGGACACTGTGGTTTGGAGTGAGCTTGCAGGTAACCAGTTTACTATTCGCACAGACTCAGAAACCTCTGTGGGAAAAGGTGATCAGCAGGCCGTCGGGTTTAATCCGTCAAGAGCATCAATCTTCAGCGCTGACACCGGCCTGCGCGTTTAGCAGGCAACGGTATAAAAGCTTTTTAGGAAACAATCAATAATGAATAACTTTGCGTTTCAGCTCTACAGCGCGCGTAGCTTGTCGCTGCAGGAGGCGCTACCGATGATCGCCGCTGCAGGTTACACGGAAGTGGAAGGATACAGAGATAACCTGCAAGACCCTGAAGCGCTGCAACAGTTACTGCGTGACAACAACCTGCGCCTGGTGTCTTTGCATATTGGTCTCGACGAATTACGCCAGTCGATGCGTGAAACGCTGGACCTGGTCAGTGCGCTCGATGTTAACCATATTGCCTGTCCGTATCTCTCTCCTGAGCAGCGACCGACTGACAAGGCCGGTTGGTCTGAACTGGCGCGCGAGCTTGCAGACTTTAACGCACAGATCAGTTCTGTAGGGCGTGACTTTGCATGGCACAACCACGACTTCGAATTTATCCGGCTCGCTGATGGTTGCCTGCCAATGCGCACCCTGCTGGATGAAGCGCCGGATATGCACTGGGAGATCGACCTTGGCTGGATTGCCAGAGTGGGTCAGGACCCTGCTTCGTGGCTGCGCACCTACCTCGACAGAATCAGTGCCGTTCATCTTAAAGATGTAGCACCTGAAGGCGAGTGCGAAGATGAAGACGGCTGGGCCGATGTCGGGCATGGTACCGTTGAATGGCAGGAAGTTGTTAATGACCTTAAGCGTAGCGACTGTGAACTTTTTATTGTCGAACACGACAACCCTGCAGACGTAAAGCGTTTTGCAGAGCGCAGCTTTAAAACACTCTCAAGCTGGCACTAAGTCCGGAATAATTATCATGAAAGTTGGTGTGATCGGTTGTGGCAACATTTCCGCTGCTTATTTGCAGCTCAGCAGTCTGTTTAATGGCTATGAAATCACTGCCTGTGCAGACATTAACCCGGAAGCTGCTAAGGCCCGCGCCGAAGAGTTTGCGATAGAAGCGCATACAGTTGAATCACTGCTGGATCAGTCCGGTGTTGACCTGGTGATTAATCTGACGGTACCGGTTGCGCACTACGAAGTGTCAAAGCTGTGCCTGCAGTCAGGCAAGCATGTCTATTCAGAAAAACCCTATGTGCTCACCCTGCCTGAAGGTGAGTCGCTAAAAAAACTCGCTGCCGATAATGGATTGCGCATTGGCTCAGCGCCGGACACATTTCTTGGTGGTGCGCACCAGGCAGCGCGCAAACTTATAGATGATGAAGGCGCTGGAAAGATCATTGGCGGCAGTTGCGCCGTGCAGTCATCCGGTATGGAAAGCTGGCATCCTGATCCTGATTTCTTTTTTCAGTTGGGTGGCGGGCCAATACTCGATATTGCACCTTACTACGTCACTAATCTGGTGCAACTGATCGGGCCTGTGAAAAGTGTGGTTGCGATGGGCAGCAAACCTGCAGAACAGCGAACCATCACCAGTGAACCCAGAGCCGGTGAGAAAATTGACGTTGAAGTGGACACATCTGTTCGTGCCATACTGGAATTCCACAGCGGTGCACAGGTGTCACTGGTTGCCAGCTGGGATGTCCGTTCACATGAACACAATCATATGGAACTCTATGGAACCGCGGGTACAGTTTATGTGCCTGACCCGAACCGCTTTGGTGATGTGGTTCGGGTTAACAATGGCGAATCGGAAACTGTGTTACAGCCTTTGCCGGCACTTGGTACACCAAACTTTGAAGACGGTGACAACGGTTCGATTGCCAACTACCGTGGTATAGGTTTGGCAGACATGGTGGCAGGTATTACTGATGGCCGCCCGCACCGTTGTAATGGTGATCTGGCCACTCATGTGATTGATGTTCTGACTTCTATATTGGCTGCTGCCGAAAACAGAACATACATTGAATTAACCACAACCTGTGAACGTCCTCAGGCACTTGGTGAGCAAGAGGCGACACAACTGCTGAACCGCTGATGATAGTTAATCCAATACTGCCCGGCTTCAATCCCGATCCGTCGATTTGCCGGGTGGGCAATGATTATTACATTGCTACTTCAACTTTTGAGTGGTACCCCGGCGTACAGATCCACCATTCAAAAGATCTGGTTAACTGGCAACTGATCACGCGCCCGCTAAGCCGTTCGGCACAACTTGATATGCGGGGCAACCCCGATTCCTGCGGTGTATGGGCGCCGTCGTTAAGTTATTCCAATGGTTTATTCTGGCTGATTTACACTGACGTAAAACGCTATGACGGCAACTTCAAAGACGCGCACAACTATCTTGTGACGTGTGAAACAATTGATGGCGACTGGAGTGATCGCATCTATCTTAACTCCAGTGGTTTCGACCCGTCGCTATTCCACGATACCGATGGACGTCAGTGGTTGCTCAACATGTGCTGGAATCATCGTGCAACGGAGCTGGGAAAAAGCCCGCTGCACAGCCCGTTCGGTGGCATTCTGCTGCAGGAATACAATCACAGTAAAAAGCAACTGACTGGTCCGGCACAACTCATATTCAGTGGTACCGAACGCGGCCTGACCGAAGCACCGCATTTGTTTAAGCGTAACGAATATTACTACCTGACTACGGCTGAAGGTGGTACCGGCTACGAACATGCAGTGACGTATGCCAGAAGTCAATCTATTGAAGGGCCGTATGAGCTGCACCCGGACAAACACCTGCTGGTGTCCACGCCCGGTGAAAAATTGCAGCGTACCGGTCACGGTCAATATGTCGAGACTCCACAGGGCGAGATTTACCATACCTTTCTCTGCTCTCGACCCTTACCGGGGCTGCAGCGTTCACCGCTTGGCCGCGAAACCGGCATTGAAAAGTGTGTCTGGGGAGAGGACGGCTGGCTGCGAACTACCAGTGGCACGCAGCAGGCGCGTGAACAAGTCGAACCCCCTGCGGATGTAACGCCGCAAAAACCTGCCTCTGTATCTGCAGTGGCCGGGTTTGATGCGCCTCAACTACCGATTGATTTTCAATGGCTCAGAACGCCGTATCCGGAACGGTTGTTTTCACTGACTGCGCGTCCGGGTTGTTTACGGCTGTACGGTCGTGAGTCAATTGGCAGCTGGTTTGAACAATCGCTTGTTGCAAGGCGTCAGCAGCATCATAGTTTTACTGCCGCAACCACCGTAGAATTTAACCCGGTGAGCTTTCAACAGAGCGCCGGACTCATCGCGTATTACAACCGCCACAAGTTTCATTATCTGCAAATTACACACGATGAAACGCTCGGCCGTGTATTGAGCATTATGTCTTGCAATGGCGATTATCCGGAATCTGCATTGACCTACCCGATTGATCCAATGCCACTGGCGAATACCCCGGTATCACTGAAGCTTGTGACGAAGGGAGCAGAGTTGCAGTTTTACTGCAAGCACGACGATACGTGGACAGCGATCGGGCCCGTGCTGGATGCATCGTTACTGTCTGATGAAGGAGGGCGGGGTGAACATGCATCGTTCACCGGGGCTTTTGTGGGGATGGCAGCGTTTGACACTTCAGGAAGTGCAATGCCGGCTGATTTTTCAGAGTTTATCTATGCGCCAGAGAATGCTGAGTAATGGAGCTGCACAATGACTGGGCGCTGCGAAAGGTAGGAGATAAGCGCGGTTTTAAGTTTGCTGTGCCCGGTGATGTTTATTCCGCACTGTACAGCGCCGGTGAAATTCCTGACCCTTATCACCGTGACAATGAGTATGCTGTTGACTGGGTTAGTCAGACAGAGTGGCAAATAGATCGCACTTTCACGGTTTCAGAACCCGACCTGCATTTACACAGTACGCTGGTACTTAATGGCATAGATTGTATAGCCACGGTGCTGATTAATGATCAGACGGTGGGAGAAACAGAAAGTCAGTTCATTCGCTATCGCTTTGATGTGAGTCAGTATCTTCAGGCGGGGTTAAACACCATTACCATACGCTTCGCCGTGTCCCGTGATGTTGCTGCTGAAAAAGCCGCTGCAGCGCCTTTCGAATTACCGTATCTGTCGTGGAATTGCCGCGTACCGCACAATAACTATCTACGAAAAACACCGTGTCATGCCGGGTGGGACTGGAATATCTGCCTGATGCCAATCGGTGTTTACGGTGAAGTACAACTGATACAAAGCCGTTCGCACTGCATTAATGATTTATCAGTACAGCAGCACCATAAAGATCAGCAGGTTGTCGTCAAGGTCAGTGTCAATGTGCAATCGTTTGAACAGACAGAGGTCGACTGCAGACTGACTCTGTGCGGGGAATTGATCAGTAAACCTGAGCGACTGGTGCCCGGTGTTAACCTGATCGAACTTGCAGTGTCTGTTGAAAACCCGGTGTTGTGGTGGCCGGTTGGCATGGGGGAGCAGGTTCGTCACCTGCTAAGCATTGAGATTGGCGGGCAGCACCGCGAGTTGCAGTTGGGGCTGCGAAAGTCTCAAATAGTACAACCCCCGGACAGTCGCGGATCGGGCTCCGGGTTTCATGTTGAAGTTAATGATCATGCGGTTTTTATGCGTGGCGCAAACTGGATTCCGGCCGATGCTTTACCGCAGCGCGCCAGCAAAGCGGTAGTACAGGAGCTGCTGCAGTCTGCTGTAGATGCGAACATGAATATGTTGCGTGTCTGGGGTGGCGGGCAATACGAAGCCGACTGGTTTTACGATATGTGCGATGAGCTCGGTATCCTGGTGTGGCAGGACTTTATGTTTTCCTGCAATCATTATCCGGCCTGCGATCGCGACTGGCTTAATCTGGTTCGTACCGAAGTGCGGCAACAGGTACGCAGGCTTTCATCGCATGCCTGCATTGCTTTGCTGTGCGGCGACAACGAACTGGTTGGCGCACTTAACTGGTGGGACATCACCAGAGATAATCGCGATCGCTACCTGGCCAACTATGATCGGCTCAATCATGCAATAGAAGAAATTGTTGCAGAAGAGTTGCCCACGTTAGGCTTCTGGCCAAGTTCACCATCGGTCGGACGACTGGACTTTGGTGACGGCTGGAAAAACGACGCCGCAGGTGACATGCATTTTTGGGACGTCTGGCATGAAGCGAAGCCGTTTTCGGCCTATCAGGATATTCATCCCCGCTTTTGTTCTGAATTTGGTTTTCAGTCTTTTCCTTCTCTGCCGGTGGTGAAAACCTTTACAGAACAAAATGATCGCAATGTCTCATCACCGGTGATGGAGGTTCATCAGCGTAACGTTGGTGGTAATGCACGCATTGTCGAAACGCTGGTCAGGTATTTTCGTTTTCCTGATTCGTTTGAACGCATGCTGTTTCTTTCACAATGTCAGCAGTCAATGGCCATAAGAACTGCTGTTGAATACTGGCGTATGTTAAAGCCGCACTGTATGGGTACGCTGTACTGGCAACTGAATGATACCTGGCCGGTGGCGTCGTGGTCATCACTGGAGTACGGCGGTGGCTGGAAGCTGTTGCACTATGCTGCCCGAAAGTTCTATGCCCCGTTGCTGGTGGCGGTAGTTCCCGGCCATGCACGATTCAATACCGAAGGCGAATTGCTGCTAAAAGTTGTCAATGATTACTCTACCGATCAGCACGTGTCGGTTGAGTTGAGCATATTGAATGTCAATGGCACGGTAGTATTCGAATATTCTTATAGTGTTCTTGCTTGCGCCGGTGCTGTTACCGTGGTTGCCGAATTGCATTCTATAGAGGTGCCGGAGCAATGCTTTGTGCATTTCGCCTGGCAAGCTGAAAACGGCAGCATACTCGCAGAAAACGAATTCTGGCCGCGTCCGTACAAATCATACGATCTGCCTAAACCTAAAGTGACGTATACCCCGGGCAGTGACTCGGGCGGAAAGTTTATAGACCTAAAGACCGACAAACCTGCGTTTTTTGTCACCGTTAACCTTGGGGGCAACCAGGTGTTCTCGGACAACGGTGTCACACTTTGGCCGGGACAGACCAGGCGCCTGTGGGTTGAAAAGGAGCTGAACAATGGTGCGGTACCGGTGCCTGACGGGATTACCATAGAGCATCTGTAGCCCCGGATCTGATAACATTCAGCTTTTCCGATTCGGAGCCTGCAGTGTTTACAGGAATCGTTCAAGGAGTTGCCACCATCAGTGATGTCACTGATAACAATGGCATTCGCAGTTTTGTAATCCAGTTTCCCGATGGCTTTTGTCATGAGCTTGAGATCGGCGCAAGTGTTTCAATTGATGGCGTCTGTCTGACGGCAACGCAGTTGTCGGGCCCTGATCGCGTTTCGTTTGATGTCATGCTGCAAAGCCTGAATGTGACAACACTTGGCAACTTTCGCGTCGGTTCTGCAGTCAACGCAGAACGAGCTGCCAAAGATGGCGCTGAAATCGGCGGGCATCCGTTGTCGGGCCATATCGATTTTAAAGCCGAAGTAGTCGAGATTACTCGCATGGATGACAACTTTCGCATGCGCATTGGCGTTGCACCTCAGTGGCTTCGCTACATTTTTCCGAAAGGCTATATTGCTGTGAATGGTGCCAGCCTTACCATTGCCGAAGTTGACAAAGAAGCTGGCTGGTTTGAGGTTTGGCTGATTCCCGAAACACTGCGTATGACAACCATCGGAGAAAAACCGGTTGGTGAGCAGCTGAATATTGAAATAGAACGCGAGACACAGGTCATGGTTGACACAATACGTGAAGCGTTTGCAGAGAATCTTGGAGAGCTGATGCCGGCGCTTGAAAAGCTGCTGGCCGCGAACGGCGTTGATATTAGTGCGCTGGCTCAGAAAAAACCGCGCGACACCGGCTAACGGGCCTGCAGGTGATAACAGAGCCATTTGGCATTAGTAAAATAATGAAAAACAGTGGTTTACAGTGGCTTATTGTGTGAGTTTGGCGGCATTTTCGAGGGCATTGCAAGCGGCGGAACTGGAAGCGGGTAAAATCGTAAACGTTACTGCGTTTTTGCCGTTACCAGTACAAGTAGTGCGGTTGCGTTGTAAAGAACTCCGCGCTAGCTCCCTAATCTCCTTCATCTCTACGGCAACAGATCGGGAATGGCTTTAGAAAATCTGAACCCGGCCAAGACTGCATTGGTAGTGTCCTGCTACCGAATACAAAAGTCGTTGGCAAAGTTTGCTATTCGTATCGGATTGTCATCCGGAACGATGTGCGAGCTGGTGAAGCGTGCCTACGTCGATGCGGCCGAAGAGCTTCTGGTCGCGGAAGGGGAAAAGGTTCAGTCGACCAAGATTGGCGCAATGACCGGGCTTTACCGCAAGGAAATTGTCCGGCTGCGTGAGAAGCCTGTACCCGGTGCTGCGGCCCAGGAAGACAAATACAACCGGTCTGCCCGTGTGGTTACCGGCTGGATGCGCGACCCAGATTTTCAATCCGATGTCGGGACACCGGCGGCGCTTGATGCGCGTGGGCCTGCCAGCTTTGCAGAGTTGGTAAAGCGTTACAGCGGTGATATGGCAGCCACTGCAATGCGTGATGAGCTGGAGCGGCTTGGCATTGTACAAACCAATGCCGAAGGGCAGCTGGTGTTAATTTCAGATGGCTATGTTTCTCCGGATCTTACCGATGGTATTCATATTCTGGGTACCGACACAGCTGATCTGATCGATACTATTCATCACAACCTTGCCGTTGAAAAAGAGGAAAAAAGATTCCAGCGGAAGGTCAGTTACCAGAGTATTCCCCGTGAGTACATCAAACCGTTCAAAATTTATGCGTCGGGGGCCAGTCAGCGGTTACTGGAAGAGCTCGATCGCTGGCTGGCCGAGCGAGACGTTGACCCTGCCGGTGAACATGATCAAAACACCCGTCTGGGACTTGGTATTTATCACATAGAAAGCCTTTGTTCTGATGATGACGATCTTCTGGAGGAGTTGGAGCAATGATCATGTTTTCAGCTCGAAATAGAACAGCGGTATCACATCCGAATGAAACACAGGGATTGTGATTGCATGATTATTACTGCGTACAATAACTACAAAAGCAAGCTGTTTGCGCTGCTGCTTGCAGCTGTACTGACCGGCTGCAGCGATGGCGGCGGCGGTGGCGGCGGCATTGGCGGCACCGGTAAGCAGGTTATTCAGGATGGATTGATTGTCGGTTCGGTTGATGGCTTTGGCAGTATTATTATCAATGATCAGCGTTTCGAAACAGATGAAGCCACCATTACAATCAATGGTAGCGAAGCAAATCTGGCCGATCTGAGAATCGGTATGAGCCTGATCGCCGGTGTCGATACTATTAGTAAAACGGCCAACGAATTACAGTATCAGTCGGATGTGTCCGGGCCTATTCAAACCTCAGCTGCAGATCTCAGCGGGTTTAGTGTGCTTGGGCAATCTGTGGTTGTTACTAACGCAACGGTCTACGATGAATTGTTATTGACGCAACTGGTTCCCGGTGTCTTGGTAGAAGTGAGTGGTAACCGTAATGCGAATGGCGAGATTGTCGCTTCGTATATCAGAAAAGCGCCGCAGGGCAGCCGGTATTTCGCGGTAGGTACCGTTGAGAGCAACGACAGCAGTACCGGCCCCGGAATCCCCGGCGCAGCGATCGATGTTAGCGAGGTTGCTGCTGCGCAGGGTGTAACGAATGCCGACTTTGAAACACAGGTACTGGTACCCGGTACCGAAGTGCGGGTGTTTGTTCCGTCGGACTTTACTTATGCCGACAGTAATGCGCTGAACGGTACACTGGTGCTTCCGGCCAGTGCTATTGATGTATTGGAGGCACCTGCTTATAAAGCCGGTGACGTCATCCAGATTTTCGGATTTATGTCGATCGCATCGCCCGGTAACGAGTTCGCCATAGAGGGGTTCGATGTCACCGTCGATGGCGAGACGCAGGCCATTTCAAGCTTTGGGGTGCCGATGGAATTTCCACAAAACCCCGAGAACAGAGAAGTCCTGATCGACGGTATTGCGGACGCTGACAACGGCAAGATCGTCATAACCGTAATTCAGTTTCTCGATCAGTTGTAACCGGAAAACAACCGCTACTACAATTTTGTTCGAAGGAATCGCGAACAGGATTTCTTGATAATTTCTGCGTAAGTCGGGTAGGCGAATATTGTGTCGGCAATGTCTTCTGCACGCAGGTTCTGCTTCATAGCCAGTGTCATGAACTGAACCCACTCACCGGCGTAGGCTCCGACACCGGTGGCCCCGAGAATTTTATTTTCCGCGTCCATCACGACCTTAAGAAAGCCACCGGTCTTGGAGTCGGTGATAAACCGGTCGGTTGCTGCATCGACCTTAAAGGTTTGTACACCACGGTGTGATTCTTTTGCCTGTGCTTCGGTCAGGCCGACATGCCCGATTTCAGGATCAGTAAAAATAGCCCACGGTAAAATCGAAAGATCGTTACGCCGGCTTTCACCGTTGAGCAGATTGCGAACCACCAGCTCAGACTGATAATTCGCCACGTGACTGAATTTTGCGCGTTCTGCTACGTCACCAACGGCATAGATATGTGATGCGGATGTCTGCAGATAATCGTCGACGGTAATACCGTGTCGGGTGTAGTCGATTCCTGCATTCTCGAGTTGAAGGCCGTTGAGGTTGGGGACTCTGCCAATAGCAATAAAAAGCTGTTCAACTGAAAGCGTTTCTGTCTGTGAGTTTTTGGTTTCTATGTCAAGACAGATTTTCCCGTCTTTATCGGTTGAGCAAACCTGAGCGTTTGCTTCGGTAATGATCTCGATGCCCATATTGTTGAAGATATCAATCTGGTATTGCGCAACTTCCGGGTCTACAACTGAAAGAATGCGTGCAGAGCGATCGATTATCGTGACCTTTGTACCAAAGCGGGCCAGGCACTGACCAAGCTCTGCAGAGATCACACCGCCACCGAGAAAAGCGATTGATTCCGGTTGTTCACGGAGTTGCCAGAAATTTTCGTTGTTAAGGAATTCGACAGGCTGATCATCTTTGGTGGGTAATAGCCTCGGGCCGGAACCGGTGGCGATAATAATATTGTCCCCACGAACCTGATCGTTGCCTATTGCAACGGTATGTGCATCTATAAAGCTGGCACCGGACTGGTGTATGTAAGTATCTATCCCAAGATCATTGAATCGCTTAGGTTGTTCGTGCGCGTAGACACCATTCACAATGTTTTCCACGTGACCCATGGCCAGTGAAAAATCAAACGCAGCATCGGCATCGATTGGTTGTAGTCCGTGCGCAGCACTGTTGCTCATGGCGTGGTAGTGCTTTGCAACATCAATAAGCGCTTTGGAAGGCACGCAGCCTGAGTGTGTGCACTCACCACCGATTTTGTGTTTCTCAAGCAGTGCGACTTTAGCGCCGTGACGCTGCGCTTCAAAAGCAGCGGTGATACCACCGCCGCCGGCACCGATTATTACTATGTCATAGGTGGCAGTCATTAAATTGATTCCGTAAAGATCAGCTCTGCGCCACCTTCGACACCCGCTACCTGAAAATAGTTCATTTGCCCGTGGCTGCCGTCGATATTCAGTAACCCGAATGCATGGTGGTAATGGTCACCGTCGTGGTCAAGACGACATGCGTGATCTATTCGAGGGGCTTCACCGATATGATCGGGTATCGACAGGTTGGGCAGTTGTTTATACGGTTGCCAGAGCAGTGCTACCGGAATTGCGCCGGAACCAATACACCGGCCTTTGCGTAGCCCTGCGTAGGGTTCGAACGCAATCAGGTTGTGTTCATGCCCCCACAGCCACAGACCAATATCCGCAAGGTGAGGTTTGAATGCTTCATAAAGTACCGGGTTAAGTGCCAGCGGCCGGTTGTCTGGTGTTCTGCCAATGTTGCCCGATGCAGTGAATAGCTGGTAGTGGGACAGCATCACGGTTTTTCTATCGGCATAGTTTTCAATCTGATGCTGATGCCACTGCACTTCCTGAGGGTCGATAGAGGGAATGGCCGACAGTGCCTTGTGCGGGCTGCCGGCCTCCGGCGGCGCACCAATCGCAAGAATCTGCCAATGCTGATTGCGCAGGCAAAAGTAGCTGGCCGGCTGACCGAGTTCATCAATCAGCCAGTAGTAACCGGCGCCACCGGCATAAAGATCGTGATTTCCTGCAAGGTTAAAAACACGTGTTGATGCGGGCAGGTACTCACGCACAATCGATAGAAAATGCTCATCCATTTCTTTGTGCGTGCCGGAGTAGTAAACATCACCCAGATGAATCAATACATCCGGTTTTTGCTCGGCAATACGTCGCATAACATTGCGTGCCAGCGGGGTGCCGGTGCCCCAGTCCGAAACAAAGGCAATGGATATCGGTGCATCATCGAGTGGCAGTACAAAGTCATCTAACGTTTCGTAATGCCGATAGGGGATAGCCTGGTGGCCGCTGTCAAACTCAAGCAGTGCTTTAGCCCATAGCGGATCACAAACTGAATACCGTATTTCAGATTCCAGTTCCTTTACCCTTTGGTGGTTGCCGGTAAACCTGGCTGCAGCCAGACCTACGTACATGTGTGCGCACTTCGAAGCCAGCGCACCTTTGGTGACCACTTCGGCAATGTCGACGGAGTCACGACCTTCGCTTATCGCTTTTTCAAGCGTCTCGCAGGCTTCGCAGCTTGCGATCATAGCCGGATGCTCTGAAGCCAGCTCACGGGCGTTTTCAGCGCCGTGCGTTTGATCGTCTGACAGCGTCTTGTAGAGCGCAGATTGCCAGCGGGACATCAGCGCAAGGCCGTAGGTTTTTATACTCATACAAGTGGCTTCTAACGTGGTTTGCGGTTTGACCGTGGTTTGCCGGGTCGGTTCTCGGTTTGCTATGGTTTGTGAATGACCATAGTTGCGAGCGTCCTAAGGCGCGTGAGGCAATTCGCGGCGGCCATGAAAGGTCAGATAGTGCTGGTTTATTATGCGAGCCGCGACCGTGAAATGCCACGCCGCCTGCGAATTCTTGCGCTGGCCACTGCTGCCTATGCGCTCAGCCCTATCGATCTGATTCCGGATTTTATCCCGGTGCTGGGCTTACTTGATGATCTTGTGCTGGTACCGCTGAGTATCGCACTGATCATCAGGTATACACCTGCCGCGGTGTTGCAGCGTGCACGGCAGCTATCTGCCGGAAGCCATCACATTCCATCATCACGGGTGGCGGTATTTATCGTTATTCTGCTGTGGTTGGTCTGTGCGGCGCTGGCTCTGGTGCTTTTGTATCGGGCTGTGAGCTAAGCCGCTGCGGACTACCGTGGTAAGATATTGCTAAAACACTCGGTAGCAAAATTACCGTTGCTGTTTTACGTAAAAATGCAATAAATAACGTGGAGAATCCGACTGTGGCAGAACAAAACCGATCCTCATTCGGCCTGCGGGCGCTGGGTGGCACTTCATTAATGCTGTCCGAGCTTGGTCTTGGCTGTGCGGCAATGGCCGGTAATCACAGGCCGGTTACCGAAGCGGACAACCGCGAAGCCATCGATACCGGATTAAACAGTGGTATTACCTTCGTCGACACCGCACCATTTTACGGCTTCGGACGATCCGAACATTATGTGGGCGACGCTATTCGCGGGCGCACTGATCTGGTGTTGTCTACCAAAGCGGGGAGGTTGCTAAAGCCCGAACCGGCACCCGAGCCGGTGGCGTCAGAATGGCCCGGCAGTTTTCCGTTTAATCCGGTATACGATTATACCTATGACGGTGTTATGCGTTCTTACGAAGACAGTCTGCAGCGCATAGGCGTAACTAAAATTGATGTGTTGCTGTTGCACGATATCGGTGTAATGCAGCATGGCGAAGCGCTCAACAAAACGCTGTTTGCCGATGCCATGAGCGGCGGCTATAAAGCACTCGATGAGTTGAGAAGTGCCGGTGACATCACGGCTATCGGTCTGGGTGTCAATGAGCGCGAGGTTTGTATTGACGCGATGGAACATGGTCACTGGGATACATTCTTACTCGCCGGTCGATACACGCTGCATGAACAGCAACCACTGTATGATCTGTTTCCAAAGTGTGAGAAGGCCGGCACCGGTATCATACTTGGCGGGCCGTTTAACTCCGGTATTCTGGCAGGCGGTGATACCTGGAATTACTCGCAGGCACCAGCGGAGGTAATAGAGAAAGTGACTAACATTCGTCGGGTCTGTGAATCTCACCAAATACCGCTGCCGGCGGCCGCGCTGCAGTTTCCGCTTGGCAGTCCGCTGGTGGCGAGTGTTATTCCCGGACCGCGCTCCGGCACCGAGATGCAACAGATTGTCGAGTGGTTTAATCTCGATATACCCGCTTCACTATGGACCGATTTAAAAAATGAAGGTCTGCTAGATGAACAATCGCCATTACCTCCGGCCGCTTCATAATGAAAACGGTACAGGAGCTGTTTGGTATTGAGGCACCTTTAGTTCAGGCGCCAATGGCCGGAGTACAAGACAGTACGCTCGCGCTGGCTGTTTCAGCGGCCGGTGGTTTAGGGTCAGTGCCGTGTGCCATGTTAAACGCAGAACAAATTGAAGCTGAGTTACTTAAGATTACAGCCGTAACCAGTGCTGCTGTAAACTTCAATTTCTTTTGTCACCAGCCACTGCCGTATTCGCAACAGCAAGAGAAACGCTGGTTAAAAGCACTGTCGCCTTCCATGCAGCAGTATCAGTTAACTGCGCAGGATATTTCGCAGGGCGCTGCGCGTAACCCCTTCAGTCAAGAAGTGGCCGATGTACTGGAGCCGCATAAGCCGCAGGTGCTTAGTTTTCACTTCGGTCTGCCGGCTGGTGACTTACTGAAGCGCGTAAAATCGTGGGGCACTACAGTGCTTTCGTCAGCCACCACCGTTGAAGAGGCGAAGTGGCTTAAGGACAACGGTGCCGATGTGGTTATTGCTCAGGGCCTGGAAGCCGGCGGGCACCGTGGAATGTTTTTATCCGACCGGTTAACCACGCAGTCGGGTACGTTTACGCTGCTGCCGCAAATTGCCGCTGCCGTTGATGTTCCGGTTATTGCTGCAGGGGGTGTCAATAGTGCTGCAGCTGTAAAGGCTGCTATGGCGCTCGGTGCAACTGCAGTACAGGCCGGTACCGCTTTTTTGCTGAGCGATGAATGCAAAACCTCTGCACTGCACCGTCAGGCACTTAAGAGTGATGCTGCAAGTCACACAGCTATCACCAATGTGTTTTCCGGCAGGCCGGCACGAAGTATTGTGAATCGTGCAGTTGCTGAACTCGGCCCGATCTGCCCTGATGCAATGGACTTCCCGCATGCGGCAACTGCCATCACCGCACTGCGTAAATGTGCTGAAAACGCAGGATCAAGTGATTTCTCGCCACTTTGGTGTGGACAGAATGCATCCGGCTGTCGGGAAAGCCCGGCTGCAGAAATCGTGAAGAGTCTGGTGTCTGAAGTCAGTTAACTACGCAGCGCGTTGCATTGCGGAATCGCTGTCGAATCGATTCAGTGCCGTGCTTATCGCCTGTATTAGTTCCGGTTTATCGATAGGCTTGCTAATGTAGTCGCTCATACCGACTTCAAGACATCGGTCTCTGTCTCCTGACATTGCATTGGCGGTTACAGCGATGATTGGAACTTCAGAGGCCCGTTTGTCGCTGAGTTGCCTTATCTCACGGGTGGCGTCGTAGCCATCCATTACCGGCATGTGGCAGTCCATTAATACCAGTGCAAACGGTTGGCCGTCTGTCTCTATGCACGATGCCATGGCCTGCACCGCTTCACTTCCATTGCTAACGGTCGTGACCTGTAGATCAAGCGCTTCAAGCATAGTGGCAGCGACTTCCTGATTAATCATGCAGTCCTCGGCCAGCAGAACATGCTCACCGTTGAAGTGTGTTTCTGCCGTCTTTTCACCGGTAGCCTTGTGGTCAATGGTACGGGTCGCTTCGGTGCTGAATTGTGCGTCGAGTGTAAAACATGAACCGTTTCCGGGGCTGCTGTCGACCGTGAGTCGGCCGTTCATTAACTCTGCAAGCCGCCTTGCGATAGCGAGCCCCAGACCGGTACCGCCGTAGCTTCTGGTCGTTGAGCCGTCGGCCTGTGAAAATTCATCGAAGATTTTATCGAGTTTGTCTGCGGGAATACCGATGCCGGTATCCTGAACTTTAAAACGCAGGGTGATGGCTTGTCCTTCAGATGATCCGTCGCACGTGCTGACTAACACATCAACCCCACCTTCATGGGTGAATTTAATAGCGTTTCCAATCAGGTTAATCAGCACCTGCTGAAGTCTAAGTGGATCGCCAATCACCAGCCCCGGAACATCTCCTTCCAGGGTGACATTGAGTTTGAGGTTTTTGTTCATCGCGTTGCTTTGCAGCAGCGAAACCACCTGCGTAACAGTTGCCTTCGGGTCGAACTCGATGGATTCAAGTTCAATTTTTCCAGATTCTATTTTGGAAAAATCAAGTACTTCATTAATAATCGAAAGCAAAGTTTTTGCAGACTTTTTAATGGTCTTGGCGTAGTGCTTTTGCGTGGTGTTTAAGTCAGTGTCGAGCATCAATTCCGTCATACCCAGTACACCATTCATTGGTGTTCTGATTTCATGACTCATGGTTGCAAGAAATTCCCCTTTTGCTTTTGATGCGCATTGAGCCTGCTGAATAGCCGCTTCCAGTTCAGCGTTTTGATCTGAAAGATCATTAACCAGGTTTTTGTTTTCTATTTGCAGTGTTAGCGTTTCGATCAATGAGCGCTGGTATTGTTTGGCCAACACACCAAGCCCGACCATGTACAACAGTGCGGGTGCCACCGTACCGGAATAGCCATCGGCCGATGCAAATAAAAACAGGCCCAATACCGGTAGCAGGCAGGGCACCATGAAAGCAAAGAAAGCCGGTGTCCATACGCCATAGCTCGCTATAGAGCCCGCGGCCAGTGAAACCGGGAACAACAATAACTGGATCTGCGCGCCGGTGGCCATATCGCTGTGCCACAACAGGGTAATTGCGCCCCAGTGTGCTCCGGCCAGTAAAATGGTGCCAGCGTATAGCTTGCAGTGGAATGTGAACTTAGGGGTATCTGCAACGGCCCGACTAGCCAGGTAAATAGCGACGATGCGCAGAACCGCGATGATTAAACCACCGCACAACCATACACAGAGTGCGACTGCGTCGACGTGGTGAAACAGCAGCCAGGCGGCAAGCACCATTGCACTACTACTGATTGCCACTGTTTTGTATGCCCCGAAGATCATCAACTTCATCCGCTGAAGTAGAACTTCGGGTGAGTCGTCCAGGCTGCTCACGTTACCACGTCATTTGTACTCAGTGCATAGGTTAGCGGTCAGGTACGCTCAGTCTTCAGAAAAATGTGTTGCAGACTGCGCTAGCACTTGATGGTTTGGCGTGAGTATTCCGTGATTTTGTGAACCGGGGCGGTCTTCCCGGACAGTTTTTTAGGGTCGTCGATGCGGTGCTCCATCGCTGCCCGGAATCCGAATTTCTCGAAAAACTTTTCATACATATCACCGCCATAGCTGGCAGTGGCAAACAATTCTCCTGTGCCTTCATCAATCTGCAGTTCAATGGCAGCGAGTGGCTGAGGGGCCGGGCCTGCGAGTACTTTGGCACCCTGACGAGGGTCGTATACGCTGCGTTCTGAACAGCACGAGATTATCCCGTTTCGTTCTACGGTTTTTCCCTCGTGGCTATAAAATGATGTTTTGTCGTGGCGGTAGTTGATAAACGAAATTTCTTTTGCCGGGTGAGTCATTTTATGTGAGCAAATAGCGGAGTAGGCGACAATTGATCCGTCCGGCCCCACGCCCCCGTGCCATTGATATTCATTACCTTCCCGATCGTTAAGCTGGCCCGAGCCAGCTGTGGTGCCAAGATTGATTAGGAAGCATGGTGTGGTGACAAATGGATAGAAAAAAACATATGGCACACCGGTTTCCAGTGATTCCGGCTTCAGTGCCTGCTTGTTGTTATCGAGTAGTTTGGTGGCAGGGTATTCCGTCCGCGCATAGCCGGTGGAGGGCAGTGTTGCACCGGTAACAGCGCCGGCAATCATTGAACTGCATATTCTGGTGAACTGTCGCCTGTTCAGTTTGCTGCTCATGATGCTGTTACCTCGGTTTCGTTGGGCGGGTCGGATAAGGCGGTAGCTTTACCGGTCGATCAGTTGAATCCAGTGAACCACCGGTGTGTCACCTGCAGCTGACTGTAAATGCAGTAGACAACCGATGTTGGCGGTCGCAATTTGTTGTGGTTTGTTTTTTAGCAGCGAACTGATTTTTCGTTGCAACAGCTTTTGCGAGAGTGACTTCTGCGTTATTGAGTAGGTGCCGGCTGAACCACAGCAAAAGTGTGCATCCTTAACTGGCAGCAACGTAAAGCCAAGCTGCTGTAAAAGCGCTTCTGTGGTACCCGGCAGTTTTTGTCCGTGTTGCAGGGTGCAGGGCGGATGAAACGCAAGGGTTTGCGTGCTTGTGACCTTGAGTTTTTCGAATTCCGGATTGGACGCTGATTCCGCGGCAATGATTTCGCTAATGTCTTTGCAGTGCTCAGATACCTTTCGTGCTTTTTCGGCGTATTGTGCATCGTCTTTCAGCATGTGCGTATACTCTTTTACAAATACACCACAGCCGCTGGCAGTCATTACAATGGCTTCGGCGCCTGCTTCCAGTTGTTTGTGCCATGCATCTATGTTGGCTCTGGCAAAGTTCAGTCCTTCGTCCTGTTCGTTCAGGTGGTAACTTACCGCTCCGCAGCAGCCGGCGTTTTCGGCAACAACCAGTTGTATGCCCAGCCTGTCAAGCACGCGTGCTGTTGAGGCATTAATTGCCGGTGCCATGGATGGTTGTACGCAACCGTCGAGTACCAGCATTTTTCTGTTATGAACTGTGGTTGGCCATTCACCGGCTTTTTGCTTTGGTGGTATATGGCTTTTGATTGAACCGGGTAACACGCCGGAAAATAAACGGCCAATCGTTAACAGCGGTGAGATGCGGTTGTGGTAGGGAAGTACCTTGCGCATCGACCATCTCAGTGCGCGCTGTGCGGCACTGCGCGGTACAGATTCTTCGACAATGCCACGACCTGCATCAACCAGGTGACCGTACTCGACTCCGCTCGGGCAGGTAGTTTCACAGTTGCGGCAGGTTAAACAACGGTCAAGATGCAACTGTGTGCTTCTGGTTGGCTCGCTGCCTTCGAGTACCTGTTTAATCTGGTAAATTCTGCCACGCGGACTGTCGAGCTCGTTGCCCAGTATGTCGTAGGTGGGGCAGGTTGCCAGGCAGAAACCGCAATGCACACACTTACGTAAAATCTGCTCTGCCTGAGCGCCGAGCTCAGTCGCTTTGTATTTCTCTAATAGGGAAGTTTGCATAGCACTTGTCAGAATTTTTTGTCAGGTGTGTTTAATTGATCAGACGCCATCGTACAGTCGTCCCGGGTTAAACAGGCTGTGCGGATCGAATTCGTTTTTAATGTTGCGGTGCAGGTTCATGATCTCACTGGTTTGCGGATGAAAAGCACCAACGCTTCGTTTGAGATTGTCTTGTGCCTTAAACAACTGAGCATGCCCGCCTGCGGCACTGGCTGCGGCTCTTATATTCTCTGCTTCCTGTTCGGTGAAACACCAGCGCTGTGTGCCGGCCCAGTCATATAGTGTGGTGCCTGCAACATCCAGTTCCGGAGTCAGTGGAGGAACGCTTATTCTCCATAAAGGTGTCTGCTGCTCAACTTGCTGCTCAAAGAAAGCATGCTGCTGATTGTTCAGCTGTGACCACAAGTTTGAATCAATCTGTTCACCGCCAAACGTTTTTACTGCACTTTCTACTGCTGCACTAACACCTGCCAGACGGATATAAACAGCGCCGTTGTACCAGGCTGAAGCGCTTACTAGTGGGGACTCACCTGCAAGCTGCTGTAACCGTGGTAGCGCAGTGTGCAGATCGAGTTCCTGTTGCAGGGTGACTTCCTGTTCGGCAATGGGCACTACTTTCAAAGATATGTCCAGCAGTAAACCCAGGGTTCCCATCGCACCGGTCATTAACCGTGTGACATCGTAACCTGCGACGTTCTTCATGACTTCGCCGCCAAATCGAAGCACATGACCATGACCGTTTATCACTCTGCAGCCGAGTACGTGATCTCGTACGCCACCAAGATACGGTCTGGCAGGTCCTGCAACCGCGGCAGCCACTGTACCACCAAGCGTTGCGTTGCCGTTGTATACCGGAGGTTCGAACGCGAGCTTCTGTCCGTGTTCGGCCAGTGTATCTGCAATTTCATTAAGTGGTGTGCCGGCCCGTGCTGTAAGCACCAGTTCGGTAGGTTCGTAGGCGACGACACCGCGATGCTGACTGACATCAATAACCGGTAAGTCGGTAATGCGCCCGATAAAGTCTTTGCTGCCGCCCGCGCGTATGTTAAACGCCTGCTTGTCTGCGATAGCTTGTGTGATCTGCTGTTCCAGCTGATCGGTTGCGTCGTTATCGTGCATGGTTAGAAACGCTCCAGATCACTGTGGGGGAGTTCGCCATGGTGTACGTGTAACGCACCGAACTCGGCGCAGCGGTTGAGCGTGGGTATTGCCTTGCCGGGGTTGAGTAGTGCCTGCGGGTCAAATGCGTTTTTCAGTGCATGGAACTGAGTGATTTCGTTGGCACCGAATTGCACGCACATTTGATTAATCTTTTCCATGCCAACGCCATGTTCACCGGTAATGGTGCCGCCAACTTCAACACACAGTTCGAGGATCTTGCCGCCAAGTTCCTCAGTGCGTTCTAGTTCACCGGGTACGTTGGCATCAAACAGTATTAACGGATGCAGATTGCCGTCACCGGCATGAAATACGTTGGCGATTCTAAGCTTGTAGTCTTCCGACCACTCGGCCATTTTTTGCAGCACCGTAGAGAGATGGCGGCGCGGGATGGTGCCGTCAATACAGTAGTAGTCGGGTGAAAGTCTGCCAACAGCAGGAAACGCAGACTTGCGACCCTTCCATAGCATCATGCGTTCGTTTTCATCTTTAGCCAGATGCAGTTTAGTCACGTTGTGTCTGGCAATTATTTTTTCGACGCTTGCGATTTGACTGGTGACTTCTTCGTCGGTGCCGTCGAGTTCGCACAGAAACAGCGCTTCGGCATCGGTTGGGTAGCCGCACTTTGCAAACGCCTCTGCAGCGATAATGGCAGGGTTGTCCATCATTTCGAGGCCGGCCGGAATAATGCCACTGGCAATAATATCTGCGACCGCGTTGCCTGCGTTATCGACGTTGTCAAACGCCGCCATCAGCAGGCGGGTAGTTGCAGGCCGTGGCAGCAGCTTGACTACAATTTCAACAGTAACCGCCAGCATGCCCTCAGAGCCATGCAACACGCCGAGCAAATCGTAGCCCGGTGTATCCGGCGCTGTGCCGCCAAAGGTAATGACATCGCCATCGATTGTGACAGCCGTAACCTGCAGCACGTTATGTACGGTAAGGCCGTACTTTAAACAGTGCACGCCACCGGAGTTTTCGGCCACGTTTCCGCCAATGGTGCAGGCGATCTGTGATGAAGGGTCTGGTGCGTAATAAAGGTTGTAGTCAGATGCCGCTTCGGAAATGGCCAGGTTGCGAACACCGGGCTGCACAGTTGCGGTGCGCGCGTTTTCGTCGATGTCGAGAATTTTATTGAACTTGGCCATGCCCAGCACAATGCCGTTGGCCAGCGGCAGTGCTCCGCCGGACAGGCCGGTACCTGCACCGCGAGCAACAACCGGTACTTCTTCGCTGCTGCAGATTTTAAGTATCGCCTGTACCTGCTCGATGGTCTCCGGCAACACGACCAATGGTGGTTTTTGCTGGTAAACGGCCAGGCCGTCTGATTCGTAGGGCAGTAGTTCTTCGTCGGCTCGCAGCACCGACTCGTCCGGCAGCACGCGCAGAAACGCATCGATCAACCGGTTTCGTGTGTCCTCGGGAAGCGGCGTCTGGGGTTCGCTGAACAACGCTTGTGACATAAATGCCTCGCGACTTTTTCTGCAATTGGAACAGGATTATATACGTGTTGTTTCCGTTATGAGTCATTCATTTTGCAGGCGAAAGAGGATGATTCATCAGGGTCCATTGTCTGTGAACTGATTCACAAGGGCGCGAGCGGTTCTTTCATACACTCTAACCGGCGGCTCGTGCGCCAAGGTGGTAAACGAAGTAAACAGGGGACGACACTACATGTACGCGGTAAAAAACAGGTACTACAAACATTCAAAACTTGACGAGCAACGGTTTCGACGAATTCTCGAACTGTTTGCTGAAGACCTTACTGCTGTACAGGTTGCCAATCAGACCGGCGTTAACGTTCGTTCCGTTAATTCGATATTTCTAAAGCTTCGCGATCGGATCGGCCAGTGGTCTGAGGCTATTGCTTCTTCCACCCCGGGGTTGAATGCCGTTGGCGGACCGACAACCGCAGACGATTCGGTTTCCGGTTACCTGCAAAGCGAGAGCGACGGGGTGATTGGCGTGCGCATGTTTGTGAACGAAGATCAGGTGTACTGTTCGTTGTTAACCGCGAGTCGCGGCGCTGATAAGGAGCCTGAAGATGACGGCAGCATCTGGCGCGAATACCCGATTGGTATTGATGTACGCAGGGACATGCGTTTAAAGATTAAGAGCGAGACTTATCAACGTGCCTACGCCGCCAAAGATATAGAGCGTATAGAAGCATTTGGCGACTTTCTGCGTAAACGCCTCAGTAAGTTTAAGGGTTTACGGCGCGAAAAATTTTATTGTCATCTGAAAGAAAGCGAATATCGATATAACAATCGCCAGAACGAGTTGTTTCCGTTGCTGATTGGTATGCTTGGTGAAAGCCCCATCGAATAACCCCCATCGAATGACACTGTGCAACGACTTTAACCTTCGCGTTTCAGGAGCGAAAAAATGGCTGCCTATGGTGCAAGCCTGTCTATTTGCCATCCGTTATTGATGCGCTGATATCTGAAGCGGTCGTGCGAGCGACTTGGTCGACCCTGCCAGAATTCATAGACCTTCGGTTGTAGTCGATACCCACCCCATTGCTCCGGTCGCTCAAGCTGATCGGCGGGCGTAGACGCCTTTAGTGCAGTTATTTGTGATGCCAGCCAGGCCTGGCTTTCCACGACCTGCGATTGCGGTGATGCTGCCGCACTATAGCGGCTGCCCTCGGGCCGTGACTTAAAGTATGCATCGGACTGTGCGGCCGGCACACGATCTACTGTGCCTTCGAGCCGTACCTGTCTTTCAAGAGCCGGCCAGAAAAATAACAGCGCTGCCTGCGGGTTTTGCGCAAGCTCGTGTCCCTTGCGCGACTCATACCCGGTGTACCAGCAAAAGCCGCTGTCATCGAATTGTTTGAGTAAAACAATGCGTGCGGAAGGGGCACCGTTGGGGTTGGCAGTTGCCAGCGTCATAGCGGTGGCATCTTTCATTCCGGTGTCCTGCGCGTCCTGCAGCCATTGCGAAAACATTTGCAGCGGGTTGTCTTGCAGTGCCGATCGTTGCAGTTCGGCTTTGCGGTACTCGGTGCGGTGCCCGTGCAGATCGGCGCCAATATCGGACTGTTTATCTGTCATGGTTCTGCTTGCTGCTACGCTGTTAGTGGGTGGGAAGGCAATGTTGTATGATAACCCCTTTTACAGGATATCGGAGGGTCTGATGCCTTCATTTGATGTGGTTTCTGAAATTGACAGTCACGAGCTCGCCAACGCGGTAGATCAGGCTAATCGGGAAATCTCAAACCGGTTCGACTTTAAAGGCACCGATGCCAAAATTGAACTCACCGAAGCGGTAATGACATTAATTGCGGACAGTGATTTTCAAATTCAACAGATGCAGCCCATTATTTTCCAAAAGATGAGTAAGCGTGGTATTGATGTCAACTGCCTTGATCAGGGAGAGATACAAACTACCGGACAGAAGGCACGGCAAGTTGTTACTGTGCGTCAGGGTATTGATAAGGAAACTGCTTCAAAAATTGTAAAAGCAATAAAAGCCTCAAAAAGCAAAGTACAGGCGGCTATTCAGGGCGAGCAGGTGCGTATTACCGGTAAGAAGCGCGATGATCTGCAGGGTGTTATCGCGATGCTTAAAGAAGGTGACTTCGGGTTGCCAATGCAGTACACCAACTTTAGAGACTAGCTATGTTGTTCAGATTGGTATTTATTGCGCCGCAGACTTAGCCGGTTGCTGTTGGTCTGTATAGATCGTAGCGTGTATTAGGTGAACTGA
>CAYZVB010000015.1:0-6518 GCA_964481315.1 uncultured Granulosicoccaceae bacterium
GATTAATACCGGTCATGATAGATGGCATCGCAAGCGGTAATTCGACGTTGCGCAGCAACTGCCACTTGGAACACCCGAACGCCACTGCCGCCTCCTTGGTTGCCTCTGGCACACCGCGCATACCAAGCGCTGTCAGTCGTATTACCGGAGGCATCGCAAATATCAGTGTCGCGAGTACTCCGGGGGGTTTACCGGTACCGAAGAAAGCGATAATTGGAATCAGGTAAACAAACGCCGGCATTGTCTGCATAAAGTCGAGCACCGGCTCGGCAATTCGATATGCACGACTGGACTTACCAAACCAGATACCAAGCGGTATACCGATAACCACACACAAAAAAGCACCGGCGCCTATCAGTGCCACGGTGATCATGGAAATTTCCCACAGCCCCATAAACGCGAGATACAACAGAGAAGCAGCGGTAAAAATAGCAACGCGAATGCCCGCCAGTCGCAGCGCCATCACAACAATAACAATCATCACTACCGGCCACGGCGTCTGGATTAACACAATTTCCAAACCATCAAGTACCGAACGAATGCCTTTAGTAATTCCATCGAACACATGACTGAAATTGATCGCCAGCCAGTCGAATGCAGCATCACCTTTTTTAGCAAGTACAGCAAAATATTCGCGGTTAACCGGAAACTCGGTGATTGGTATTTTGTCACCAATAAAGCCCCCGGTTAACGCCGAAAGCTTACTGTCAGGGTCTGATACCGTAAAACGAAACAATGTTAACGGCCAGATAGCCAGCAACAGCAATGCCCCGAACCAGGCACTGAGTTTATTGACACCGGACTGTACAGTCGGGTCGGCACGCCAACGCAGATATTGTTTTTCGTAGCTTCGGTTGGCAACAAAGCCTTCGATAATTTTAACCACCAGCAACATGATCAGGCCGGTCATCATAATGGAAAATGCTTCACTGGCCGCCGCATCCGCTTTGGCCTTGGCCTCTGCCGCCACCCGCTTTAGGTTACTGGCGATTTTAAGCTTGGCATCGGCATCGGCCTGATCACCGGCTGCGATCAGTTGTTTTGCCTGTTGTTCGCGTTTGGCAAAGTTGCCCAGCAGCTTTTCATAACGCGCCAGCTGGCTTGCACCCAACTCGCCCCACAAACCACGGCCAATCTGCACCAGCGCAAACAGTTCAAGTACCAGGAACGTCCAGAAAAAACCCCACGCACCTCGCAATGCGCCCCACAACGGCCCAAACAGCGCAGCCATGGTATTCCAGCTAAAAGCAAAACCGGTAGTGCCCTGTATTTTGGCAAACTGTTTTGCGTAATAGGATTCGTTGACCTCAACAAACTTTTCTACCGAACTGTCTGTTGAGCGCGGTCCGGATTCGAGACCTGTATCGTTCATGCCTTACCCCCTTGTATGCCTTTCAACAAGGTTGATTTGGAAATAACCCCGACATCATTGTTGTTGTCGTCCTGAATTACAATCGGGTGTTCGGTGGTGGTAGCAACATCGATCAACTGATCGAGATCAGTGCCGTGATGCACTCTGGGTGAGCCGGACAAATCACCGCCGGCGGTCTCAAGCGGTTCCATAATGGAATGTGCAAACACCAGCTTCAGTTTCGATATGCCTTCAACAAAGTCTCTAACGTAATCGTCGGCGGGGTTAGTCACGATTTGCTCAGGTGTACCGATCTGCACAATTCGCCCGTCTTTCATGATGGCTATACGGTTACCGATACGTATGGCTTCGTCGAGATCATGCGTAATAAATACGGTGGTCTTGTTTAACTCTGCGGACAACGCCATAAACTGATCCTGCAACTGACGACGGATCAACGGATCAAGTGCTGAGAAAGGCTCGTCCATCAACAGCACTTCCGGGTCCGATGCCAGTGCTCTTGCAAGCCCGACACGCTGCTGCATACCACCCGAAAGTTCTCTTGGAAACCGGTCTTCGTAGCCGACAAGATCAACCATTTCCAAACACTTTTGCGACACCTCCCAACGGCGGGATTTCGGCTCACCGCGTATTTGCAATGGAAAGCCGACGTTATCGAGCACCGTTCGATGCGGCAGCAATGCCATGTGCTGAAACACCATACCTATGTGCACTGCACGCATCTCACGCAATGCATCATTGTTGAGTGACAGCATATCTTTACCAAGCACAGAAATTGAACCTGCTGTAGGCTCAATTAAGCGATTGAGATGCCGAACCATTGTCGACTTGCCGGACCCTGAAAGCCCCATCACACAGAATATTTCACCGCGTTTCACGCTGAACGAACAATCAGCAATACCGACCACACAGGCAAACTCTTCCAAAACCTCGGGCTTGGTAAGCCCGCGTGTTTCTATCGCCTGCATGGCCTCAACGGCACGATCACCAAATATCTTCCAGACATTCTCAAGTGTTATTACATCTTCAGTCATTGATGCACTCTCTCTTTACCATCGCGACTTATTGTCTTTGGCAGGTGTCTGCACAGTTGATACAAAAAAGGGGAGCACTTGCGTGCTCCCCTTACAGCAGGTACAAATAACAGGGCTATAACTCTATTGCAGCCAGCTGTCTACGGTATCACCGTTTTCTGCAACCCAGTTTGAAGCAAACTCAGCCGGGTCCTGCTTTTCAACTACCAGCGCATACGTCATGGCTGAGACCGTATCGGTGTCGAGCTTGACCTTAGACAGCATGGAAGCCGCTTCGGGCTGATCGCTTTCCAGCGACGCCGCATAGTGAATGTGAAGATAAGCCGTGTTCCAAGCTACAGCTGCATCTGACTTTTCGAGCCACTCAGGATCATCAGTCGGCTGAATAACGGTCCACTTGGACTCGTCGTACGCAGGCTCTTTCAGAATAACCAGCTCATGCAGTGAAAACATGTGGTGCGGCGTATAGCAGAAGAATACGATGTCTTTGTCCTGTGCAACTGCATTATCAACTTCTGCCAGTGCCAGAGACTCATCCATTTCTTTCAGGTTCATGGTTTCAGCATAGCCGTAAGACTTGGCGCGAACCTTTTCAACGTTGGTGGAGGCCCAGCCCGCAGCACCAATCCAGATTTCACCTTTTCCGTCACCGTCGGTGTCGAAGTTTTTCGCCATGTCAGGGTCGGTCAGGTCAGACAGGTTGGCAATACCGGTACGCTCTGCCGTACCTTTGGTCACACACATGGCCTGATCACCGGCAACGCCGTTAGGGTTCATACGAACTGTGCCGTTTTCTTGTACATACTTGTTATTTAAATTAGTCTGGTTTGGCAGCCACACTTCAGGGTGGACATGCATGGCACCGGAGTCCATGGCTTCAAATACTACCGGGTTGGTACCATTTTGAAGTTCGACTTCGAGGCCGAGGTTTTCTTCCATTGCCACTTTCAGAACGTGGGCAGTCGCCAGCACTGATGGCCAGTTAGGCACACCGATAACCACATCGGCTGCCTGTGCGACAGAACTAAATGAGAACACAACGCCGGCGCACGCCAGAGTAGTTAGCCTGGGTAACTTCATTCGCTCGATTCCTCTTACTTGTAAATGAGAGCTGGATAAAACCAACCCGACAGGTAAACGCCTGTCACGAGCGACAGTGTACTTGCTTACCCGTTGAATAGAAAACGCACCCCGTCCCAGAGACGACCGCTGAAGCACAGGTAAAGGCGATAGGAAGAATATCTGTAAAGTTTACTATATTACTGTATTTATTGGTTTTTTCTCATTTACCACTCAACTTCCATGCAGCCTTGTGTCACCACAACCTTCACGGGTGGCGCACCGCGGACGCCGCATATGCGACAAACGCAACAACCTGTCTGTCCCTCAACGGCTCTTTGCTACACTGCCACCATCGCTACCGGAGCCTCGATACTATGCGGGTCATTTCACTAGTTTTTATGCTGATAAGCCTGCCATGTATCGCAACAGACAAGGCACGGGAACAGCGTTGGATTGACCAGACAATCGATACCATCTTTGATGGAGAAGCCGTGTTTCTGCAGATGCCGGAACACCGGTTTCTGTCTATCTATATGCAGCCCGAGCAGGATTCCCGCAACGGACTTATTGTGTTGCACGGAACGGGGTTTCATCCGAACTACGAACAAGTGGTCAGGCCGCTGAGGGTTAGCCTACCTGCTCAGGGCTGGCATACACTATCAATTCAACTACCGCTGTTGGATAGCGATGCCAGGTATAACGACTATGTCGCTGTCTACCCCGAGGTACCACCGCGCATCACAGCCGCCATCGATTTCCTGAAAACACGCGGCGTGACCAACGTTGGTATTGTGGCCCACAGTCAGGGGGCCACGATGGCTTGTTATTATCTGGCCACTACCGATAACAATGTAGTGGCACTGGTTGCCATCGGTATGAGCGCACAACATACACAACCAAACATCAACAGTGCTGAATCGCTCCGCAAGATTGATATTCCGGTACTTGATATTTATGGCAGTAAAGACTTTCCGGCTGTACTTGAAACAGCACAGCTCAGGCAAACTGCCGCCGGTCACAACCCACACTACCTGCAATCAGTAGTTGACGGCGCCTTCCACTTTTTTGATTTTCGCGAAGACGAGCTGATTGAAGCAGTTGAAAGCTGGCTTGCAGATTTCAAACAACAGTAACTTCAAACTGCGCCGGGCACCCGCAAGGAATGCCCGGCCCGCTCATTAAACGAACTTTATGCCGTTACTTTCCATAGGCAACTTTGTAATTCGCTTACCGGTTGCCGCATAAATGGCATTGGCCACCGCCGGACCTGCAGGCGGTGTACCCGGCTCGCCAACACCGGTAGGGGCTTCAGTTGAAGGAACGATGTGCACTGCAATTTCAGGCATATCTGTGATCCGCAATGGTTGGTATTGTGGAAAGTTACCCTGATCAACCACACCGTCAGTCAACGTTATCTCATTGCGCATTACCGCACCCAGACCATATCCAATACCCCCTTCCATTTGTGCGCGCACTACATCGGGGTTAACGGCAATACCACAATCGACGGCACAGGTTATTTTGTCGATAGAAATCGCCCCGTCATCAGTCACTGAAACTTCCGCAACTTCTGCAACATAGGAATTAAACGATTTGTGCACGGCAATACCCCGCCCTTTACCTTTGGCACTTGCGGCGTTCCAGCCGGCTTTTTCAGCGGCAAGTTTTAACACACCGGCAAAGCGCGCCTGATCGGCGTTGGTTTCATCGAGATGCGCCAGTCTGAACTCAACCGGATCAACCCCCGCTGCTTCAGCGGCCATATCCATTAATACTTCCATGGTATAGCCTGAGTGCGTGTGCCCGACCGAACGCCACCACAGCACAGACATTGGCGATTCAAAATCGGTAAGTCCGACGGACATATTGCCAATACTATAAGGCGTATCAACAATACCTTCGATTGAAAAGTGATCAACGCCATTGTGCACCAGCATGCCTTCAAATGGCGTGCCCTTAGCAATAGATTGTGCAACCGTACGATGTGCCCAGGCGTTTATTTTTCCATCTGTGCCAATACCAATTTTAGCCCTGTGTGCCACCTGCGGACGATAGTAACCTCCGGCCAGATCATCCTCACGTGTCCACACCAGCTTAACTGCTTTTTCACCACCCATTAACGCATAAGCCATAGCCGCTTCCGCGTGATAGTCCGATGTTGGATTGGCACGCCGACCGAAAGATCCACCGGCGTAGTAAGTGATAATCTCGACTTTCTCAGGCGGCAACTGCAGTATTGCGGCAATTGTTGGATGCGTAATAGCATGAAACTGCGTACCGTCGTGTACGCGCACGCCGTCACCGGCAGGCTCGATAACACAATTCAGCGGCTCCATCGGTGCGTGCGCCAACAGCGGGAACATAAAGTCCGCCTCGACTGAGGTGCCGGATATTTCAGCTTCGCCTTGTCCGGTCGCGTCGTACTGAGGATCGGCATCGAGCATGGCGGTATATTCCTCCATGCGTTGCGCTGATCCGCGTGATTCAGCGGCGCTGTCATCCCACTCGGCCTGAATCAAACGTCTTGCTTTTATCGCGCCCCAGGTACTTTGCGCATAAACCGCGACACCGGAATTATTGGGCAACGCTTTGGCATCGACAAAGCCCTGTACTTCGGGAGCACCAGCCACGTCGAAACTTTTTAACGTGCCGCCAAAGCGCGGTGATCTTAGTACCGTGACATAAAGCATGTTGGGCACCTTCACATCCATGGCGAACATGGCAGTACCGGTGGTTTTGCCCATGCTGTCTTTGCGCGGCAGACTACCGTTACCGATTAACTTATAATCTGCCGGATCTTTCAGTTCCGGTTTTGACGGCGGCTCAATCTTTGCGGCAGTGGCGACCAGGTCCGCTATCTCTGCAGTCTTGTTACCGGATCTGAATACACCGTCTTCAATAGTGACTTCTTCATTATCGGGTATGATGGTATATACCTTACTTCCGTCGTACAACTGTTTGGTGCCAAAAAGATCACCGAGGTATTTATCACCTTGAAGCGTGACCGTACCGCGCGTTTCCGAATTCATATCCGCCTCGGTATTTTTTAA
>CAYZVB010000015.1:6528-31498 GCA_964481315.1 uncultured Granulosicoccaceae bacterium
TTCCTGCGCAGCCGCGCGCAACAACACTTCACGTGCTCCGGCACCGGCTACCCGATACTGCTCCCACGAGTTGGCAATTGCCGTTGATCCGCCCGTCCCCTGACTGCCAAACGCGAGGTTTTTATACGTATCGTTATCTGAAGGTGCAAAGGTAGTTTTGACACTTTCCCACGGAATACCCATTTCCTCGGCAATTAAAGTGGTAAGCCCGGTGGTTGTACCCTGCCCCATCTCAAAGTGCTTAACGATAGCGGTGACAGTACCGTCTTCCGATATACTAACGAAAGCATTCAGGTCTGCTGTGGCATGTCCGTCGGCTGCTGCCAGAGCGCCGTTGCTGTTAAAACCCACAACAAAGCAGGCACTAAGTGCGCTGCCTGCTTTCAGAAATTCACGTCTGTTTAATCGCATAGTCATGACTTAGGCCTCCAGCTTTTCGGCAGCAAGATGAATAGCAGCCCTGATACGCTGGTAGGTAGCACAGCGACAGGCGTTACCTGCCATGTAGGTATCGATATCGGCATCGGTCGGTGATTTGTTTTCCGACAGCAAACCAATTGCAGACATGATCTGCCCTGACTGGCAGTAACCGCATTGCACTACATCGAGTTCCTGCCATGCCGATTGCACCGCTTTGGACTCGGGAGTCTCGACAGATTCAATAGTCGTAATTTCCTGACCGGCAACCGCCGCAACCGGCATTACACATGAACGCTGCGGCTTACCATTTACATGTACGGTGCAGGAACCACATGATGCCACCCCGCAACCGAACTTGGTGCCGGTAAGATTTAACTCATCGCGCAATACCCAAAGCAGCGGTGTATCATCCGCGGCTTCTATATCCCTTGGTTTTCCGTTTACATTCAGCCGTATTGTCATCGGTGTTGTCTCCTGTGCGGGCTCGACAAACAGTTTACGAAATAAAAACTAAGAAACCCAGAGCGATATTCACAACGTAATTCACCTGAATATCCCCAAAACTCACCCCGTTATTACTGCTCCATACCACCCCGAAATGGAATTCACAGGTGCGTTTGAATAGCGCACTACCGGCCCGGCCTCTGTAACGACGCACAAATCAAGGTCATATCCCGGGGACCCGGAATTCACCCATTTGTAGCATTGACGGTGAAATACAATAATGCCGCGCCTAAGATCTGCATTTTTCAGCTCCTCCGCGTGACAGTTTTATTCGGTATTTTTACCGAAAACGTTAATAACAACGAAAAACCAACGATGCAAAAAACGTTTTAACCACGAACGCGTGATACAGTATCAACAGGATGTACATCGCGCATGTAAACGGCACCACAAGGGGTATCAAATGGAGAAGACCAGCAACCACTCCCATACACGGAAAGTCCCGTCTCACCAGGGTATCCCAGTGGCACCTCCGCCAAACGAGCAGACAAATCATACTGCAGTATCAGGCTACTACCGTATAGGCGCCACAAAGGTTTTTCCGCGGCAAAACCAACTTGCTTGCCCCGACAACTCGTTTATTCAGCTGCGGCCGAAGTCATTCGATGTTCTGCTTCATTTGTGCAGAAAAAACGGACAACTGGTAGAAAAAGAAACCCTCGTCAAAGCAGTCTGGAAAGATGTCTGTGTCACCGACGACAGCCTGGTGCAGTGTATCGTTGATATTCGCAAAGCGCTGGGCTCCGACAGTAAACTCCTGCGCACCATCACCCGTCGCGGCTATATGCTTACAGCGACACATACAAATACACACACAGCCAGCAGTACAACCAGCACCCCTACACTAATCGTTGGCCCCTTCCAGTGTACTGATAACGCAAAAGACACTCAGGTCGCAGGCGGGCTGTGCGACGGTGTTATAGCCAGACTGTTAGATAACAAATCTGTTGCGTTGCATATCAATAATACAATCGCCAGACAAAAAGCCAATTATCAGGTTAACTGCAATCTTCAGTTACAGGGTGAGCGTGCAAGAGTCGCTGTACAACTCGTAGATCGCCTCAGCGGTCAGTACCTGTGGGCAAACATTTACGATAAAAATGCCAACGACACTTTCTCACTGCAAGACCACCTGAGCCGTGATATTGCAGCAGATCTGATCTCGCAAATTCAACACCAGACAGTTGACGGTGAAAAACTCGCTATGTAAGTAAGCCATGCAAAACATGACTCCCGCAATATGGTTGTACTAAAGTTATTCGGCAGCAGCAGTGTCTGGATCAACGGGTCAGAGATCACAGATTTATCTTCAAAAGCCCGTGCTTTGCTGGTGTACCTTGCTCAATCGCACCAGTCACATCACAGAACCCACATTGCCAATCTGCTGTGGACCGACAAACACGATAGCCACGCACTGGCAAACCTGCGCGGCATACTGCATGAGCTAAAGCAACTATCAACCACACACAAAGCACCACTTATAGAGACTGACCGGAAAACGCTAAAAATCAGCTCTACCACCAGGTTCACGGTTGACACACATACATTTGACAATCTGTTAAACACCGCTAAAGACACCACCGGTCTACAGCAGGCAATCGAACACTACCAGGGAGCTTTCATCTCCGGGCTAAGTATTCGCGGAGCTGATGCGTTTGAAGACTGGATGACAGAAGTCCGCAGCAGCCTGCACGACAAATACATTAAGGCACTCGAAACACTGGCCGGGCAACTGATGGCCAGCGGTAGTTCTGATCAGGCGCTGCAATATCTTCAAGCCATTGTACATTCCGAACCCTATCGCGAAGACATACACCTGCAACTGATGCAGCAGTATGCGAAACAGGGTCTGCGCGCCAATGCCATATTACAATTTGAGACCTGCAGAGAAGTGCTCGCAAGAGACCTGAATACAACCCCTTCACGCGTTCTGGTGGATTTGTACAGGGAGTTGAGCAACGGCGCTGAAACTTTAACGCAGCCCGGTCCCGCGGTTATTCAAAAATCTGCCACACACAAGTTTATTGTTGGCCCTCCTATCAGCGCTACTGAACATTTCTACGGTAGAAACGACTGTCTTGGCAGAATCTTCGGCTTATGGCAGCAACCTCCGCTGGGGCATGTGGCGATTATTGGACAGCGCCGCAGCGGTAAAACATCGCTGTTGAAACACCTGCGTCCAATTAGTGGAAATCACGCTGTAACGCGTTCGGTACATCAGAGAAAACAATGGTTGAATGAATCGGAAATCTACCGATGGATATTTATTGATTTTCAAGACCCGCGAATGCGTTCACTGCCAACATTGCTTTCTCACATGTTGCACGGCTTTGACGTTGACGCTCCGCATAATTGCACCCTTGAGCAGTTTATGGATCTTGCTGCTCAAAAACCATGGCAGGCGCCTACGCTAATTTTAATGGATGAGCTCGACGCCGGGCTCTCTGCCGATGAACTGGATCAGTCATTCTGGTGGGCGATGAGGGCACTCACACAGATGACGGACGGATTCCTTGGCATTGTGGTGGCTTCTTACGAACCGCCCATGAACGCCGCCGACCGGCTGGATAAGTCTTCACCGTTTTTTAATATATTCAATACGCTTGAACTCGGACCGCTCGAAGAATACGAAGCCATAGATTTCATTGACAGTATCGATCAGACCTACTCAGACGAAGAACGTCAGTGGGTGCTCGATCAAAGCGGTCGCTGGCCCTGCCTGCTACAACTGCTTTGTCAGGAAAAATACATTGCAACCAGTAACCACAACGGACCATCCGGATGGCGAGAAAACGCACTGCGTCAGCTGCAACATTACGCCTACCTGCTGCAATAGTTCTGTCGATTGTTGCAACCGTGCTGTGCGGGTGCGACTTGTTGCCACGCCCGGCCACCCCCACAGCGGCAGACTACTGCAATGTCGATGTCAGTCAATATAACTCTGGCAATATCAATCTAACGGTGTGGGCACCTGACGCCAGACAACATTGCCTTAGGATGTATGCACCGGTATTGGCGGCCGGCAAGCTACCAGGCATCTCAGTCACTGCCATCGAAAAGAACATCAACACCGGCCCATTCCTCGATCTAATAAAAAACGCTACTGCAAACCAAAACGCACCCGATATTGCGTTTATTCCCAACGGACCCGCACTTGCAGAACTCGCAGCAAATGGCGACCTTATCCCAATGGATAAGTGCGGTATTAAAACAGATGACTGGTCAGGAAAAATTTACCCGAACCGACACTGGGCGCACCCGTTTGAGAGCGAAGTGCTGATGCTGTTTTACAGTAAAGTGGCGTTGCGCCAGCTTGGCTGGAACAATGCCGATATCGAAAATCTTCCCACCCAAATAGCCAACAACGCAATAACTTTTGAAGATTTATTGTCAATTGCTCAACGTGCTATAGATTCAGGTGCTGTGAAAAAAGGCTTTGCTTTTACGGTTCATGAAAACCGCTTCGACTCCACCATGCTGCTCTACCAAATAGCTGGCGGAAAACTGGTCAAAGGTTCACTGGCAAATAAGGAAGCTTTGCTCTCCACCTTTCAATACTACGAAAAACTTCACAAACCTGAGCTTATGCATCCAGCCATCAGTCAGGATGCCATTTCAAGTGTGACAAATCGCTTTGCACTACGAGATGCCCTTGCACATGGACGAATTCTGTTTGCGCTGACCGTCACTTCCGAATGGTCGCGAATGTTGCTTGATCACTCAGCAACCCTTGCCGATCTGCAGCAAAATGTCGGAATCTCGCTTTTTCCATCTGCCGCCACCAATGGAGCGGTGATAATGAGTGCGATGGGTTCGTACGTGGTTTTTTCCAAAAACGCTACCGGTCGCAACCATCAGGCTGCTGCCTGCCGGGTGATCCGCACACTGGCGGCGTCGGATTTCCATAAGCAGCACGCTGTAAGAACCAGCCAGCCGGTGCCGGATGGCAACGCTATATGGTCACCACCTCAGCTTCCCGCATTAACGCTAAAAAATATTTTGCACACCCATACTGAACAGGCGGACCATCAGCATCTGCCAACACGGTTAAATGAGATAACTGCACGCATTGCTACTTCTGATATCTCTGCCGAACAAGCGTTAGTGCTTAACCGGCAGCAACTACCGGTTCATCAAAAATAGTGTCTGCCTTATGCCAGGGCATGCAGCTGTTTGTCATGCTGTTGATTCAACCTTCCCGGTGGCGACGTCTGCTTGATGACATTGACCATCAGCTGCCTGGCAAGTTCGCGCTTTGCGATCTCACCCCCGCTCACTGGCAACAAGCAAAGTTGCGGTTCGTTCTGCTACACGCTTACGTCACCCTTCCTCTGACCGTTCTTGCAGTAATGCTGCCGACACTACTCATCAGCGGCGTTGAAGTAAAAGGCAGCATTACCGGATTCTGGTTTGTTTACCTGCTTGCCCTTTGCACCGGTGTGTATATAAGTGTCGGTGCGAGCGTTCTATTTACAGTTATTGGGGGTATAGCTGCAATGATCGTCTGGCGCGGCGGTGAAGCACTGATGTTCGACTTCACATCGGGACTTCATGCAGGCCAACTCTTCGGCTGCTGTTCCGCATGCATCATAATAAGCGCAATGCACCACGGTGATGCACTTTCGCAGCGTTCAGCTGTCACCCAGATTGGCGCGATCGTACTGGGGCTGGTAATTAGCATTCCACTGGTAATTGCGGTAACCACATCAATTGTAGCGGTGACGGCAGGTCGCCAATCCGGCGCACTGCACGGCAGCTGGCTGATTTGGACAATGCTACTGCCACCACTGATTGTCTCACTGTTGTCTGTGGTTCTTAAAACACGCAGGCTGACACCAGCCATCGCACCTGCTCTATTTTGCACAGTGCTGTTTACTACCGGCTTTGGCGATATGGGTTATGAATATGATGTCAGCGTTGGCGGCTTCGCATTACTCAGCGCAGTTATTACAGTAATGGTTGCCACCTACTGCATGTTGTCAATTCTTCCCTATAGTCTGGTGCTGCCGTTTGTAGGCGATCTGCCGGCGAGTGTTACTGCAGCGGTGGGCGGCCTGGCTATTCACTTCGGACTAAAGCTGTCATTCGCTTTTTACCCGTTTACGGAAAACCTGCTGCTAAGTTTGGCACTAATAGCCACTGCGGTTTTTTTCAGGCATTGTTGGTCTGTAATCACCTATCCGTTGCAGGCTGCCTGGAACCGACTGATCGTTGAACTTGATTCCAGAAGCACCGCACCGTACCAAAACCTGTCACGCCACTCAGTGAGTTGGGACGAAGTGCAATACCTGCCGTTTTTCGAACTGGAAGACTATCTGATTGCAGGCACTGTTAATAATAACAGTCACGGTACCCGGAATATTGACAGCGTCAACAGTTCAAATCAGCGCTGGGCTGCGCAGGCTGCACTCATCGAACTGGATGCCAGACGCATGGAAAGACTGACGGATATCAATGCAATCGCCAACAGTACCACCGATGAAAGCGCCGGCTTGTTACCAACCTCGGCAGGTTTAATACTTCGCAGTTTCTCACGCTTCGCACAGGATATTTTTGCAGCCGCAAATCAACCAACCCGGTTCAATCAAATTCTGGTGCTGCGGACAGTAACCAAAGACCTTGAGCAACTGCAACTGGAGCTAAACAGAAATTATAAGGACAAGGTTGCAGCCAGATTTGTCAGTGTCGCCGAACACTGGCGTACGCTTGTCATTGATCACATGGCACAACTGGACAAAGCCAGCAGAGCTGACAACGAAATACCGAACCCGTACACCGTCGGCGTCCCACTGACACGGCGACAGAAAATATTTGTCGGCCGAACCGACATAGCACGCTACCTTGAAGACTTCCTGAAACTGAAAGACTACCCACCGCTACTGCTTTACGGCCCGAGACGCATGGGTAAAACCTCTTTGTTGTACCAGTTGCAATGGATGCTCCCGCGCAACGTATTAACGCTAATAGTTGACTTGCAAGGCCCGGTCGGACTGGCACAGAACCATAGCGGGTTTGTCTATGCGTTAACACAGGCAATGTCACGTGCGGCCGCCAGAGTCAATATTCACCTGACTCCGCTTCAGCGCGAATCACTCAACACAGATCCGTTTACCCGCTTTGACGAATGGCTGAGCAGTGCTGAACAGCAAATGCAAAATCAGGGTTGCAATACCATGTTACTGGCTTTTGATGAATTCGAAGTGCTCGATATTGCACTGCGCGAAGGCACACTCCGGGATCACGCTGTGCTGGGCACGCTCAGGCATGTGGCACAACATCGAGACCACATAAAACTCATGTTGGTTGGATCACACACACTGGGGGAATTTAAAAGATGGGCCGGCTATTTTGTCAACGCACAGGTAATTGAGCTGGGATACTTATCAGAAAAAGAAGCAGTCCAGCTGATCGAACGTCCGATATCAGGCTACCCGCTCGCTTATGCACCCGAAGCGACCGCACGTATCATTCAATTTACCCGCGGCCATCCCTACCTGGTGCAACTCACTTGTGCGGAGCTGATTGCCTTCAAAAACAATCAACCGGGCTCACAGCGGAAAATAGCAACTATCGCCGACGTTGAAACATGCATTGCGCCCATCCTGCAACGCGGACAGCAATTCTTTACCGATATTGAACTGAATCAGATGAGTGATAGCGGGCGCTACTGTCTGACCTGGTTGGCAAGTTCAGGGTGCAATGGTGCCACCGCAGCTCAATTAGCCGCAGCGCTGCCTTCCATATCACTTAATGAAACGTTACAGCAGCTTGAACAACGCCATATCATTGAATGTATCGACGGTCGTTTTTGCTTTCAGGTAGAAGCAGTGCGCTTATGGTTCAGCCAAAATCAGGCAGCTCACCTGGGTTCGGGTTAAATAACCACTTCCCTGAGTATTACGTGTACTGCCCGCCGCCAGAAACGCAGCGCCAGACTTTCCGCTTCTCCCTGCGCCAGTAGAATACCGGGCACAGCTCTGGAGGCGGCAGCAGACTCACCGTCGACATCAACACTAATGTGGTACCACGACTTCAATGGCTGCAACTGGTTTTCTACGCGGCTCACAGCGATCGGGCCGTCGTAGTGTGATGTCAGCTCGGGTATTGTAAGGTGCTCGGCATTTGCCGTATCGACAATGCGGATTACGCCCGTTGCACGTGACTGTTCCGGAACATCAGGAATAAACAACGCCTCTGCGCCAGCGCCAATACGACTCAAGTCGGCTGCTGATAAATAGCCGCGAATCTGGCTGCCGGCACCCGATACCAGTGTGCCGAGACGAGTCTGATCACTCACCCAGCGCCCCGGGTGCAGGTTTGGATCCAGTTCTGCAACGACGCCGTCGAAAGCCGCCGTAATAGTCAGCAAATGTTGCTGTTGCTGCAACCCCGCCAGAGCTTCCTGCCATTGCATGAGTTCAGTTTCGAGCACTATCTTTTGCCCGCGATCACTGGCATCAGCAGCAATACGGTTCAGCAACGCCTGCACCAGATCTATGCGCCGCTGCGCTTCAACAATCTGATTATCGAGTGCTACAGATTCAAGGGAAACCAGCACATCGCCCTGCCGTACAGTATCACCCGAAGACACGTGTAGTTCAGATATACGCGCGGTTTCGGGAGAGAACAGTGGCGATTGTTGTGAAGCCTCAATAACTGCAGGCATTCGAATAGTGCTTTGCCACGGAATAATCAAAGCTGCAACAAACACTGCCGCGACAGACACCGACACCCAGCTCGACGCACTGGTTAGTATTTGCGCTCGTCTGAGCCACCACTGTTGGAGTTCATTCATAATTGGAATCGCTATAAAAAACAAAATTTCGATACCCGCCAGTACCGAACCGAAAGGGCGGAAAACAAAGTTGTGAATAAGCAGCGCAATACCCAGAAACAGGAAGAAACGATAGATCCAGGTAAGCCATGCAAACACGGTGAGCCCGCGCCGCATGTAGGTAAACATTGCCTCAGGAGCCGGTTCACGCAAACCGAACAAAAACTCACGAAGCCTCCAACGCCCCAGTTCAAATGATCTGCTCTGCAGATTTTGCACTCCCAGCGCATCAGATAAAAAGTGATAAGCATCAAATCGCATGAACGGGTTGAGGTTGATCAGCAAGCTCATAGTCCAACTGGTGGTCGCGATAAAAAACGTCGCGCTGCGCAGCGGACCGTCTTCAAGAAATGCCCAGAGCAACGTCGCAATAGCCGCCAGCGATAATTCTACAGCGACGCCGGCACCGGTAATAATTAAACGCTGCCTCCGGGAACTAAGCTTCCAGCTATCGGTGGTATCTGTGAACAGCACCGGAAACAACACAATCAAAGCCACACCCATGGTGCCTACCCTGCAGCCATAGCGTGTTGCCGCATAGCCGTGCCCAAGCTCATGCAAACACTTTACGAAAGCCAGTGCCAGACCGTAATAAAAAAGCCCTTCAACAGAGAAAAAATGTGAAAAGGTATGGGTAAACTGATCCCACTGACGTGAAGTTAAAAACAGCCCCGCAAGCGCACAGAAAGCAATAAAGAACCAGTAGGTTCTGGTAAAAAAAAATCTGCTAAGTGGCTCTGTTTTCTTAAGAAATCGATGCGGTCGAAATAGCGGCAGCCTGACAAACAGATACCCGTGTAGTAAACGCTTTACCGGCTTGGCAACCTTTTTAGTGTGCTGAGCAACCAGAAAATCAAGTTCACCGTTCGGTGGCAACACAGTTAAAGAGTTTTTCCACAGAAATCGCAGCAACGCTTCTATATCGTCGAGAGAGATATCCGAAAATTGCAGTTGCTCGACTATGGTTCCTGCGGAACATTCACTCCAGTGTTGCAGAATCTGCAGATTTTTATGATCTATTTGAAAGTACAGATGACGCAGCGGATCAAAAATTGTCCAGGTTTTTGAGCCATCCAGTTCACGGATACCTTCCCGGATTTGCAGATCTTTGCGAAGTGCCGGTAGTACACTTTCGTTTTTTAGTTCTGACATTGGAAGCTTTGGCTACCAACCTGTGTATTGTCGGAAAGCGGTTATCGGCCTTCGAAAAAGCACATAGGCCAGTGAAGCCTTTTCACTGAACACCTGGGCAGTTCCCTGCACACCAATTCGCGGCAACTCGGCATCATTGTCCGCCAGTTCAGCTCTTAATGAGTAGGAAAGGATGTCACGTTTATCCGGTTGCGCACGATAGCTCGCCTTAACCAGCGTCGCTTCCAGCGGGTTCATCGGGTCGGAGTCCAGAAAGACCTTGATCCGCGCTCCGTCTGACAAAACCATACTCTCTTTCACCGGCAGATCGACCGCCAGCTCTACGAGCGCCGGGTCGGCAACTGACACTATCGCTTCACCCGCAGATACCGGTTTACCTTCCCAGTCACTCTTGTCTGAAAAGATAGCAATGCCAGGTACCGGTGCAGTGACGCGGGCCTGCTCAAGCAACTCTGTGGCATAGCGACTTTCGGCTTTGGCAAGTTCAAATTCCGCTTTTGCTACTTCTATTTCACGCTTTACCCGATGGTCTGCAATTGCGCCCTGCGAGGCTCGCTGATAACGCGCCGCGGCAATGCCTGCACGCTGTTCTGCAAGCTTCTTTTCGTTCAGCAGGTGTACGTCATCAAACACGATGACTGTGTCACCGGCACTTAACGATTGCCCCTGCGAAGCTGTGATCTCTTTCACTACACCATCAAACGGGGCAGCCAGCACAAACGGCTCACTTGGTAAAACCTCTACCGGCGCCAGTGCTGTAATAGATACCGGAAGAAAACCCAGTGCGACAAGTCCCAGACACAGCGCCGCGAAGACCGGCTTTGCCGAAGTTCGTTTACGCACCAGTGTTTTCTGCCCTTTAATCGCAGATGCAGCATGCAGATACAGATCAGATAAACGATTAACCAGCGCACAATCGGAATCCCTCCACGGGAACTCGCGCGTCATTAGCGTACCGCCAATCAACTGGCCGTTGTGAATTTGCGGTGTCCATAAAAAATCGGCAAACGGATAGGTCGACGTTTCCTCGTCGGTGCCGTCGCAATACTCGGGTAATCGGAAACGTACCTGACGACCGGTATCGTTTTGACGAATTGCCGCAGCAATAGTTTTTTCTATCCACCGGTTAAACGGTGCATTTCGATCAACAATACTAATGCTCGATGCGGTTTGAAGTTTAAACTGCCCTGCGCCGGTAACCGTTCCGTAAAAACACTGTTCATATGGAATCACCTGCCTGGTTGAATTGCACAAATGATAGTAAAGCTCACGCTCATGCCGTATGGAGCGAACCTCGCTTTCAAACTGAAGCAACTCGGTTGAAAAATCACTCGGCGACTGAGATACAGTGCGTGTTTGAACTCCGGGTGCCTGTACTGGCTTTTGCCTTACCCGCGTCCCGGCAGGTCGTTCGGCTACTGCGTCTGTCATAGGAATTCCTGGTAAATTGACGTTAAGCGCCGGGGCGCTGCACGCTACTGCATTACTGAGCAGGGGCGGTAAAGTTGGCCGTACCACTCATACCTGCCAGCACCGGAGCTGGCAGTGTTGAAAACGCTGCAACCACTGGAACTGTACGGCTGACTGCGTCAACTTCAGCGCCAAGCTGTCGTACAGTGGCCTGGTGCTCTGCGCCGGTTTCGTCAACAACAAACTCAAACGATGTACCCGGGCGCAACCATGCAAGCCAGGTGGATGGCACAATCAGCTGAACTTCAAATTCGTTGTTGCTGACAATTTTCATTAATGGCTGGTTTGGACCCGGCGTTTCAAACGCGTTAATAGCGAGCTCGGCTACTCTGCCATTGAACGGCGCATTGATTACGCAGTCTTTGGTACGCGCTACGATCGCTTCGGCCTGTGCCAGTGCTTTTTGCATCTCGGCCTTGGAGACGCGAACATCAAATTCACCCACTGCTCCATACTCCTGCAGCTCCATGTTATTACTATGCGCCGACTTCGATGCAACATAGGCGGCCTTGGCCGCCCGGGCTTCTGCTCTTTGAATTTCGCAGTCGAATTTCAGCAGCACATCGTCTTTACGAAATGCCTCCCCGACCTGCAACGGTGTTTCTATAACCCGTGCATTCAAATCAGCACTGAGCACTGCTTCCTGTGCAGATTTGACAACACCGCGCACCGGCTCGAGCGATTGCGCCGAAACGGCGCCCGAGGCTATTACTACGCTTGACACAAAAGCTAACCCGACTGCTTTGATTGTACTGATCTGAGACATAGAGAAACGCCCTGTGTGATTTATAGGTGGAACTGACTGACTACTACTTTTGCGCGACAAACTGACGACTAAGCTTTCCCCAGTGAGACTGCAGATGTTCTGCCAATTCCGTCACGGTTGACCTGGTTGTGTTGATTTTTCCGAATGTGTCCTGACCCACTGCTGCAAAAATATTGGCATAGGCGTTCTGTAAGTCAGCCTGAGCAACGTCGTACTGCGCTTCTGCTATAAGACTGTTCATTTTTTCGCGTACAAAATTCTGGTAACTGACTTTTCTCGCCTTGTATCCGGACTCGATCTGCTCGAGAATATTGCCGGTAACGTCGTAATATTTGCGCATAGTGTCAAGTTTTCGACTGGCAATTTCATAGCGACTGGCACTGACGTGTACCTGTGTGACGACGGCCATTGTCAGGGCAAGCGCTCTTTGTCTGAGTAGTTCCTGTTCAATCGCATTGGTGCGTTTGTGTGCCGGGTAGCGAAATACATCAAAGATATTCCAGCTGGCCTGAGCACCCCAGGCAGCCCAGTTGTTGTTAAACAGGAATTCGTTACTGTTGTAGTTGAAGCCGCCGAATAGTCGCAGATTAGGCAGCAACTGAAGCAACGCACTGTTGGCTTCGTTTGCACTAATGCGCTGCTCGTAGTTTAACTCACGCAATTCAGGACGATTGACCATGGCGGCACCGACCAGCTTACCCGGATCAAGATTAAAAACAGAGACTTTCACGTCTCTGGTTGGCTGCACTACGGTAAATTTTGTTGACGGACTTAGGTTCATCAATGCCGCGAGCTGGCGTTTTGCAACGAATAATTCGTTGTGCATAGATTGAATTTCGCTCTGAATATCAAGTAACTCTCTCTGATATGTCAGTGCAGCCAACGGAGAGGTTTTTCTCTGCCGGTACGATTCATCAGCATCGGTTAACGCCTGTGCAATATCACTTTCAAGTGAATCAAGCTTACCGATCAGACGTTCAGCACTAACCGTTCGCCAGTACGCCGTCCGTACGTCTTCAATGATACGGTTGGCAACTTTGCGCTTACGCTCATTTGCTATCAGGACTGCGTCTGCCTTTTGCTTTGCTCTAACGTACGACAATCCAAAATCAAGCACATCCCAGCTGAGTTCCAGATCACTCGTTACAACGTCTTTGTCAGAGGATGTGGAGGGCACCAGCGAAACATCCCCCACCGAGTTGCCTCCCAGTAAAGCGCTGGACCGCGAACCGCTGTAGTTTTCCCGATCGGCAAACCCTGCACTAACGACCAGTTGCGGCAACATATCCATATTGGACAGATTGATTTCACTGCCGCGCAACGCTTCTTCGTATAGCTCAACTTTATAATCGAGGTTGTACTTAATCGCACGCGCCATGGCTTCATAAAGACTGACTGGCTGCGAAATTTCTTCCTGATTTGCAGTAAACTGCGCAAGCCGGGCACTGCTCTTATTTCTGAGCTCTTCAATACTGAGCGGCTCTGGAGTAACACTACAGCCACTAACTAACAGCGCAGATGCGAGTAGAAGTGTATATTTCTTCATCAATGCAAATCTCGAATTAAAATTATTCCTAACCGCCAGCTCAACGCAACATAGCGGCAAGTGTTCATTTCAAAAAAACTGAATATAGTCGCTTCCTGTTATGGCGAAACACCAACAGCAGTGCCAGGCTCGACATCCGACTTTAGTTCTTCGGAAAAGCTGGCGGAAAAATTCACCGGCTGTTCCTGTTCCCGTAGTTCACTGCTCAGGGTTTCTATGGCAACAACCGGGCTCAGAGCGTTACCACCTTCCCCGGTGAGTACCCAGCTTCAACGCAACCACTTCCATATCCACCGTTCGGTCTATCAGAAACTCACCATAAGCCAGTTGTCACACCCACAAAGGCGACAGTGTATCGATAGAAAATCTTTCACATTCATCAGTTGAGCCAACACTATTCGTGCCTCGATACCCTTTTACCGGATACGAAGCCTGCCGAACACGGCAGTTGTCGACACAAGTTCCCTTACAATCAAGTTGTATTCGTAACCCTGTACCAACTTGCCTGCACCCTCTCACGATGACAGATATTCAGCATGGGTGTACCCGGGAGAGTCAGCATCCCGTCGCTGGTTGTGAGTATCGTTAGCCTGAAAAGGCTACGACCATTAGTCGTCCCGGGTTAGCCGTGCTGGATGCCGGCGCTGTTTCTAACCCAAATACTGCAACCTCTACTGTTTAAACTGGCTCAGCCACAGGCCACAGGTAATAAACACCAGACCAGCATAGTCACTCACTGCAGGTGACTCACCAAGTAGAAGCACCCCTAATAACAGAGCAATTGGTGGAATAAGAAAGGTAACCAGCACAGTATTGTTCGGACCCACGGATCGAATTAACTGAAACCAAACCACAAACGCAAGCGCAGTGCTAAACGCTGCCAGCAATACAAGTGCAAGCAATGACCTTGTAGCCGGCAATTGTGCAAGCGGCCAGTCAAACCATAAAACAAATGGCAGGATTAGAACCGCACCGGTTACTAACATACCAGCCGCCGAGACTGTGGGGGCACGTGAAGAAAACCATTTCCCGTAAACGTTGGCAAACCCGTAACTCAATGTTGCACCAAGCATCGCAAACTGCCCGGCCACCTGCTCGCGTAGCCCGTTTAGAGCATCGATGCCGATGATCAATACCACACCGGCCATGCCGAACAGCACAGCCAGGAATTTGTGCATGGTGATTTTTTCATTATCGGTTAGCCAGTGCGCTATTAGCAAAGTAAACAGTGCTGACGTAGAATTCAAAATACCGGCTATACCACTGTCGATACGCGTCTGTGCCCAGACAATAAGCGCAATCGGCAGAGCTGCCCGCAAAAGTCCGAGGATAAATATTTCTTTAAAAAAGCGCCTGTCGAAATGCACGCTTTCCTGCGTTATACAAACGAAAAGGCACAACAACATGCCCGCTAACGCAAGGCGGCTGAATGCCGTAGTAAGAACCGGCATCGACTCCAAACAAATTGCCATTAACAAAAACGAGCAGCCCCATAACAAAGCGAGCAGACATAAAAGCGCCCAATCCCGACTATTCAATCGAATTAGCTCTGTGGTAATTGAGTTTTTAGCATGGCTTCGCTGTCGGCGGGAGCTTGCTCGCGTAGCTGCATACTATAATCGCGAGCCACTTCCACCACACGAAGCCGATAGTCTGCAAAATAGCGGGAACGACCTACTCGTTGCGCGATACGATGCTCGGCAACGTTGCGCCACTCATCAAGCGCACTATGATTTTCAAAAAAAGATAACGATAGCATCTTGTTATCGTCAGTAATACTTTGGAACCGTTCTACAGATATAAACCCGTCAATTGCTTCCAGGGTGCTCTTAAGATCAGCGGCAAGCTCAAGATACTTATCTTTAAATTCCGGCTTAGGCCAGACCTCGAATACTACCCCAATCATATCGTTAACCCTTATCAGCTCCAGACGCCAGTTTTAGGAATAAACGTTCTTCGCTACGAATAAATTTCTGTCGCATCGCAAATTCATAGTTAGCTTTACCCAGCGGATGCTCAGCCAGTGTTTTGCGATAAGCCTCATAGGCCGCAAGGCTGTCTACGTTATAGATACCATACGCTGTAGTGGCCGAACCTTCGTGTGGCGCATAGTAACCGATCAAATCTGCACCGCACTCGGGAATTATCCTGCCCCACTCACGGGAGTATTGTTCAAACGCCGCTTTTTCGGTCGGTTCGATTTCATAGCGAATTACGCAGGTAATAGTCATTTGTCACTCTCCGGTTAAAACCAACGACTGACATGCTAGCCTATTGTTAGTGACTTATGGTTCGGTTATGATCGAACTATGTACGACGGACCGAATATCGTTCCCATTGCGGCCCTGCTCGGTGATCAGGCCCGCGCCGCCATGCTCACAGCGCTAATGTCGGGCGAAGCACTCACTGCTACGGAACTAGCCACCGAAGCCAGTATCACCAAGCAAACCGCGAGCGGGCACTTATCCAAATTGCGTGAAGCAGGCCTGGTGCAGGTGGCCAGTCAGGGGCGGCACCGCTACTACCAACTGGCACACAAAGACATTGCGCAGCTACTTGAAAACCTGATGGGGGTTGCCGAGCGCACTGGCAGCAGGCGAGTGCGTCCCGGACCTAATGATCCGGCATTGCGTAACGCAAGAGTATGTTACGACCACCTTGCCGGAGACCTCGGGGTTGCACTATTCGACTCACTTTTAACACGCAAGTACATTAAAACAACCGCAACCAACAATGTAACTCTGACTAAATCCGGTGAGTCATTTTTTACATCTTTGGGCATATCCATCACCCGCCCTGCCAATAGCAGACGTCCAATATGCAGAGCGTGCCTGGACTGGAGTGTTCGCCGCCACCACCTGGCCGGTGTAGCCGGAGCCTCTGTGCTGGCATTCTGCTTTGATAAGAAGTGGACTAAACGGCAAGAGGGGTCGAGGGTTGTAAAATTTACTCAACGCGGGGAAGACAACTTCAGGCGTCATTTACTGGAATAGCGGGCTGCCGTGCAGACTCCTGCGAATGGACAATAAAAAAGTGGCAACACCCGGCTAGTCTGAATCTGGTGACGCGCCTGCAATGTCTTCATAGTGTCGCACCGTGTTGCGACCGCCTTCTTTGGCAGCATAGAGCGCTTTGTCTGCGCTTTTAATCAGGGTTTGTACGTTGTTTCCGTTAGCCGGGAAAGTAGCGATACCTGAAGAGATCGTCACTGCCAGTTCTTCACCGCTGTAGCGCACCTTTGTGTTTTCGATAACACAACGCAGTTCTTCTGCTCTGAGTCGCGCAACATCGGCACTGGCGCCGGGCAAAAATATCACAAACTCTTCGCCACCGTAACGGCATGGAATATCAGAGCTTCGAAACTGCTCGAGCAACGCCTGGCTCATGGTCCGCAATACCGTATCACCAGCATCGTGCCCGTAGTTATCATTGAATTTCTTAAAATGATCAACATCAAACGAAATCACAGACGCCGGATTTTCTGCACTGCACTTATTCAGCTCACGGCGGATACATTCAATAAAATAACGACGATTAAACAGTGAGGTAAGTCCGTCACGCGTAGACTGATCGGTCAGTTGCTCACGCAGTTGTACATTGGCAATGGCAAGGCTGATTTGTTCTGCACAAAAGCTTGCAAGTTTTTGTGCCTCTCTGCTTTCTTCAGCATCATCACAGTCAGGCAATTCCACACACAGCAATCCAACGGTGTCACCATGTGCAATAATCGGCAAACAGTAGTGCCGTGCCAGTTGCTCTTCCGCATGGCTGTTAACCACATGGCGACAAGGAAAATCAACAGCGTTCTCACCGTAGAAATAACTGCGACCACGCCGCAGCGCCCAGCAATCGGGAGGCTCAAAGTTTGCGACCATCTTGCCGTCGTTCCAGTTGCACACACCCTCCAATACATCACGCGAATTAGCATACACATAGACCGCGCCGGCGCTCTCCGGCAGTAGCTGTTTTAAAAACGCACTGACCACCGCAAACAATTCATCCAGTGAATCGGTAGACTGCAACCACTCATTAAATTCGGCCAGTAGTTTTGCTTCGTGCCGTTTGCGCGCTTCATATTCTCTGGCTTCAACCGCCTGCTCCTGCGCAACTCTGCGTGCAGTAGTATCTCGACCAACCGCAATGAAATTCGTGTGCTCGCCGGTTTCTGAAAACACCGGCGTCACTTCCAGCTCCATCCAGAACGTTTGCTGTGACTGTCGGTAGCATTGCAGTTCGGACCGAACCACCTGTCGGTTTTGCATGCACTCGTTTATTTCTGCCATTGAGGCAGGATCGGTTTCACTGCCGCACAGCAGCTCCGGCAGAGACTGCTCTGCCACCTCGTTTAACTGATACCCAATAGCGCGTGAAAATGCCTTATTTACCCACTCTATCTGGCCGCGGCTGCCGGTGATAACAATGAGGTCTTTCGCATGGGTTGCCACCATCGAAAGTCGGGCAAGCTTGTCCTGTTGCTGTTCGAGTGCGGCTTTTTCTTCGCTCAGATGAAGCAGCCGGTCAGCCAGTTCTGTTTCAGCGGTCTCGGCACGGTCCCGGGCTGCACTGAGTTCGGTCTGTTTTTCTTTTTGACGGGAAATATCACTGAAGGTAACAACAAACCCGCCAACATCACGCGGTCTGACGTTGGTCGATATTGAGCGTCCGGAGGGCATGGCCCGTTCGAATACAAACGGCTCTCCACGCTCGAACTGCGCTTCCGCTTTGTCTGCAGTTTCCTGACTGAACTCGCCGCGTTCAACACCCAGTCGCAGAAAGTCTGTGCGGTGCATTCCCGGGTACAGATCGTTGGATTCCAGCTCCAGCATCTCGAACACACGAACATTGACCAGCGTGCAGACCGCCTGTGCATCCCACACCAGAATACACTGCTCCATCGAGTCCATGACGTCGCGCAGCAAGTCGTCAGAGAACTCGGCGGATGGTTGCGCCGGGACAATGCCGACAACCTTTTGCGATTGGATTTGCACGATAGGCTGGCCAGTCTTCACTTGTTGTTCCCGCACCGGTACCTTTCGACCCACGGTTAGCAGGCAAACCGGTGCTCGTCGCAAATAGTGGCGGCGCTCACACTTTTTACTTTAGACGCCATGCCGGTCACAAAGTCGAGCCACCCCGGGCAAACAGACGCCGGCACCAGACAGACTCAGCGAAGCGCTCAGGCCGGGTTTAATATTGGCATCAACGGGACGCTTAAGCTGACAGTGGCCAAGATTTCACTATCAGTAAAAACATTTTGCCGCCGAGCTAAAGTACAATCGGAACGCTGCAAAGCTTGGAACTGTCAGGTCGGAACTTCCGCATGTGTCTCTGGCATCGTCATTCAATCTCTAATAATAATTTCCAGGTCTATCAATGAACCGCAATTCCTACCTGCCCCCGTCACTTGTCAGAGTTGAGAAAATCGCCTTGCGCGGTCCGGGGGTGGTCATTCTCACCGGCCCGTCAAGCTGCGGCAAAGGCGAAGTCGCACAGGCGTTGTGCGAAATGCTTTCTATCGACCCGGACCGGCATCTTTCAATGGGGGGCATACTGCGAAACACCGTTCAGCGCTCCAAAGAAGATGCGGTTTACGCAAAAATGCTCGCTGAAAAGTACTCGCTGTCACGTGATGTAAGCATGTTCGATTGCATTGACACTACCGACGAGCTCAGCGAAAAGGTACGACGCTATCTGCCGGAGCTGCAAAAGATTCTCAACCGCAATACCGCAAGCGACGATGTAAGCCAGTTGGAATGGCTTGAGTTCTGTACCGTTCGCGGCCTGCTGATTCCTAATCGATGGACACAGGATCTGATCTCGGCAGAAATCGATACCATTTTGCAAACCAAAAACAGTGACGGTACTGACGGCTACAACCTTCCATTCATTCTCGATGGTTATCCACGAACGGTTGCCGCCGCCGAGCACTTACTCGGTTACCTCAACAGTGTAAACGTACCGGTATTGAAGGTACTGCACCTTTCTATCAGTAAGGCCGAAATGAGCGCCAGAGCCGGTAAGCGCGGCCGCGCCGACGATCATGAAGAAGCGCTGCGCAGCCGCTTTGAGTTTTACGTTGAAAACGTACAGCCTTCAGTCGACTACATCAAAACCACACTGGGTGGCTCGGCTATCTCATTAATCGACGCGCACCAGCCGGAGTTTTTGGAAGAGGACGGTCAACGCAAGCTCAACCTGCCCGACTCCATCGATAACGTAGTCTCGACTTCACTGCGCGCTCTCGGCGTACCGCGCGTTATTGTGCGGGACTTGATTGAAGCACGGCGCGAAAGCAGACAACACTAATCCGCAACGTACCACGGTGCGTGACCGTTAATCATTGTACTTGGACGATACTGACTGATGCGCTGGCAGTTACAGCGCTACAACACCACTTCATCAACGGACTTGCTGTGACTGGTTAACGGCTCGCAGCCACTATCAGTAATAATAAAACTGTCACCGACCTGCGCTCTAAAGTTATCCACAGAAACCGATCCGTCTACCGCCATCACCATACCCGGTTTGAGTATGGTTTTGTCTCCGGTTACAAGTTGCGGTGATTCCAGATAGCTGAAGCCGGTCGCACGACCGCAGCGAAACGGGTACTCAAAGCCGGCGCTTTGAATAACCTCGGCATAAGCCGCATGAACACTTTCTGCAGTCACGCCCGGCCTCAGTGCATTCAGTGCAGCCTGCTGACTGGCAACAGCCACCTCATAGATGTTTTGCTGCGCAGGTTCGGCGATTTCACCAATCCAGAAGGTGCGGTCAAAACCAAGCTTAAAGCGGTGGAAGTTTGTCATACCGCAAAAGCAAAGAAACACCGGCTCACCATGGCGCATAATACGGGTGCTGGCCCGGTGATGTGTTTTGGTGATGGTATCGCCCGACGCCATGATCTGCAGAAAATGCGTATTCGGTGACATATCGCCATCGGTGTAGTGAGCCGAAAGAAGCTCAGCCGCCTTTCTGGTACCCGCCCGTGATGTGGCAAGCGCCACTTCAAATTCGGCCACACCATCAGCGATTGCTTCTCTGCCTGCCTGCATCATGGCATTGGCAACTTCACCGGCGTGCCTTGCCAGTTGCAGCTCGTGCGCCGACTTGATCATACGCATATTCGCAAGTAGTTCAGCGGCATTGGCAAGTGACGCACCACCAGTCGCCTCATCAATGTATTTACGCACCAGTGGCGGCATGGCATCGGGTTCAATCGCAACGGTTGCTGCATTGTTGAGTACATCCGGCAACTCCTGCCGCCACTCTTTACCCATTCCGTCATTCCATGCGGCAATCCGGTCTACCTGAGCAGAGGCCTCGGCAGAGTTAAGATCAATGGTTGGCGTAATCAGCAGTGTTCCGGCACTGGCAGACACCACCAGGATTGTCGGGCGGCCAAACTCCATGTGCAGGTAATCGTAGTAGCCGGTCAGGTAGTAAACGTTGTCTTCATCGGTGATCAGCGCAACATCAATCCCAACGTCCGACAGGCGACGCTGAAATTCGACGAGTCTTTCTTTGAACATTGGTTTTCCAGTTTTACCTGTTGCGTCTGGCCGGTTGCTATTCCGGGACGCGTTTTAAAAGCTTCTCACGATACTGCGTTTCATCAACCAGATGGCTAAGTTGGTGCCCGCTTTTGGCCAGCTGCATTTTCATCACACTGATTTTCTGCATGAGCCTGGTGCGCTCTTCGTTGTCTTCCAGATGATGCAACAGCGATTCGGCATGGCGAACGTTCTTCAGTGTTTCAAGCTCCGGTGGCAGGAAGCCCGAGTTTTTCAGCAACCGGTAAGCGATGCGCAGCTCGGCGGGTACCGCGGAGTCATCGTCAAGTTCCAGCGGCTTGCCTTCACCTGCAAGGTTATCCAGCTCGCCGCGCTCCTGTGCGGCTTTGATTCTTTGTTCAACCAGCTGATCAATTGTCTGCATAATAAAAGTCAGGTTGCATTATCTACCACAGAGCAGCCTTACTATAGAAATAAGACTGCGCGCCGTTACCCAGCGAAGGGACATTGATTGTGCCATAAGCCCCTCAGCCCCACGAGCGGCAGGTGATTCTCGAGCATGAAAAACGGACTACGCTACGCATCAATTGTTTTGCCAGGCCTCTTCGCAGGATTGGTTGTTTAGCATATTGCACAGACTAAACTGCAGCAGACCTACCTTGCGAACGTCAGAACCGAAGCCTCGATACTGCTCGAACTAACGAACAGTTATGTCAGCTCCTACGGTCGATTGCGGCAGAGTACGGCGGCGGACGACTTACCGGTCCCTGCTACCTTTCGAGCAGATTCACTGACACATTTTCAGCAGCGAGCCAACCCTAATGACAACGTCCGCACCAGCATGGTGGGTTTACCCGGCAGGGAGGTCGTCACTCCGCCAACCGACGACCGGATGGTATCGCAGCTCAGGCAAATGATGGATGCACCGGGATACAACTCCGCCTCCGTATTAATGACCAAAGACGGTCATCAGGTCTACCGGACTTTATTTCCATCGATAGCGTCCAGCCACAGTTGCGCTAACTGCCACAACACTCTTCAGGGAAACTCTGCCGACACCCGCTGGAACAAGGGTGACCTGATGGGTGCGTATGTGGTTGACCGTTACGTTGACAACCTGTTGCTGCAGATTTCCAGAGTCAGTCTGTTATTTGCCATTGTCAGTGCGTTACTGGCTTCATCAGTTGCACTCATCATTTTGTATGCACGCAGCCAGCACATTCTTGCACGAAGGCTTGCTCTGCTCGCCTCCACCGATCCGCTTACCGGTTGTATTAATCGTCGCGAAATGTACGATCGTATCCACAAACAAAACGCACCGGTGTCGGGCGCACTACTGGCCACCGACCTTGATAATTTCAAAACAATAAACGACACCTACGGCCACGCCGCCGGTGATCTGGTGCTTGCAGATTTTGCCGGGCGCGTGCGCAATTGTATTCGCGAACAGGACTGGGTAGCCAGAATCGGCGGTGAAGAGTTTGTGATTTGGTTGCCCGGCGTTTCACCTGAAGACGCTGCCAGCATCGGTGAGCGTATCAGGGCCGAAACAGAACAAGCGGCAATACAATCGGAAACCACTGATATCCGCTACACGGTAAGCATTGGTCTGCAGGTGGTGCAAATTAATCACCCGACACAGTTCGAACGCTGGTTAAATGCTGCAGACAATTTGCTATACCGCGCCAAACTCGAAGGTAGAAACCGGGTCGTGGCAGCCACCGCCATTCCCGCTTAGCCATCGTTCCGCGCTGCTTTGTCTTGTAGCCCTGCCATAGTTTGCGTGCTATGTTGCTACGCCTTCAAAGCGTGTGCGACAGACTATGATCAATGAAAAAAATCTGATTAACGGGCACTGGGTAGAGGCCGCCTGCGGTGAAACGCTAAGCGTCGAAAACCCCGGGCGCAAAACTGCCATCGCCACCATACCGCGAGCTAAAACCGAAGACGTTAACGCAGCCGTCGCAGCTGCCGCCGGTGCCTTTGATACCTGGCGCAAAGTCACTGCGCGCGAACGCGGAAAAATGCTGTTGGAAATTGCCGCAAGGCTCGAAGCCGTTACGGAAGAAATGGCAAAAACTATCGCCTCCGAAACCGGCAATGCAATCCGCACCCAGGCGCGGCCGGAAGCTTCGGCTTCTGCCGATATCTTTCGTTTCTTTGGCGGCTTAGGCAGTGAACTCAAAGGCGAAGAGATTCCCCTCAATGAAAACATGCTGAGCTATTCGCGGCGTGAACCGATTGGTGTGGTAGGTGCAATCATTCCGTGGAATGCACCCGTGCTACTGGCTGCGCTTAAAATTGCACCGGCACTGTGCGCCGGTAACACTATGGTGTTAAAAGCCGCAGAAGACGCACCACTCGGCGTATTGCTACTGGCAAGAGTGTGTCAGGAAGTACTGCCCGCCGGTGTACTGAACGTACTCACCGGGCTGGGCGCAGAATGTGGCGCTGCAATTGCCGAACATCCGGAAATTCGCAAGTTATCATTCACCGGCTCTACCGCGGTAGGCAAATCGATTATGCGCGCCGCCTCCGATCGTATTGCACCGGTATCACTCGAGCTCGGCGGTAAAAGCCCGTCGATTGTTTTTCCCGATGCCAACGAGGACTGGGTGGTCGACGGTATTGTGTCGGCCATGCGATTCACCCGCCAAAGCCAGTCATGCACGGCAGGCTCCCGATTATTTTTACACGAGTCGATCTTTGATGAGTTTATTGAAAAGCTCGCCGCTAAAACCGCCGCACTTAAAATGGGTGACCCGCTCGATGAAGCCACCGACATGGGCGCGATCATCAACAGCAAACAATTCAATAAGGTTTGCGGTTATATAGAAGAAGGCATGGCACTGCCGAATGCCAAACTGGTGACCGGCGGTATGCCGGACACTGAAGGCCCGTTGAGTGAGGGCTACTTTTCACACCCAACCATTTTTGCCAATGCAGGTAATGACTGGCGGCTGGCGCGTGAGGAAATATTCGGCCCGGTGCTGGTCGCCATACGCTGGCGCGATGAACAGGAAGTAATTCGCATGGCCAATGACAGCCACTATGGACTTGCCGCATTTGTGTGGTCGCGCGATATTGGTCAGGCGTTGCGAACGGCACATCAGGTTGAGGCCGGCTGGGTGCAGGTCAATCAGGGAATTGGTCAACTCCCGGGGCAATCGTACGGCGGGGTAAAACAAAGTGGTATCGGACGTGAATACTCACTCGAGAGTATGCTCGACAGCTTTACTCAGAAAAAAAGCGTTACCGTAAACCTGAATATTCCTGCACCGCCAGAATACGGCGACAATACAGCAATAAAACAGCAATAAACATGAAACTTATTGACACCCATACCCATCTGTTTTCCGAGCAGTTCAGCGCAGACGCAGATCAAACCATACAACGCGCCATTGATGCGGGCGTAGAGCGTATGTATCTGCCAAACATTGATCGAAAATCAGTGGCGGCAATGAATGCACTGGCAAAACGATTTCCGCAACACTGTTTCCCGATGATCGGGCTGCATCCGTGCCACGTAGCAGAAGACTATCAGGCGGAAGTTGATTTCATCGCCGAACAACTGGCTACCGGTGAATATGTAGCGGTGGGAGAAACCGGCCTTGATTATCACTGGGACACTACTTTTAAGGCGCAGCAAAAAGATTCACTCAGACAACAGATTAAGCTTGCCAAACAACACCGCTTACCTATTGTGCTGCATACACGCGAGTCGTTCGACGACACCTTCGAACTCATTGCCGAACAAAACGACGACT